>CAIOZU010000001.1 GCA_903862885.1 uncultured Pseudomonadota bacterium
CTGGAACGACGTTGAGGTCTACCGAAAGTCGACCGGCACGGGCCAACCGACACCGTAAACGCGGGGTTTCTATGGGAGTTCCGAGGTCAGGGCGTAGTATCACCAGCAGTACCTCGCGAAGAATCCAAATGGCTACTGCGGGATCGGGGGATGCGGAGTTCCCTTTAAATCTGCGGAGTGACCGGTGGGGGAGAAGGCGTAGCGGCTGGCGTGCCCCGGATTCCATCAGCAAGCCAAGGGATTACCTATTCATGAGGTTCTCTTTCCCGAGTTGCGCGATATTCAACTGGACGACGAGCGAAATGTCGTCGGTATGACCTGGCAATCGCCTGAGCTTGCCGTGCTCCTCAAAACGCGCGATCGAATGATTGAGGAGTTACACGCTGGTCTCGACTGACGCGGGTGATCGCATCGAACGTCGATAGAGTGATTGAGTGTGGTTCGGGGGCTGCGTTCTACACCGCCGCCCCCGACCCGTTAGTTACCCTTCAGGCGGACTTCAGGGTATTGCGAAATCATCGAGCAAGATCAGACCGATCGGCGCTCCGCCATCTACGGCGTCACGCGCAACGGCGGTATAGATGCCACGGTTCGCGACCCTGATCGTCGCTGGACCGATGACCGCGGTCTGGGTGCCGGCCGACGTCACGGTGACATCGTATGAGCCGGCCGCCAGGCTAAGGAAGCCTGTGAAGTCCTTGAACTTCACCGACGTCAAGACGGGGGTGGCCGTCGCGATCCCCGCGTTGGGGGCCGTCAGATAGACGTCGACGTCCCCTGCGGTCGGTGAGCCGTGGACCACTCGAATTTTAGCTTGCGTCGCCAGTCGACGCCGATCATCGGTCGTGACCAGAGGCTCAATGGTGGCCAGCGTGCCGACCGCGTAGACGGAGTACTGACGCCCTGCAGCCAGTGTCAGTGGGGTATCGATGACCACCACACTCGAGTTACTGGCAGGCGTTACCTGGACACTCTGGAGAAACGTGGGAGGGAGTGACAAGTAGTTGGTGAAGTGAGAAAAGGCCAGCGAAGACACGACGGGCGAGTCGAAGCTACTGTTCGCATACACGTTAACCGCCGGTGCATCGGCAACGTCGTGAATGACGCGAACCGTGGCGGGCGTGCCGACGTCTAGGATCTGGCTATTATTGCCAGCTGCATCGGTGACTGCGAGCGTGATGGGGGCCGATCCGGGGCCCGTATTTTGCTCTGCAACGACCAAGAGGTCGGCGCCGGCGGGCAGGGACACTGAGCCCGAGTCGAACACGACCTCTGTCGGCTGCCCGGCGACCGTCACCCGGATCTGGTACGTACCCGCTGGCACCGACACCGGTCCAAGCGTGCCCTTGAAACTGAAGGTGCCCAGTGGCGTTGCCTCGGCTAAAGCCGCCGTTGGCGCAGTCACGTACACGTCCACGGATGGCGCATTAGGTGCGGCATGGAAGACCTGCACGCGCGCTTGGGTGGAGGTGACCGGTGGCACGGGTCGAGTGAAGATCTGGGGCCCTAGATTAGCCACAGCGCCTTCGGCAATGACGACGTACTGTGTATCTGCTTCCAGAGGCAAGTCGGTCGGCGCGACGACAGTGGTTGGAGAGCCGGGGGTCCGCGCCTGTACCGAGACGCTGTGCGTGCCAGGCGTCAAGACGGCAACGCGGCTGCCCTGACCGAAGTCCAAATTCGAGATCGCTTTGACGCCGTCTAAAATGACATCGACCGCGGGTGCGTCAGGCGAGGCATGCAGCACTTGAACGTAAGTGGCGAAGACTCTGATCTGAACCGACGCGGTGAGGTCGGCCGATGTCGCGGTGATCGTTACGGTGCCGGGGCCTACGCCGGTCACTAATCCCGTGGAGCTGACCGTGGCGACCGCTGTTGCCGACGAGAAATACTTCAGGCCGGTTGATTGCGCAACGATCTTCCCGTCCGAGTCCGTTCCGCTCACGGTCAGTTGCGAGGTCGCGCCGATGGCGATGCTGGAGTTGGAGGCGGCTACGGCGATCGACACCAAGTGAGAGGAGGAGTGGTGGCATCCCGCTAACCCGATAACAAGTCCTAACATAGCGGCCACCACCGCCATGGACTTCCGAATAATTTGCATACACCTCTAAAGAAATAGAAAAAGGTAATCAATCGAGCACGACGCCCTGAGCAGACTTTGGTATTTTTGCCCTTCAGTGCCAAATTATTAAAATTTGTTCACGTTTTGTCAATGTAATTCTTCAAATAGACCTGTGCAAGTCCTGTACAACTGGCAAGTCCTGTCCAAAGCGGTCGTTTGACCTCCTGAGGCAGCTCCCAAAGCCCCATCCCATGCGAGGCAAGGGATGCGAATGGGGCGCACGCACACAGCTGACACCTGCGCTGTCGACTCTCCGGTGCAATGCCATGGCGTCGTCTACCCGTGCGGTGAGCCGGTGGTGCGTGCCTGAATACGAATGGGCAGAGACAGAAGATCGCGCTGCAGAGCCCTGCCACCGACAAACGCCGTTTCCATCCGTGAGGTCGCGAAACGGTCAGCGCCCGCGTGCAAGGCGCTTGTGCCATCGGCTGCGCGTGGCCCAACCCGTCGCCGGTCCTTGTTTCACCGACATGACGGGCTTGATTTGGCTTGGCTGCGGCGGCGTTTACCTGCGATCGTGTGCGCTCAGGTCAGGTCGAAGCGATCTAGATGCATGACTTTGGTCCAAGCGGCCACAAAGTCATTCACGAAGGTCTGCTGGGAGTCGCTGCACGCATAGACTTCCGCGTAGGCTCGTAGCTGTGAGTTCGAACCAAACACGAGATCTACCCCGGTGCCCGTCCACTTGAGTTCCTGAGTGAGCCGATCGCGCCCCTCTAAGACGCCCTCGCCGGTAGCCGATTTCTGCCACTTCGTTTTCATGTCGAGAAGATTAACGAAGAAGTCATTGGTCAATGTCCCCGGTCGCTGGGTGAACACGCCGTGCGTCGACTGGGCGACGTTTGCATTCAAGACGCGCAAGCCGCCGATCAGCACGGTCATCTCAGGAGCGGTGAGTGTCATTAATTGTGCTCGATCGATCAGCTGCTCAGCGGCGGCGTCTTCCATTCCTTTTCGGACGTAGTTTCGGAATCCATCAGCAGCAGGCTCCAGTACCGCGAACGAGTGCACATCGGTCATCGCCTGCGATGCATCCATGCGTCCGGGGGAGAAGGGCACGCGGATAGGGTGACCTGCTTTTTCTGCGGCGGCTTGCACGGCGGTGCAGCCGCCCAACACGATCAGATCAGCCAGCGATATCTTCTTGCCCCCGACCTGTGCGTCGTTGAAGGTTTTCTGAATGCCCTCGAGTGTCTGCAACACCTTAGCCAGTTCAGCGGGTTGATTGACTTCCCAATCCTTCTGGGGCGCCAGCCGTATGCGCGCGCCGTTGGCGCCACCGCGCTTGTCGCTGCCCCGGAAAGTGGCAGCCGATGCCCACGCGGTTGTGACCAACTGAGAGATCGACAGTCCCGATGCCAGAATCTGGGTCATCAGCGTGGCCGTATCCTGCGCGTCGATCAGCGGGTGATCCACGGTCGGAATGGCGTCTTGCCACAGCAGCGTCTCCTTAGGCACGAGCGCGCCTAAGTAACGCGTCCGCGGGCCAAGATCGCGGTGCGTCAGCTTGAACCAAGCGCGCGCAAACGCGTCGGCGAACTGATCCGGATTCTTATAGAAGCGTCTTGAAATCGCCTCATACACAGGATCGAATCGCAAGGCGAGATCGGTGGTCAGCATGGCCGGTGCGTGCGCCCGCGAGGGATCGTGGGCATCTGGGATTGAACCCGCTCCCGCGCCTGCTTTTGGCTGCCACTGGTGCGCGCCTGCTGGGCTCTTGGTGAGTTCCCACTCGTAGCTGAATAGATTCTTGAAGTAGTCGTGGCTCCACTGGGTCGGGGTGCGGGTCCAGGTGACTTCAAGACCGCTGCCGATGGCGTCACGCCCTTGGCCCGTACCAAAGCGACTCTTCCAGCCAAGACCTTGCTCCTCAATGTCGGCCGCCTCCGGCGCGGGCCCGACCAGTGCCGCATCGCCGGCACCGTGGGTTTTGCCGAAGCTGTGGCCACCGGCGATGAGTGCCACGGTCTCTTCATCGTTCATCGCCATGCGCGCAAAGGTCTCGCGGATATCGCGCGCGGATGCGATCGGATCCGGATGGCCGTTTGGACCTTCTGGGTTGACATAAATGAGGCCCATCTGCACAGCGGCGAGCGGATTTTCAAGCTCACGGTCACCGCGGTGGCGCTGATCATCCAGCCACGTCTTCTCCGACCCCCAGTAGATATCTTCTTCCGGTTCCCAGATGTCCGCACGCCCACCCGCAAAACCGAAGGTCTTAAATCCCATCGATTCCAGCGCCACATTGCCGGTCAGAATCATCAAATCGGCCCATGAAATCTTCCGCCCATACTTCTGCTTAATCGGCCACAGCAGCCGCCGTGCCTTGTCGAGGTTGACGTTGTCTGGCCAACTGTTCAGAGGGGCGAAGCGTTGGTTGCCGGTGCCCGCACCACCACGGCCGTCGGCGACACGGTAGGTGCCGGCGCTGTGCCATGCCATGCGTACGAATAAAGGTCCGTAGTGGCCAAAGTCTGCCGGCCACCAGGACTGCGAATCCGTCATCAGGGCATGAAGATCTTGGGTGAGGGCATCCAAGTCAAGGCGCTTAAATTCTTCTGCGTAGTTGAACGCCTCACCCAGGGGATCTGACTTGGCCGAGTGTTGGTGCAAGCCACTCAGCTTCAGTTGATGCGGCCACCAGTGAGTATTCGATGGGGTGCCAGCGACGGTGTGCGGCCGCGCATTACCCGCGAAGGGGCATTTGGATTCAACTGACATGGTGTTCTCCTCAATCTCCATCGGACGTGTCGTCAAGGGGTGTGACTGTGGCCCCTTTTGCATGACTCATCCAACTCATTGTTTCGATGCAATCCATTGACTGTCTCTATCGAAAGAAGCGTATGCAGACCGTGTCGTGCGCAGAGGTTGGACGGAAAGCGTCCCAGAACAACTAAAAAAATCTAATAATCAGTCACTTACAATCAGGCCAGTGGCTCGCTGAGACGGGCGGCGGCGATGCGCTGAAGGATGTGCCCTGTGCGGTCGGCTGATGGGCGAGGTTGCGCGCTCGTCCAACGTGAAACACCTATGGTCGGGCGCCGGTGGCCCACGTAGCCTCTGAGTAGGGTGTGATCGGTGCGGGTGGCCAGTGCGCCTTGCCTTGGCGCCCGCCGCGCGCGCTGGATGATCTCTCCCTGTGCATTCACGCAGGCGTGATCGATTATGGGAAATGGACCCGTTATTCTGCTGTGTGCGAGGGTCGCCACGTGGATGACGTGGTGACAATGGAGGATAACGTGCGTGATCTCACCTCATGACTTCTAAAACGTCACTGGCCGGTCTCAGTCGCCAGGTGGCCGCTGCGCGTTTGGCAACGGCGGGCTATAACGAGTTGCCGACGCCCGATCAGCGGGGGCCGTTGCGCATTTTGGCTCAGGTGCTCAAGGAGCCCATGTTCGCGCTTCTGATCGCCGGTGGCATCGTCTATCTCTTGCTGGGGGATCGACTCGAGGCGATTTTGTTGCTGATCTTTGCCTCCTTGTCCGTTGTGATCACTTTGGTACAGGAATGGCGCAGCGAAAAAGTATTAGATGCGCTTCGTCAGCTCGCAAGCCCACGAGCACTGGTGATCCGTGACGGACATCGTCTGCAAATCCCCGGACGTGAGGTGGTGCCAGGCGATTTACTGGT
Source organism: uncultured Pseudomonadota bacterium (assembly GCA_903862885.1). GTDB lineage: Bacteria > Pseudomonadota > Gammaproteobacteria > Steroidobacterales > Steroidobacteraceae > CAIKZZ01. Next base: position 5,756 of record CAIOZU010000001.1, read on the forward strand.
GCTGTCGGAGGGTGAACGGGTGCCGGCGGATGCGGCCTTGCTGACCGCCGATGATCTGATGGTAGATGAGTCTTTACTCACGGGAGAGTCTTTGCCGGTCTTAAAAAAATCGGACGCGACCCACTATCTCATGACCACCCTCGACGTGCAGCCAGCGGCACTGACGCAGAATAACGTGTTCGCGGGCACGCTCGTTGTGCGTGGCGCCGGCAAGGCCATGGTCTATGGGACGGGCGCGCAAAGTGAAATGGGAAAGATCGGCAAAGCGATCGGTTCAATTGACACCGAGCAGCCGCGACTCCATCAGGAGCTGCGGTGGTTGGTTCGTGACTTTGCGATCGTCGGCGCCCTGACCGGATTACTGTCAGTCCTGTTATTTGGGCTGTTGAGGGGTTCGTGGCTGCAGGGCCTGTTGGGTGGCATTGCGCTTGGCATGTCGATGTTGCCTGAGGAATTTCCGCTGGTGGTGACGGTCTTTATGGCGATGGGTGCGTGGCGCATCTCTCAGGCGAGAGTGCTGACTCGTCGTGCGAGTGCCGTCGAGTCACTGGGTTCGATCACCGTGTTGTGTACGGATAAGACAGGGACACTCACAGAAAATCGCATGCGTGTGGTGTCGGTTAGTGGATCCACAGGGCCGCTCAGTGCTTTGGGGTTGCTGCCGCTGCCCGCGGTGTCGCGCGACGTGTTGGCGACTGCGGTATGGGCTTGCCAGCGAGATCCTGTTGATCCCATGGATGTGGCCTTATACGCCGTGGCGACCGACCGGCAAGAGGTTCGTGAGTCCTTAAGCGACACCCTTCGCTTAGTGCGAACCTACGGCATCAGTCCCCAGTTAAGTGCAGTCGTCAATGTGCTGGTAGATGACTCAAGCCGTGACCGATTTGCGGTTGCCAAAGGGAGTATCGAGGCGATCGCGCAGCTGTGTCGGATGCCCTCCGCGGACTATGCAGAGGTGCTTAAGCAGATGGATGTCGTCGCCGCTCAGGGCATGCGAGTGCTTGCTGTCGCGCGGGCCGATATCCTCATGGGCGCTCAGCAGACAGAGTTGCCCGATTCGCCGACCGAATTTCGTTTTAGCTACTTGGGTTGTGTCGCTTTTGCAGACCCGGTGCGTGCCAGTGTGGCCGCCGCGGTGGCCGAGTGCCATTCCGCAGGGATACGTGTGGTGATGGTGACCGGGGATTATCCGGCGACGGCGTGCGCGATCGGTCGGCAAGCGGGTCTTGACGTCTCGCGCTACCTCACGGGGGATGAGCTCGAGGCGCTCAGCGACGCGGAGCTCACAGAGCGTGTTCGCGCCACATGCATCTATGCCCGCGTGCGGCCGCATCAGAAGCTCAGGATTGTGCAGAGTCTGAAGGCCAATGGTGAGATCGTGGGCATGACCGGTGATGGCGTCAATGATGCGCCGGCGCTTAAGGCGGCACATATTGGTGTGGCGATGGGGGGTCGGGGTAGCGATGTGGCGCGTGAGGCGGCCGCTTTGGTGTTGCTCGATGATGATTTTGGCTCCATCGTTAAAACGATCCGTCTCGGTCGCCGGATTTACGACAATCTGCGCAAAGCCGTTGAATACATTATTGCGGTACATATTCCTATTGCTGGCATCGCGATGTTGCCCTTGCTATTTGGATTGCCACTGATGCTGGCGCCGATTCACATTGCTTTTTTGGAAATGATCATTGATCCAGCGTGCTCTATGGTGTTTGAGGCGGAGAGCGAGGAGCGCGATGTGATGCATCGGCCGCCCCGCGGCGCCACGGTGCGGCTGTTGATACCGCGGCGCATGGTGTGGGCGCTGATTCAGGGTGGGGTCGCGTTCATGGTGGTGGCTGGTGTGCTATTCACAGCGGTCGCGATGAAGATGCCGGAGCCTGATATGCGCGCGTTGGTGTTTGCGTGTCTTGTGCTCATCAACATGGGGCTCATTATTGTGAACCGTTCCTTTGAGTCCTCTCTTTCGGAGGCACTGAGGCGGCCAAATAAGGTGCTGTGGTTGCTACTCGCGGGGGTGGTCTCCTTGCTCGCGGTCAGTTTGGCGTGGCCGCCCGCGCGGACTTTATTTCGCTTTGGACGCTTACATGGGGATGACGTCGCTGCCTGTCTGGTGATTGGGGTATTGAGTCTGCTTGGACTCGAGTGCATCAAATCACTGTGGTTTCGTGTGCCTAAGAGGGCAGCGGACGCGACCTAAGGTGTGCGCGCAGATGAGAGGTGTCGTCGGGCGCTCAGCGGGTGGGGTAAGCACTCATATAGGCCACCCAGGCGAGCATCAGGCTGAGGGCACAACTGATCATCATGTGGTGGACACCCAGCGCCTGGTAGACGTGACCCGCCATGGCGGGACCTACAATCGATCCCATGCCGAGCACCGCTGCGGGTAGCGCCGCGGCATGGCCGGTGATATCGAGCCGTGCCACGAGGCTTAAGCTAAAGGTCAGTACAAAAGTGGCTAAGGTCACGAATAACGTGGCACCGACAGCAAAGCCCACGGGTGTTGGCCAATAGCTAATTAAAAATAGACCCGCCAATACACTGATGAACGCCAGGGTCATGGGGACTCGTCGGGCACCGATGCGACCCCACTCACCGGTCACCAGTGCCACGACGCTGCTGGTGGCGACGGCGATCGCCAGCACCGTGCCCGAGTACTGCGGAGTAAGACCCGCCTGCAGGGCCACACGGTCCAAGAAAGACCACGCGCCGGTGATCCCAAGATACGCCCCCATGACAGCGCCTAAGGCAAGGACCACGGGCAGATGACGATGAGTGTCTGTTGCGCCTCGTTGAACCGCAGCGCGCGGGGGCGTGAGGGAAGCGCGTTTCGGCAGCAGTGCCGCGGTCAGGGCGACGAGGGCATTCGTGGCCAACAGCAGCACGAAGAGCGGCACTTTGTCGCCACCAGGACGGGCCAGTAAGGGCATCACAGGCAGTAACAGCACGCCCGGTGCGCTCCCCAGTCCCCATTGCCATGCAAAGGCGCGACTGGGGTTGCTGCTTTGTGCCAGCAGGGCAATCATCAGCGTATAGACGCCGCCAAACCCGAGTCCGGAGAGCGTGAAGACCGTCATCAAGGCGGCGACCGATTGACAGTTGATCGCGGCCGCTAAGGCGCTGCCACCGATTAACAAAAAGACCGTGGTCGCTGCTCGAAGCGGTGACCAGCGCAACCAGAAAGGAGCGCTGAGCGCGATCAGTGTGGCGCCGATGCTGTAGCAGGCGCCAATATCACCTAATTGGCTATCGGATAAACGGTGTGCAGCGGCCAAGGCACTGAGCAGCAGCGGCATGGCGGTACGCACCGAAAAATGGGTGCTGGTGAGTGCCGCTGCACACCATGCGATTTTAAGTTCGCTGGGCTGGTTCATGGGAGCTCAGCACAGAGTGCGCGAGTGCGGTGTCGAGTGCAGTCGCGTGGCGTACGTGGTCAGTGGAGTTCAGATCGGTAGTCGGCCGACTGATCCCGTGTTACGCCGGCGAGCACGGTGCTCATGGGCCGCGTACGCACCCAACCGTACCAGCCGATGCCGACGAGGAGATAAAGAACAAAGTAGAGCGGAAATACATCGAGAGGGGCAGCGGGGCGTGGCCAGACCGTGGCAATCATGGGCGGGATCATGCAGGCGATGGCCAGCGCAGAGATGCACATGCTCGATAAGGTGAGCTTGCCAATGCGCTTTAAATAGACGGGTGCCGCCAGTGACACGGCCACATACACGACCAGAAAGCCATAAGTCGCGATGGTGCTTAAGTCATTAAAGATGTCGAGTACCGAAATTCCTTCATGTAACAAAGCCGCCGGCACCAAAAACACCAGTAGGGCTGCGATCGAGACCGCATGATGCGGTGTGTCATTGGTCAGGTGGGCTTTGGCGAGTTGCGGATGCAAGATCCCATGCCGACCCATCGTGAAAATGATGCGAGCGCCCGCACTGATGCTGGCTAAGGTGCACGCGAATAGACTGATGACCGCGCCGATCGAAATCAGTACGCCCAGCATCGGTTGGCCGATGCTGGCTGATAAATCATTGAATGGCGCAGTGCTGTCGCCCAATGCAACCGGCAGACCCTTAAAGCCCAGCACCGCGATATACGCAGTGACCATAAAAAATAGGCCGCTGATAATCGCAGACAAAATAACTGAGCGTGGAATCGTTCTGAGTGGATTGCGTGCCTCCTCACCTAAGGTGGTGGCGCTCTCGAAGCCTACATAACTAAAGAAGGCAAGAATCAGTCCTGCTTTGAGGCCGTGTAGATCTAAATGCGATACGTCCAGCTGGCTCGTGTCCAGCGCACTGCCATGTTTGTCGACGATGAGTACGCCGACTACCAGGATCAGCAGCATCGAGGCAACTTCCAGTATGAGCATGACGCGCGTGGATAAATTGACATCTCGATAGGCGGTCCACCACGCGAGTCCTGAGCCAATGGCGAACAAGACCAGTGGCGGTGTGTGCCACTGCAGCGTATCCAGCAGTAAGCCCGCGTAATTGACCGACGCCGATAGAACAGACGAGGCGGTCAATAGGTACGCCAGAATCAGACACCAGCCGGTGACAAAGCCTACGTTGATGCCAAGCCCTCGGGTCACGTAGGAGTACAGCGATCCCGGCGTGGCCGATCGTTTAGCGAATTGGTTGATGTTAGTGCCCACCAGCACCAGTCCAATGGTCGCGAACAGGTAGGCAAGCCACGTGGCAGGACCTGCGGAGGCGAAGACCAAGGGGACGATGACGACCGGGGTGAGCGTCGGTGAGATGTTGGCCACCGACTGCGATAGGGTCTCTGGAAAACTGAGACAAGTGGCTCGTAGGCCATAGTGGCCTTTGCTGGGGGTGCTCATCAGGACTCTCTGTGCTGTGGGTCGGTCGATCTCAAGAAACGAGTGCTAGCCGATGGCAGCGACGGGCGTCTGGCTGATGTGCGTCGCGCGCACTCAGTGTCCTAAACCAAAGACATAGTATTTGCGGATGGTCTCGTGCACCGTCCAAATGCCTTGTGCACCGGCTTCCACAACAAACACATCGCCGGCTTTGAGTTCTACGGGTGGCTGGCCCTTCACTTCGATGGTGCAGCGGCCGGCTAATAAGTGACAGTACTCCCACGCGTCGTATTGAATGGACCACACGCCGGGACTGGATTCCCAGATGCCTGCCAACAGCTTGCCGTCGTCTGAGGTGTGTAGGTTCCACGTCTTCGTGTGCGGATCGCCACTGACCGCGGTGCCGGGCCATGGTGCATCGGTCTCTAGGGGTGCGGAGAGCGTTTTAAAGTCAAGCACTCGATTGGCCATGAATTTCCCTTTACCCGTTAAAATGAGGCGTTTTAGTGTGTGGACGCGTGGTCTACGCTGAGACGGTACCGTGTCAAGGCGTAGAGATCAACTGCCGCCATCCGCGCCTGTGTCAGGAGTCGGGCGTGCGCGTCCCCTTTTTGTGTTGCGGGGGGCTTCGCTGAGTGCCCCTGTTGGCACGGTCGGCCTACCCTGCAACGCCGTGTGCTTGACGCGACAGACCCCCATCACCGGGTATGAGGGTTGGGGTGAGAGTGATGTGGAAGAAAGAGATGCGGCATTAGAGCGTGTCTATCCGGATCGTGCCGCCGCAAAGCCATTGGCCCACCAGGCACGACACGGGCTGCTAGCCAACGGCCGCACCGAGTCTGAGCACGTAAAGACCTTAAGCGCGTGGCTGTTGGCGAATGCCGCCTAAGCGTTGAGGAGGCGTGAGCTCAGGTGGTGCCTTGTTCTGAACGTAGTTGACTCGTTCAGTGTGTTTTTTTGTCATCCAGTGGAAAGCTCGATGCGCCACCGGATTCTAAGGCGCGGCCATCGCTCGGCGGCGTCGGTGCGCTGGGGGCACTGTCGCGGGTCGCTGGGGTGCTCTTAGCGCTGGGTGTCGTCCCAGTCACATGCTCAAGTTTTTGTAGCAAGGGGCGCGCGCTGGCCGGTGCCATCGGACCACCGGCCGCCATGATCTCGGAGCCCAAGATGCCCGGGTGCTGATAGTAGCTTTCATTGGCAGAGCCATCGATGGTGATGATCGAACCATCGATCGCCACCCCCGCAAACAATCCCTTCGAGCGTGAGTAGCAATAGACTTCTGACAGTCCAATGTCGGTTGCGGCAGACGCCTGCCGGCCGACCGGGCCTGCGGCCACTGACGCGTCCACTCCTAAGGTGAGCTTGCCGCCGGTGACGCCTTCTAGGCTTCGGCGGGTGGTGAAAATCAAAATAATGTCGCTGGTTTGGATGCCGGCTTGAAAGCCGATGCTGCCCCCTGCCAAGTTAATGAATACGGGGTTGCTCCAGTGGCCGTTGGTGTCGCGTGCGGACAGCACTCCTTTGCCACCACGACCCCCAAAAATCATACTGACCTTGACGACGGTGGGCAGCACCGCGATGGCTTCCGCGCGTTGTAGGAGCCAGTTGGGAACCGAGGAGTCAGGCATCGACTGTGTGTCGTTTAAGACGGCCGTGGCATCCGCCAGTCGGGCGTCTTCGCGGGTGCCGGCCAGCGCACTGGTGGTCAGGGCGAGGGATAAAACGACGGTCATGAGGCGGTGATGAATAGACATGAGCAACTCCCTGCAGGTGGTCTTAATAAGAAGACTCGAGGCACCTAAAATGGTTCCCTATCATAGCAGTGAATGGCTCCGTTTCCTCCTCAGCGGTGTTCGTGCGGTGGCGCACTTTGGATTAGACGGGCGTGGCGGTTGGGCGCTTCTGGCCCACTTCGAGATTTAAAATGCCTGCCACAATGAGTGCCATGCCCAACCACTGGGGTGTAGTGAGGCGCTCATCCAATAGCCAGATGCCAAGAAAAACAGTGATGGGGGGTCCCACGGTGCTCACGATGGCAGCGCGCGGTGCACCCAATCGACGCACGCCCTCGGCGATCGCGAGCATGGGCAGCACGGTGCCGAGCACTACAAGGCAGGCCATGACCGTTGTGCCGGTGGGGTTCCAGACCCTGACCGATGCGTCCGATACGATTAAAAAATGTCCAAAGAGGCAGGCGGTGGCGGCTGACAGCGCAAAAAAAGTAAAGGCGATGCTGCCAAGGCGCGGGGTATATCGGTCGCTGACCAGATAATAGAAGGCGGAGGTCAGCGCACCGGCCAACACAAGCCCCGCACCGGTCAGGTTGCTTTTAAATACGCGCATATCGAGGCCAGTGACCACCATTAAAATGCCGGCATAGGTGAGTGCTAAGGCAATTAAGACGTGGGTGGCGGGGCGTTCTCGATAGATCAGTGCATACAGAATCACGATCATAGAGGGGTAGGAGAACAGCAACACGCGCTCCACACTCGCATGGATCAGGACGAGCGCCTGAAAATCGAGCAGCATGCCGACGTAATAGCAGAGGATACCGGCGAGTGCCGCGGCGGCGATGGCTCGGCCATTGAGTTGACGTAATGACCGCCAGCCGATCGAATGGATGGTCCACAAAGCGATCAGCGGTAAGGCTAAGAACGCGCGGGTGGTGATCACCGCGTTGACGGTCCAGCCATCGGCATACAGCAGTTTGGCAAACACGCCTTTGCAGGCAAAGCCAGCCGCGCCGATAACGGTCAAGGCAATGCCAAGCACCGCATCGCCCGGTGCTCTAAGGATCGGTTTCATGGTGGGGCAGCGTCCGTGTGCCAGGTGGTGAAGGCCTGCGCATCGATCCGTCCAGGGCGATAGTCATTGACGGACGCCTGAGGATCTTTATACCCCAGTGCCATGCCGCACACTAAGCGCCGCTCTAAGGGCACCTCAAGATGAGACTTAATGATTCGATGAAAAGGCAGCCAAGCCGCCTGCGGGCAGCTAGCCAACCCGTGGCCTTCGGCGGCCAACAGCACTGACTGAATGAACATGCCGGTGTCGAGCCAACTGCCCACGGTGAGCGCAGGGTCGAGAAAAAAGAACACCCCGACGGGTGCATCGAAGAAGCAAAAATTGCGCAGTTCCTGGGCCTGTGAGCGCACATGATCGCCTTTGATAATCCCTAAGCGGCTATACAACCCCCAGCCACACGCGCGACGTCGTCCGATGTAAGGCTCATACCACGTGGTGGGGTAATAGGCGTACTCGGGGGTGTGTGCATCGGTGGGGCCTCTGGCCGCCTCCGTGACGGCGGTGACGATGGCATCGCGCACCGTGCCTTGGGTGACATGCACTTCCCATGGCTGAATATTGCTGCCGCTGGGCGCGAAGCGGGCCGCATCCAAAATAGAAGCGATTAAAGTCTTGGGCACCGCGTCGCGTAAAAACGCACGAGTCGAGCCGCGGTGGGTGAGGGCCGTGATGACATCCATTGGGGATCCTCAGTGTCGTTCCAACGCATCCAGTGTCGTTCAGCGTCATCCGACGTCTCGGGGCGCCGGCGGCGTGGGGCGGCATTTTGGCACAAAACGCCCTGAGCGAGGCACGCATACGCAGAGGTGAAGGGGCTTTGCCTGTTATCATAAGATGTTCCTGTCCGCTCCTCGGATTCCCCTCACCGATGTATCGCCACACCATCCAGTTTCCTGCCAAAGATGAGCCGCTGCGTGATGACGTGCATGCCTTGGGTGCGCTGGTCGGCGAGATTTTGCTTGAACAATGCGGCAGCGTCTGTTTTGAGCGCGTAGAAGGCGATCGCGTTGCGGCCATTCGCCGTCGCGATGGCGAGGCGGACGGGGAGGCGGAGCTGCTCAGTCGAACGACGGGTCGTGAGCCCAGTGAAGCGCGCGATCTGGTGCGCGCGTTCTCCACTTGGTTTCAGGTAGTGAACTTAGCGGAAAAAGTTCATCGTATTAGGCGCCGGCGAGAGTATCTGAATCACTCTGATCAGCCGCAGCCGGGTGGACTGGAGGAGGCGCTCGCGGCCATGGTGGCGGATGGCGTGACGCGCGCGGACTTAGATCAGCTACTCACGTCGCTGGTGATTTACCCGGTGTTTACTGCGCATCCGACCGAATCGACGCGTCGCACGATTTTGCGTAAGCAACAGCGGGTGACTGACTTGCTGTTGGATCGCTTAGATCCGTCGATGACCCCAATGGAGCGGCGCGCCAGTTGGGAGCAGATTCGAACGGAGCTGACGTCGGGTTGGCAAACCGAAGAACATCCGCGCAATCGCTTGACCGTTGATGATGAGCGCGAGCACGTGCTGTTTTTCTTGGCGGAGATCTTGTATCGCCTGGTGCCGGGTTTTTACGAAGGCTTAGCAGCGGCCATTGAGAAAACCTTTCATACCCCAGTGGCGGTGAGCGAGCTTCCAAGGATTCTGCGTTTTGGTTCGTGGGTCGGCGGCGATATGGATGGCGCGCCCGATGTGCATGCCAAAGTGATTCGTGAAACCTTACAACGGCAACACGTGGTCATTCTGAAAAGCTATTTTCAAGAAGTCGAACGGCTCGGCGAAAAACTCTCCCAAAGTGCCACGCGAGCAGGCGTCTCGAGTGCCTTACACGCCAGAATCAATCAGTATGTAGCGGCGTTGCCCGAGGCGCGCGAAAGCGCGCCCGCACGCCACGATTCGATGCCTTATCGGCAATTTTGCTCGCAGATTGCACTGTTGCTGAAGAACACCTATGAAGGCCTGCCGCACCGCTATGAGTCGGCGGCGCAGTTGGCTTCGGATCTGCAGTTGATGGCGGATAGTTTGGCTGCCCACCGCGGTGGCAACGCGGGCTTGTTTTATGTCCATCGCTTGCTGCGACGTCTCGACACCTTTCAATTTTATTTAGCGACCCTCGATGTGCGTCAGCACACCGAGGTGCATCGCTCAGTCGTCGGTCAAGGTTTGGGTGATGCCCATTTTGCTACGCGCTCCCCCGCGGAGCGTTTGGCGCGCCTGCGATTGGCGCTTGAGAACGATGAGCCACCGAGTGTGCTCCTAGACGCGGCGGGCCGTCGCAGCTTGGCGGTGTTTGAACAGATTATGCAATCCCGACACCGCTATGGTCGCGACGCGATCGGTGATTATGTGATCAGCGGCGCGGAAGGGGCGGATGATGTGTTGGCGGTGCTGTTATTGGCGCGCTGGGCGGATGTCATCGATAAGCGCACCGCTCAGGTACCGCTGGATGTCACGCCGTTGTTCGACTCAATGAGTGCGCTGACCGACAGTGGCGTCATCTTGCGCACGCTCTTGGCAGAACCGAGCTATCAACGTCATTTGCAGGCACGTGGCCAGCAGCAGCGGGTGATGGTCGGCTATGGCACCAGCAAAGAAGGGGGTTTGATCGCCTCCCGTTGGGCTTTGTATCAGGCGCAGGCACACATGATGGCGGTGGCTCAGGAGGCCGACGTCTTACTCACCATCGCCCATGGTCGAGTGAGTGCGACCAGCCGAGGTGCCAGTCGGGTCGCGACGCTCTTTAAGTCCTCACCACCCGGCAGTTTTTCGGGTGTGCTGCGAGCCACCGAGCAGGGGGATGTGATTCATCAGCACTATGTGCTGCGACCGATTGCCATGCGCAGTTTGGAGCAGGCCTTCGGGGCCGCCAGTCAGGCGCTCGCCGCGCGTGTGATACCCGCGCCGCGTGCGGCTGCCTTTGTGACTGCTTTGAATACCTTGAGTGCGATGAGTGCGCAACTCTATCGAGCGCGAGTGCACGAGGCCCCAGGGTTCTTTGAGTATTTTCGTGCAGCCACCCCGATTGATGTGATTGAGCGCATGCAAATTGGATCACGGCCGACGGCGCGCGTCGGTCGGGTCGGTATGGATGCGCTGCGGGCAGTGCCCTTTGGGTTCGCGTGGAGCCAGAGTCGGCACTTTTTGTCGGGCTGGTTTGGGGTCGGCGCGGGTTTAGAGGCGGTCGCGGCTAGCCAGGGCGCGAGTGTCTTGCAGGCGATGCTGGTCGAGGATCCTTTGTTTGCTGCTCTGTTCGATGAAGTCGAATACAGTGTGGCGGTTGCTGATATGCAAATTGCCGCGTGGTACACAGCGCTGGCGGCGCCCGAGCAGCAACATCATTATGCGGCCATCTTGACTGAGTACCAACGCACGCGAGACTGGGTGTTACGTCTGAAGGGCGAGCAGGCCTTGTTAGATCGGGATACCAGCATCCAGCGGGCGATGAAGCTTCGAAATCCTTACATCGACCCGATGCATTTGATGCAAATTGACTTGCTGCGCCGTTGGCGCGCGTCAGGTAGTCCGGTGGGCGATATGCAAGAGGCGCTGATCGCCAGTGTCGGGGGTATCTCGCAGGGTTTGCAGGCGACCGGCTGAGTCGACTCAGCACTCCGGTACGTTCACCGCAAGACCGCCTTGCGAGGTTTCTTTGTAGATGGCGGACATGTCCTCGCCGGTTTGTCGCATGGTGGCAATCACTTGGTCGAGGGACACTTTGTGCGTGCCATCGCCGTGCATGGCCAAGCGAGCGGCGTTGATCGCTTTGACGGAGCCCATGGCGTTTCGCTCAATACACGGGATCTGCACCAAGCCCGCGATCGGATCACAGGTCAAGCCGAGATTGTGCTCCATGCCAATCTCAGCAGCGTTTTCAATCTGCTCGTTGCTGCCGTTCAGTGCCGCCACCAGACCGGCGGCGGCCATCGAGCAAGCAACGCCCACTTCGCCTTGGCAACCCATTTCTGCACCTGAAATCGAGGCGTTTTTCTTGTACAGCATGCCGATGGCGGCACTGACCAGCAGAAAGCGAATCATGCCCTCATCTGAGGCGCCGGGCTCAAAGCGGTGGTAGTAAGCGAGCACCGCTGGAATGATGCCGGCGGCCCCATTGGTGGGTGCGGTGACCACGCGGCCACCGGCCGCATTTTCTTCGTTGACCGCCAAGGCATAGGCATTCACCCAGTCCATGGCATACATCGGGGAGGTGGGGTTCGCCTCATTCAATTGGCGACTGAGTTTGGGCGCTCGACGCCGCACTTTTAACACGCCGGGCAAAATGCCTTCCGCCGCGAAACCACGTTCCATGCACGATTGCATCACATGCCAGAGCTTCATCAGGTGGGCAATGGTGTGCTCTTTCGGTCTAAAGGCGGTTTCGTTGGCCATCACCAATTCATGAAGCGCCAGATTATTTTCCTTGGCGACACTCAGCAGTTCTGAGCCGGAATGAAAGTCATAAGGGATGTGCACTTTGATGCCGACCGCCGAGGGTGAATCGAATTCGTCTGAGCGCGAGATGAACCCGCCGCCGAGGGAGTAATACTCTTCACGCAATAGCACCTCACCACTGAGTCCCAGTGCGGTGAAGCGCATGCCGTTGGAGTGGCTCGGTAAGGTTTGATCGCGGTGCCAGAGCACATCCATGGGTTCATCAAAGTGAATGAGCTTTTCACCTGCCAGCAGCAGCTGCTTCAGATGGCGAATGCGTTGCAGCGTGGGCTCGACGAGGGTGGGGTCAAGCTCGTCTGGGGCGTGTCCTTCAAGGCCTAATAAGATCGCCAGATCCGTGCAATGTCCGCGGCCGGTGAGTGCCAGCGAGCCGTACAACTGGGCGCCCACTTGGGTGGTGCTCTCTAGTAAGCTGCGATCGCGCAGGGTGTGGGCAAAACGGCGCGCAGCATTCATCGGACCCATGGTGTGTGAGCTTGAGGGGCCGATGCCAATTTTGAAAATATCCAGCACGCTGAGTGTCATGGGGGGGAGTGTGACCGGCTTAGCGGTATCCCGCAATTGCCATCGCTCGCCAGTCGGCGGACGCTATATCCCTCAAGGTTCGTTGGCCACCGGAGTGGGGTGGGATAATTTAGTGAGGCCTAGGGGGTGATCGCCGATACACTGGGTATCGGCAGTCGCCTGTCTGTGAGGTGCGTGTGAGTTCATCGTCTGAGCGGGCTGTGTGCGTGTATTGCGCCGCGAGTACGCGGGCTGATCCGGCTTTTTATGCGGCGGCCGCTCGGCTGGGTACGCTGTTGGCGGAGGATGGGCGGGTGGTGGTGTATGGCGGCGGCCGCTACGGCTCGATGGGTGCCCTAGCGGAGGGTGCGCTCGCTGCCGGCGGTCGGGTGATCGGGGTAATGCCACGCTTTCTGCAAGATTTGGAGGTGGCGCACGAACACTTAAGCGAGCTGCACATTGTTGAGGACATGCGCTCGCGCAAACATCAGATGATGCTGCGCAGTCGCGCGGTGGTGGCGTTGCCCGGGGGCTATGGCACCTTAGAGGAGCTGCTCGAGGCCATGACTTTAAAGCGCCTCGGTGTCTATGGTGGGCCGATCGTGATGGTCAATACCCGGCAGTACTTCGATCCTTTGCTCAGGATGTTGGAGTCCGCCGTAGCAGAGCGATTTTTGGAGGACACGCATCGAGCGCTGTGGCAGTGTGTGGCTACACCGGATGAGGTGATTCCTTTACTCAATGCCTGTGCTTACGCGCAGAGTGTATTTTAACAGCGGTCACACCGCATTCGAGGGCACTGTGTCTGCATCATCACTGCAATTGTTATTAGCCAAACTGCATGCGCAGTTAGCGCAGCATCCGACCCTCAGTGCGGAGGAGCGGCGTCTGATCGAGGTGGTGGTGGCGGATTGCGAGCAGATCGATCGGTCAGGCGACACCCGTCAGGGGCTCATTGAGCTCGCCCTGCACTTCAGTGTCAAACATCCCACCGTCGCCGCGAGTTTGCGTGAGTTGATGGATCTGTTGGCACATGCCGGGGTGTGAGAGTGTGCGTGAGCCGATGCGCTTACGAGTCGGGGTGGCGGAGGATCTCCCCTTTGTGATGGCAACCGAGCGTCTGCCAGGTCACGAGCGCTTGACGGCGCAGTGGTCACTCGAGGCGCATCGGCAGGCGCTGGCCCAAGACGACACCCGTTATCTGCTCGCGCACCGCCCGCGTGACGGTGAGGTAGGCTTTGTGATCTTGCAGCCGGTGGCGGATCGCCATGAGGGCACTAAATTAAAGCGCATTTGTGTCAACCCACCTGGGCAGGGACTCGGTGCCTTGGTGCTGCGAGCGCTCATGGACTGGGTGTTTGTTACGCTCCCCACCGATCGACTGTGGCTCGATGTGTTTACTCACAACGAGCGCGCGAGGCGCGCCTACCGACGGGCGGGGTTCACCGAGGATGGTCTTTTGCGCGCCGCCTATCGACTCCCGGATGGTGCCACCGCAGATCGGGTGATCATGTCGGTGCTGCGTTCGGAGTGGTCCGCTTGAGACGCCTGCGGTGCGTGTGGCTTTGCGCGCTCGGTGTGCTGTCGGTGGGTCAGGCGGCACCCCCTGCGGTGGCTGATGACTGGCCGCCGACGGTGGTCACGCACTTGGCCACCGACCACCCGTGGGTGGCGCTCACCTTCGATGCCTGTGAAGCCGGTGAGCGTGTGCGGCTCGATCAGGGCATCACGGCATTTTTATTGGCGCATCAGATTCCCTTCACGGTGTTCATGGGCGGTCGATTCGCGAGAGACAATCAAGACGCGGTGCGCGAGCTCGCAAAAAGTCCCCTGGTATCTATTCAAAACCATAGCTGGAGCCATCCTCGTGACATGCGTCTGCTCTCGGATGAGGCGGTACGTATCGAGGTGAGTCGGGCGCAAACTCTGTTGACAGAGATGACCGGCAAGCCACCGTCGATGTTTCGTTTTCCTGGTGGGCATGCCGATCAGCGAACCGTTGATCTGGTGCGGGGTATGGGTCTAGAGGTGGTGCATTGGCGTTGGCCGGAGGGGGATCCTGACCCACGCATTGAAGCGGAGGCGTTGGTGTCGCAGACCTTAGAACGCACGCGCGCCGGCGACATTCTGATCTTTCATATCAATGGCCGCGGTTGGCACACCCTAGAGGCATTACCGCGTCTCATTGAGGGCTTAAGCGCCCGAGGCTTTGAGTGGGTGCTGTTGGATCCCACGCGATTTTAAAGCGCAAGCGGTGATGCGGACTTCAAGTCCTCTATAGTCCACACCAACTCATTGATATGATTCAGTTATCTACCATAGAATATGGGTATAGGTAACCGGATGTGTAAGACAGGTGGGCCTATCGACGTCCCCCCTGAAAGGCGTCCCGACAAGCGCTAGCGTCTGACCGATGGCAAGGAGGTTGGACGTGATGGCGTGACGATCCGCCACATTGAGCCTAGGAAGCCAAATCAAAACGCCTACATCGAATCGTTTAATGGGCGACTGAGCGATGCGTGCTTGAACGAAAACGGGTTCGTCAGTGTGGCGCAAGCGCAGCGGACGATGGCGGCGTGGCGATACGAATTTAACGAGGACAGACCGAAGAAAGCACTTGGCGGTATGACCCCTACCGAGTACGCGAGACCAATGACTCAAAGAGCAGATATATTAACGGTCAGACTCTAGATGCCCTCAGGACTCAAACAGGGGGGGCGTCGGCGGTAGTCAACATCCCACTGTTTATATGCGTCGCAGGGCGATAGCGCAGTGGAGCGTGACATAGTGTGTGACACGGTGTTTGACACGGTGTTTGCCTCGGTGTTTGACACAGGGGCTCTAAAAAAAGTACGCAGTAAAAATATTTTGTAGCAAGCGTGGATGACGGCGCAGACGATTATTTTTTATGTGGTGTGTTGTAAAAGTGTTTAAGTAAAAGTCTTTGGCTGGGACTGTCCCGCTAGCGGGCGACCGGTGGCGGTGGCGCGCACGATGGCCTCGGCCAAATAATCCGGTGCGGCGGCTGTCTCTGCGCGTCGCTCGGTGTGTGACAGCGTGACGTGGGGGTCGCTCGCTCCCGCCCGCAAAGCGGCGTCGAGTGCTAACGCGTGCGCGCGTTCGCGCGCGTGCGCGATGGCTTGATCTGCATCCGCAAAGTCGATGCTGCCTTTGGGGTCATGTACCCGAAAGACTTTGAATGTCGGTTGATTAATGACGATGTCGACCGTCTGTGAGACGACACCGGCCACGGCACCCACCGCGTTACACACGGCGGCATGCTGAGGAATAGACAGCGGGGTCGCAAGCCGACTCGCCACCAGTTCGTAATAAGCCCCGACGGGTGCGCCGATGGCCACCAGCGGGCAGGCCAGTTCAATGCGCGCATTCACTAAAGAAGAAAAGCGCTTACCGGCCACCACATCGTAGATCAGCGGATCGCCGAGGAGGCCAAAACGTCCGGCCTTCGCTTCGATCGCCGGGTCTTGGGCGAGGGCGGTCTCTAAAATGATGCGCCCCGAGGCTTGCACGACGTGCTCGTAGACGCGCTCACACAGGATGTCGGCTGTGACCGCGCTGCGCGCTGCGCGCGCATTGCGCTCTTCGATGGTTAAGAT
Organism: uncultured Pseudomonadota bacterium; assembly: GCA_903862885.1. Lineage (GTDB taxonomy): Bacteria > Pseudomonadota > Gammaproteobacteria > Steroidobacterales > Steroidobacteraceae > CAIKZZ01. The sequence goes on from CAIOZU010000001.1 coordinate 21,945, forward strand.
GTGCGCGCCTAAGCGCGCCGCTTCCGCATTCCAGCCGGTTTGGCGGCCCATTACATGCATGGCATCACTCGGTGTGAACGCGGCGATGGTAGCAAGTCCGGCATCGGCTAAGCGACGTAAAGCCTGTAGGCCCGCAAGGCTGTTGACCAGTGTGGATGCCTTGACCGGATGCGTCTTAAGCGCCTCCCACACGCGCCGATCGAGTCCGTCGATGTGGCTGGGTGCATCGCGTCCGGGATTGCGGAAAGCGAACTGGGTAGGGAAGTCAGGCAGCGTCTCTTGCTGTGCCAGTAAGCGCAGTTCGGCGAGGATCAGAGGCGCTTGATGAGCGAGTAGGCTTAAGGGCATTGCTTTTCTGGGGCCGACTAACAGTCGACCGTCACGCGCAAAGCTCACCTCGCTGTCGCCACCCAGCCCGGTGGTTCTGACATCCACCGCCTCGACCATCGTTCGCCAGCCACCGATTAACGCACCGTCCGCGCTGATCACCGGTCGGCCGCCGCGCACCACCGCCACATCGGTGGTGGTGCCACCCATGTCCGAGACGATGAAATCCTGAAGACCGGTTAAGAAGCCGGCACCGACTACGCTCGCGGCAGGGCCTGAGAGGACGGTTTCGACCGGATATTCCAGCGCCAAACTCGCCTGCATCAGCGAGCCATCGCCTTTCACAATCATCAAAGGCGCGGTGATGGATTCAGCGGCGAGCACCTGGGTGAGGGCTTCTACCAGATGGCGAATCTGAGGGGTGAGACGTGCGTTCAAGGCCGCGGTCAGTGCGCGTCGGGGCGCGTCTAATTTAGAGCTGAGTTCATGCGCGCAGGTCACTGATTGATTCGACAGGGTGCGGACGCGTTCGCGGGCGCGCAACTCGTGACTGGGGTTGCGTACGGAGAAGTGACTGGCGATGGCGAAGGCCTCCACCTGCGAGGCATAGCGTTTGACTGCCTCATCAATCGCGGCTTCATCCAGTGGGTGCGATTGATCGCCGGTGGCGTCGTGCCCACCGGCGATGCGCACAATGACGCCGCCACGTTCTTTGGCGAGCCCTGAGCGCTCAACCATGGCGTCATCAAAACCAATCAGTAAGGTGCAGATCGGGCTGAAACGATTCTCGACCACCGCGTTGGTCGCGAGTGTGGTGGAGACCGACACCAAACTCACGTGGTGGCGTTCTGCACCTGCCGGTAGCGCCGACAACACGTTGCGCATGGCGTTGCCGATGCCAATGGCCAGATCCCAGTGCGTCGTGAGGGCTTTGGCGGTGGCCACCACCCGTTGGCTTGCATCCAGTAAGACCGCGTCCGTGAACGTGCCACCGGTGTCGAGACCGAGCCACAGATCGTGGGTGGGGCGCTCGGGTGACGAGAGGTCATTGGGCGTCACAGCAGCGTGGCTCATGAGAGGGTCCAGGGCATCGTCAGCAAGGGTAATCGGGCGCATGAAGCCGCCCGCCACAGCGTCCATTGAAGGGCCTGTCGCGCCCGAGCGGCGATCAGAACAGATGCTAGCATGCGACCCCAAGAGGCGCTGAGTAAATTATTTGAATCAACAGGTTAGCGTAACTAACCACACCCCGCCGCAGGTCCTTATAGGCCCCGCGAGAAGAGCACGCGGCTGTTGACGATGAGGATGCCCACCAACACCAATACCGCACCCACCCCAAATCGTGCCTCGATGACTTCACCGAGTACGACGTGACCCAACAGCACGCCACATAAGGGGGTGAGCAGCGACAAGAGCATCAAGCGCGAGGTCAGGTAGCGGCGCAGGAGTCGATACCAAACGATATAGCTGATGATCGCGATGGCAATCGTTTGAAACAACACGGAGGCGATCGCGCGTGTCGAGACGATCAGGTGCATTTGATCGGTGGCGTAGGCGAATGCGCTTAAGGTCACGGCGGCCATCCCCACTTGATAGAGCACGATCTTAGCCGTGGAGGCGTGACTGATGCGACCGCGACGCAAGGCAACATTGCTCGCTCCCCACGCCGCACCGGCGAGCAGTGCTAACCCATCGCCGATAAACAGGTCGAATATAGGTTTTTCACTGTAGGACATAAAAGCCACGGCAATCCCGGCGACCGCGAGTAGTACGCCCACCCACTGGCGACCACTCAAGTGTTCTTCTGGCAAGAACTGCAGGCCAAGGGCGGTGAAAATCGGCGCCGAGTAGAGAAACACTACGGTGTGTGCGGCGCTGGTGTGCCTTAGTGCCTGGCCCACTAAAACAAATTCGATAGAGAATAAACACCCGAGCAATAGACCACTCGGCAGTGCGCCATCTGAAAACAGCGTCTTCCCTTCTTGTCGCCAGACCACCCAGGCAAAAAAAACACTGGCGCCAGTAAAACGCATCGCCAGTTGTAGGGTGGGTGTGATGTCGGCGGCAACCGCTTTGATGGCCACTTGCTGAAAGCCCCACGCGAGGCACAGCCCCACCACCAAGCACGTGGCCGCTAGATCCAGCGGACGCCGCGTGGGGGTGGCAGTGGATGTCGTGGGTGGGGAGGTAGCGGACATAGGGGTGTGACAGCGGATCCGTGGGGGAGGTGGCCTTAGGGTCGGGTGATCTTAAGGCATGGGGGTCACGGACTGCTCGCCGATCGACGGGCTCCCAGGCCTAGGTCTGCTCAGTGGTGGTGATGCGGCGGTGGGTGATCGCCATGGATCCAGTGCTGCACCTCGGAGAGCCGACGCGTCTCGGCATGCGCTTCGGGGTTCTGTTGCACAGCGAGCATGCTAGGTAAGCGGTGTGTGATGAGCGACCACCATTTGCGTGGATAGCCTAAGTAAATCAGTGGTGAGTTGACCGGGGTGCCAAACAGACTGGCGAGTGTTACCCGACTCGGGAACACTTTTGATAATACAAAAGCGAATCGTGCGCGCCACGAGGCTTTGTCATCCAGCATCTGTGTCAGTCGCGTATCGCTTCGGGTGTCATAGTCTCTCAGCATCAACAAAGAGGCCGACTCAATGATCATGGGCAGCGAGGCGTCTTCGATCGGTCCCGCGTCCTGCCAGTCGATGGGCTGCGGTCCCCAGTAACGCTCGGTCATCTTCAGTGTCAGGACGCTGCTTTTAATCCAGTTCCCCGCATGGGCGCTTTGCCAGAACCCAGGCCAGTCGATGCGCTCACGCTCCAGTAGATAGGCGATGTCACTTAAGATCAAAGGCCCGTTATCAAACTGGTGATGATCGACCGCATGGACAATCAAATGCAGTAGTAAATCGGTTGGTGCTAAAAAGCGCAGGGTGTCCGTGCCCATAGAACGCGTGATACTGCGCTCCCACAATCGGGTCTCCTCAAGCGCATCCGGTTCATCCAAAGCAACCATACCGGGGTGCAGTAATTGCGCATGGATTTCTACATTGGCGCGTCCAGAAGCTGACAGCAGCGGCGGTAAATGTTGCGCGAGCTTCATATAAGCCAGCGGATCACCGGGGTACTTTTCATTGCGCTTTAAGCCGCCATTGAGGGCTGCTTGATAGGCCGCAAGTACTTGCTTTTTATGGACCAATACATCCAGATCCCTGAGCGGTCGTAACGCCGCCTTCGGATAGCTATGAAAGGCCAAAAACGAGCCTTTGAGTGACAGATGCGCGATGCCGGCGTCTTCTAGGACGCGATGCAGCACGGTCAGTTCGCGTTGCAGTTCTAAGGCGCGCAGGGTAGCGCGCTTGAAGCTTGCCTCGAGCAGGGCCCGAAACGGTGCCGGGATCGTAAGCAATGCGTGGTGGTGTTGCAGTTGCCAGTGCAGCAGCGGCGCGATGCGATGTGACTTGATGGTGGATTCGATGGCGGCCCAATCGGTGGCATCTAGGGCTGCGATCGCGGCCTGATCCACCGACCGGGTCGGTGAGAGCATATCGAGCACCAGCGCGTGGCGAGTGGCTGGGGCGGTCATAGCGGGCGTCCTTGTTGTGCCTTGACTTCAGCCCAGCTGCCGTGGGCGATGACTTGGCCATGGTCTAAAATAATTACCTGATCGGCGTGTTCTAAGGTGGGCAAGCGATGGCCGATGAGAATCACGGTGAGATCGCCGTGCAGTTGCTCGATCGCATCACGGATGCGCGCCTCATTGTCCACATCGAGCGCGCTGGTGGCTTCATCGAGAATCAATAGGGTGGGTTTTTTTAGCAGCGCACGCGCCAAAGCCAGTCGTTGGCGTTCGCCACCCGACAGCAGCACCCCGCCATCGCCGATCACCGTTTGCAGTCCCAACGGTAGCTGAAATACAAAGGCGGCGGCGGCTCGCTTGAGTACGTCGGCTAACTCGGTGTCGGTTGCCTCCGGGTGACCCCAGCGTAAGTTGTCGGCGACCGTCGCGTGGAATAAAAACACTTCCTGTGGGACATAAGCGACGGAGGCGCGCCAGTGCATACGGGCGCTGTCGGTGAGTAACTGATCGTCCACCCGCACTGTGCCGTGGTCGGCGGTGATTAAACCCATGAGTACATCGGCGAGGGTGCTTTTGCCGGCGCCGGATGCACCCATGATCGCGGTGGTGGTGCGCGCCGGGAAACGTAACGACACCTCCCGCAGCGCCGGTCTGTCACGATCGGGGTAGGACACGCTCACTCGCTCGAGCGTTATATGGGTGCTTAACAGCATCGGTGGTGGCGTGCCAGTGGTGGTGGGCTCAGCGTGCGCAGTCGCCTCGTCGAGCAGTTGGTAAGCTTCTTGTGAGGCCGGCAACGCTTGCAACCCGTTTTGATACAGCTGCTGGGCTTGGGTAAATAAGGGGATGAGTCGACTGAAAATGAACACCAGAGTCAGTAAGGTGGGTGCCGGGGTGTTTAAAAAAGTCAGACCGATGTACAGGTAGACGGCCAGTAAAATCGCGCCACTCAGTTGCAATAAGGCGCGCGATAGACTGCTGTTGCGGGTGAAATCGGTTTGTTGCTGGCGAAGTACATCCGTGGTGGCAGCGAACTCAGCTACCAAGCGTTGCTCGGCGCCTAAGATTTTGGCGAGCTTCATGCCGCCTAAGCTTTCATGGGCGCGCGCTTGTAAGGCGCGACTGGCCTCCCCCAGTTTTTGGCCTAGTCCAAAGGCTGCCTTGCGTTGTCCGGCGAGTAACCGCATGCATACACAGCCACTGACTAGGGCAATCGTCGTCATGCTGATCGATAGTGAAAAAGCGGCGATTAAGTAGGCAAAGATGGTGGTGAGGGTGCTGGTTAAGGAGATGGAATAGTTAAAGCCTTGGCCGACACGACTGATATTAGACAAGATCAAGTTGGCGTGATCGGATTGACGTTTAGAGGAAAGCCAACGCCAGTCTGAGCGCATCAGCGCATTAAAGCAGCGCACCCGCAGTCGATCCACCAGCTGCAGCTGTAAGCGATTTGACAGCTTGTCTTGCGTGAACTGCAATAGGCTACGACAGGTCACCAGCGCGGCAAACAGCGTCAGCAGGGCGGCGGTGCTTAACGGAATATGCAAGGTCGTCAGGGTCAGTTGAATGGCGTGCAACAGGCCGGTCGCTGTTTGGCTGCCGCCTTGTAAGAGGCTCAACAAGGGCACTAACAGCAAGATGCCGATGCCCTCTGACAGGCTAGTCAGTAGCATCAGGACAAAGAGCGTGAGCGTACCGGTCACCGACACATCGACCCACAGGCGTCTCAAGGGGAGCGCTTGACTCATGGGGTGTTGGCGACGGACTGCTTGGGGCTTGTGAAACAACCGACGACGGTAAAGCTTTCAAAGCCATCGCCGCCGGTGACTCGAATGCGTCCCGCCGCGACCCAGGCGTGTGCTTTCATCTCAGCGGTGTCTTTGTCTTTCATGAGGCCAAAATAGATCGCGTACGGAATACCATACAGGCCGAGTAGCAGACGGGCGGTGATGGCTTGCGGAAAACAATTGGAATCCCACGGTGTGTAGCGGGCGATGGTCTTGACGGTACGACCGATCAGCAAGGCACACTGTTCTTGTTGAGCGCTCAACACGGGTACCCATGCGCCGGTGCCGGACCAGGTCCCCAAATGTGGTGCCAAACGTCGGAATGAAAAGGTGAAGATAAAGGCCTTGGCGATACCCAGCACCATCCACACCGGCGCATACCAGAGCTGTGAGAACAGAGGCTGGCGGCGAAAACTCGCTGTCTTACGGCCAATCAGAGCAAGCAATGCGGGGCGATAGGCCAATGGGAACCATCCTTCAAAGACGCTTAGCCGATCACCAATAAATTATTTTTTTCCATCGTCTGAAGGAAGGTCAAGACATCGGCTTCGCACTGTGCGGGGGTGACGGCGTACTCCTCACAGAGGGCGGCGCTGATCGCTTGTCCGGTGGTGGGCGTAACGAGCAGTGCCCAAATCGTTGGGCCGACCCCGCTTAAGCCATAATAAGTGCCTTTTTCGATGCTCATCATGACCAAGTCGCCGTCCATATCGGTGCCGATCAGATCGGGATGACGAGACACAAGGGTGAGCAGAGTGAGATTGGTGGTGGATGGGTTATTCATAGTGTGACACCGCACTGAGGGGCGAGCGTTGTTCCTGCTTTACTCTATACGCTTGATCTGCGATTGTGCCTCACCGCAACGTTTTCCCCTCAACTGAAACTGGCTGGATGTGACCATGTTCACGAAAAATGCGAAAGCCAGTCGGTACGGCGCCTATGACTTGGTGATTCAGAGCGAGCTCAACTTGCCTGAGTTGCCTGTGCGGGCCGATGGTTTAGAGGCGGATGCCATCGATGTGCAGGTTCAATTTGGATCGATCGATGTCGATCGCTTGCAGGGGGGTGAGCAGATGTCGCCGACCTTATGGGTCGCGCGTCAGCAGCTGTGGATGCGTATCCCCGAGGTCGGTCAGTTTCTGATCTCTAACGGCCAGACGATCTTGATCGACCCGGTGCCGGGGGTCGATGAAGACAGCATTCGTTTATTCCTTTTAGGCTCCGCCTTTGGGGCACTGTTGTTTCAGCGTGGCTTGTTGGTGATGCATGGCAATGCCATTCAAATCAAAGACCAGTGTTTGATTTGCGTGGGCCGCTCTGGGGCGGGCAAGTCGACGACTGCCGCGGGCTTCATGCAGCGTGGCTACTCGGTGCTTGCGGATGATGTGGTGCCGATTAATGGCGCCTGTCAAGCGCTCCCTGGCTTCCCGCGCATCAAGCTGTGGAAGGATGCGGCGGAACAGTTGTCGGTGGGCACGGATGCGCTGCGTCGTATTCGACCCACCTTGGAGAAGTTTAATTTGCCGTTGGAGCGCGCTTTCTCCTTGCAAAAGTTGCCGGTTCGTTGGATTTATATTTTAGATCCTACGGACGAGGTGAGCGAGATCACGATCACGCCCATTCAGGGAATGAATCGCTGGAAGCCCCTGCAAAACAACACCTATCGATCGCATTATTTAAAAGGGATGCGCCTGCAGGCGGAGCACTTGCAGTTATGTGGGCTACTCGCCAGTCGTATTCATTTGGCTCGCGTCAGGCGACCCACCGCGGGATTTGAGCTGGAGGCCTTGGTTGATGCGATTTTAAAGGATGTGAGCGAGCAGTCGTAGCGGGCACGGTGTGGTGTGCGGGCGAAGTACGCTGTCGATTTCGGACAAAAAAAAGCCACGGCATGCCGTGGCTTTTCGCGTTAAGCGAATGCTGCTTAGCTGCAGGCTTCCCAATCTTCGCAATTCTTCTTGCAGACGCCGCTCTCGGTCTCGTTGAGATCCAACTCAACCAATTGAGGGGCCGCATAAACCTTCGCGCCGGTGTGAGCCAAAACAATGTCTTGTGTGTTCATGTCATCATCCTTCTTAAGTCAACGTATTCAGTGATCGCCTTTAAGCGGTATCGCCGGGTGGCGATCTCCACATTTCCCTGTATGTCCCTAAGCCATTTCCCTAGGCCTTCGGTTCCGGTTTTTTCCAGTGCCTTGAGTGGTACTGGACCGAGTCGCCTTAGCCCTTGATGTGCATGATGGAGATTCGTGAGGAAGCACCCCACCCCCGGATGGGGGCTGAGGCCAGCGATTGTGAAGGCGTTCACAGAGGGTCCGCCGAGACCACAGATAACTTTTCTTACATATCAATGACTTATGATTTTATCCGAGCGCACTTCCTGCAAAAGAAAAGCGCGTGATGCACGCAGGAACCCTCAAAAAGGGTCCTTAGGGCGGTCGGGGGTGCCTGAGGCGTCGAATCGCGCGGCGAGTGCGTTTATTCGGCGTGGAGCCAACGGTTGAGCCAGCGCAGTCGCTGGGCGTGGTTCTCTAGGCAATAGGCTAGCGTGCCCTCACTCCGAGCATGGGCGGCGACTTCTAGGTGCTGTTGGAGTCGTGTGCGGTCAATCAGTGGCTCTAAGGCGGGGTGCAAGTTCGCTACTTCTCGCTGTGCCAGGGCGAGCAGTTGCGGTACTTGCTTGGCGGGTGCTTGACGTGCGAAGGGTTTGCCGGTGAGTGCTTTGCTTGGGTTCCACGTGATCTCGTGAGGCACCACCGCTTCTATCGCGCGGCGATGTAAGTAGCGACCCAAGCCCTTCGGCCCACACTTTTCAATGCTCGGTGTTGAGAGATACTGTTGAACGAGGCGGGTGTCTAACAGGGGCCATTGGTAGTTCACGCCGAAGGCGGCCGCCATCACGGTGCACGCTTCCCCTCGAGAGTCGATGTGCGCTTTATCGAGCAGATGATCGATGAGGTAGTGATTGACCGATCGATAGGGGGCATCGCGTCGGGCGGTGGCGATGTATCCCTCATAGAGCCCCTGCTGGGTGAGCACGTCATCGCGCACGATGCGCTGTTGCCAACGGGCCTCCCATTCGATGTGATAGTCCGCTCGATGTGTAGCGACCTGTCGGCGCGTGCCAAGCGCTTTCGCAAAGCGCGCGGCGCGGGTGAGTGGGTTGCCGGGTAGTACGTCCCAAAGCCCCCGATAGTTGCCCGTGTCAGCGAATTCGTGGCGCACCAGATGGGCCCCGTGGGTGGCGGCCTCATCGCCTCCAAAGCCTGAAAATAGCGTGCGAATCCCATGAAACTGACATTCTTGGAACATCGGTAACAGATAAGTGCTGAGCGAGTTCTCGTGCGGATAGCCAAAGTGTCGGATCCCCTCATCGACGAACTGATCGATCCGATCGTGGGTGGGTTGGGCGCTGATCACATGATTGAGGTAAATGCCTTTGCTCAGACTGGTGGCAAAAATGAGTGCCGGTTCATGTGCAAAGAGCGTGTATGAAAAGCCATGCAGCTGACGATCCGGCTCACCTAAGAAATCGCACAAATAAGCGGTGATGGTGCCGGAGTCGATGCCGCCACTGTTTTCCGTGCCCATCGGCGCATGGCTGTCCATGCGGCAGCGAATCGCTTCCTCTAACACCTGTTGATAAGCCTCCACCCAACGGGCGTCGCGACGCGTGGCGTACGGCGCATCGTCTTGCCAGTGGTGGTAGCGCCACTCACGCATCTGGCCTTCGGCATTGATCAGTAGACAGTGGCTCGGCGCCACCTTGAACAATTCGCGGTAAGCGGTTTTTCTATGATCGGCTGAGATCTCAGTCAAAAAGCGCGCGATCCATTCGGGGTCGGGCGTGAAAGCCAGTGGGCATTTCTTTTTTAGATCCACCGCATTGAACGCGTGATAGAGCGTCCGGTTGACGAGGCGGTAATACAGGGGCTTCACCCCAAAGGGGGAGCGCGCCAAAAAAGTGCTGTGGGATTCGTGGTCTTCGATGACCAACGCGAAGTCACCGATCAGATGTTCTGGGGTGGCGGTGCCCCATTGGCGCCAAGCGGCGAGCACCACGCGGCTGGTCTCAGCAATCGGGTTGAGAGCGCTGTCGGCCACGAGGCCTAGCGTCTTGTGCAGCGCTTTTAGATTATGGATCTGGCCACTGAAATGAAGGGTCACCGGCATGGGGGTCTCGCGGGTCGGCGTGAAGAAGCATTCGTGAACGGGCGTTGTGGGTAGCGCTTAGGGGGTCACCCTAATGGGTTAAGCCCGCGCCGTATGCGATCTGTCTCCAACATCGGCGTGAAAACTGAAGGGACGGCCTCACCAGGGGCTCGGTTTGTAGTCTTTTAGGAACTGACCCCAGATGGCTTGGCCGCTCCGTTGGCCGACGAAGATCGGGTCTAGGATCCGGGCGGCGCCATCGATGATATCGAGGGGTGGGGCGAAGCCGAGGTCGGCCTTGCGGCTCGCGTGGTGGACGGGATCCTCGTCCGTGACCCACCCGGTGTCCACCGCATTCATATGAATGCCGTCTTTCACAAAATCCGCGGCGCTGGTGCGGGTCATCATATTGAGTGCCGCTTTGGCCATGTTGGTGTGCGGGTGCTTGTCGGTTTTGGTGGTGCGATAGAACTGTCCCTCCACCGCGCTCACATTGACCACGTGTTTATGGGCGCCCGGTGTTTTTACCATCAAGGGCTTTAGTCGTGCCGTCAATAGATAAGGTGCAATGGCATTGACCAACTGCACTTCAAGGAGCTCTGGGGTCTCCACCTCATGCAAGCGCAACCGCCAACTGTTGATTTCTCGCAGATCCACTTGCTGGCGATCCTCGTCATATAAGTCCGTTGGGAAGAGCGCCTCACTGCGGCTAAAATCTTCATCTAAGTAGCGGCGCTGCGAGAGGGCGGCGCTGTGCAGTATGCCCTCACCCTGCGCGAGGCCCGTGAGACCCGTCAAGCCAGTGAGGCCCGTGAGACCCATGAGTGCGCCTGATGGGTGGGAGGGGTCATGACGCAAGGTATGTTGTAAGGCGTGGTGTTGTCTTAAAGGACCCCGCAGCGCAGCGCAGAGTGCACGCGCTGGGGTGTGTTCTTGTGCAAGCAGGTGCTCAAAAAACCCCGCCGGTCGGCGTACCGTTTGGCAGGCGTTGTTGATCAAGTAATCCAGTCGCGGCAGTCGCTCTATTAGGAAGCGCGTGAAGAGCTCAACGCTGGGTGTGTGCCTGAGATCTAGGCCATGGATGTGGAGTCGATCACTAAAGGTCTCAAAGTCCGCTTCTTTGGCATAACGCGTGGCCGCATCGACGGGGAAGCGGGTGGTGACCACCACCTGAGCGCCGGCTCGCAGCAGTTTGAGTGCCGCCATAAACCCAATCTTCACGCGCGCACCGGTGATCAGCGCGGTGTGACCAGATAAGTCGGCGGTCTGGGAGCGTTTGGCGTAATTCAAGTCGCCGCAAGGCTCGCATAAGGCATCGTAGTAGCGGTGTAACTGGTTAAACGCTTGTTTACAGATGTAGCACGTGCGTCCTTGTTGCAGTGCCGGTGGCGCCACATGCGCGGTAGGGGGTCGTTCCAGCCACAGCGGCGCATAGGGGGTTTGTTGGCGCTGACGCCTGAGGCCGGTCTGTGCGATCACCTGCCGATCGTGTTGCTGCGAGGCGGCCCGTTCCGCGCGTCGAAAGGCCTTGGCCATTTTGACAAGACTGACTTTTTCTGGCTTGGCGACAAGACCAGCTAAGGTCAGTAATTCGCGGCGTTGGGCTTGGCTTAGGTGGGTGAGACAGCCACGATCCGCATCGATGCGTCGCAAAACCCGAAGGCACGCCTCGAGGTCTAGATCATCGAGTTTGGCATGGAGGTCGGGCGCTGTCATAGGCGTCATTGTAGGCGCGTCCGGCCTTAGGCGGCGGGTCCGTGGCGATGGATAGCGCCGGTGTTGAGTGGCTTTTCGGTCGCCACCTGATCGCTAAAGGCTGTCAGCGGCTGAGTGGGTGTGATAGCGTCGCGAGCCCACCAGCTGCGTCTTGGAGTGCGCCTATGAAGACTCCGTAGGCCTCTGCCTTGCCCCCCAGATGATCGATCACCTGCCTCATGACGCGAAGTGGAGGAGGCCCTATCAAGCACCTCAGGTGCAGCTGCTTTCGATGGGGTACACATTAAGTAAAATCCAATCCGTACTCGAATTTTTTACCACCGATGGCCGGGCCTTAGGTGTTACTAGTTAACCCTCTGGACGTGGTGACCGCCGCCGGACTTCCAGTCGGCGGTATGGAGTGTCTGCTCGGTTGGCGCACTCACTGTGCGTCGCTGCGATCAGTCGCGATCCGTCATATGAAATTGATGTAAGAGCCGGTGTAGGACGGGGGCCGCCAAAATGCCGGTAGTCACCAAGAGCACCAGCCCGCAATACAAGGCATAACAGCCCGCAAAGAGCTTGGCCGCATCCGAGTGCATGGTGTCCACTGGACCCATCCCACCCATCAGCATCGCGGCATTCACAAACGCATCCACAAAGGATAGGCCTTCTAGCCAGTGGTAGCCCAAGATGCCGACCATTAAGGAGCCACTCATCAGGAGGGAGGCGAGTACCCCATGCCGCAGTAAGCGGCGGATAAAAAAACGAGAGGAGGCGATGGGGTGGTGTCTTTTTTCGTACATAGGCGCAGCTCGCGGGGTGAGTGTCGTGGCATCCAATGGTCAGTCAGTCAAGGCGCACGTGCATGCGACGCCTTAAAGAGTGTTCTACCATCGCATGGCCGTGGCGTCGATGGTCTTGTCGATGGTCTTTGAGGGATGCGACTCCATCCGCTGCCGGTGGGTGGCGTGGGTTAGTCGGTGACGTCACGGCAGACGGTCAGCGCTTAAAGTCAACACGGAACACCGTGCGATCACAGGCGCTGTCATTCCATGCCTCATGCTCCATGGTGTCATCAAAGACCAAGCAGCGGCCTTCCGCCAGGCTCGGGTCTCGGCGCCCACTCTCAGGCCACAGCCCGCCGGGATGATTAAGCCGAGATGACAGCGCAGCACCGTGCTGCTGTAGCCGCTGTGTGCTTAGATGCAGGTATCAGGCGCTCACCAGGAAAAGCCGGCCGTGGTCATGCTGGGTAAGGATTCAATGGATGAGTGGTGTGGGGACACACGGCGCAATGGCGCGTGAGTTCTGAGCTCAGACGTTTTGTCCAAGTTGACATGAAGTGCGACGGTGTATATAAACGCGAATTGTGAGCATTTTGGTGCTGCGCGCGCCAAATGGTTTTCGTGTCTAAAATAATGCTTAAATCCGAGGCGTATGAGATATGACCCGTCAGACAGCAGCCGATAGTGCGGCTTTGCAAAGCACCGACCAGCGCGTCGGTTTGCCTTATCAGGCACCTCAGGTGCAGCTGCTTTCGATGGGGTACACATTAAGTAAAATCCAATCCGTACTCGAATTTTTTACCACCGATGGCCGGGCCGCAGGTGTTACTAGTTAACCCTCTGGACGTGGTAACCGCGGCCGGACTCTCAGTCGGCGGTATCGTCGGGAGTCGAGAGGATGCCTCGTTCCAGAGGCATGACTGGGTTTAATGGCGGTCAGGGAGGGGGCCTAGGTCCGGCTTCGGTGTCTTTTTTTTAAGCAAATTGCAGTCGCTGACCGGGCGCGCAACGCGCCCCTGTCTCATCGGCGCTCCTCAACCGACCAGTCGCTTGTCAATCAAACGCGTCCCGACACACGAGTGTCCGACACACCGGCACCCAACAGACAGGGTCTTGCTCACCATCTTCGGTGTCCATGTGGCTGCTCTCATTGATTCGCTTTGGAGCGAAGTGCGGAGGGTCGCGGCACCCCCGTGTTCTTTTGTGCGCTCTCGTAGATGGGTCGCATCGCTCATCTGATCGCGCCGTCTAAAGGTCTCGAGCACCGCCTTGGATTATGCTCGGGTAGGCGGTTATCTGGTCGAACCTGACGTCCTGTGAGTCAGTGATCTCGGCTTGACCCTTCCGCCGCCAAGACACCGCCTCGCTGTCCTTGCACCGCTGACAGACCCCAACCGCTATTGCCCTCAAGCAGCACAGGCCCGCTGGGGGTGAGCACCCAATCCCAGGCAATGGATGCGATGTCCGGGAATAATTGTTGGGCGTGGAGACTGTGCGAGACCACACTTGCCCAATAGGGCAATTCACCCAGCCTTTGCTGTTGTAGCTCAATGCGCGCCAGTGCCTGCTCATAGAGCCCACTCCAGTGGACGGAGCGAATCGGTGGACCCACCCGCCCCTGATGGGGTTCAATAGGCAAGATCACATAAAGCGTCTCGCCCTTATCCCTGCGTCCGGCGGGTATCTCTAAAAAAGCGTCTAAGGTCTGCGGTGTGGAGTCCCTCCCAGAGGACCAGGTGGTGATCAAGCGGACGGTGATAATTTCTTCTGGGCTGATCGATAGAGGGGCAAGGAGCGGGTGATCCAGCAGACAAGGCTGTATGAGTGACTGATCAAGAGCGCACAGCGCGCGCCACGCCGCTTCGACGGCCTCGCTGTCCACTAATTCTTGCCCCGTGAATAGCCGCCCTTGTAGGCCGGTATGGCTTCGCCACACCGCAAAGGCCCCACGTCCTTGATTGCCACTGTTGGTTTTGCAAAACGCCCGTGGCGTGTCACCCAGTAACTCAGAGAGTGTGGGTGTGGCCTCGCGGGCGGGGCGGGCGAGGGTGGGGACCATCGGCACTCCGTGTGCGCTCAACCAATCGGCCAGTGCCGTCTTGTCTTGCATGCGTTGCAACGACGAGGCGTAAACGCCTCGTGCGTGATTGCGCCACGCGTGATACGCACCGGTCTCTTGTCGGTACACATAGTCGAGTGCGCGTTGGGGGTCACGATACAAGCGAAAGGCATAGGCTTCGCTCGCAGGAATACACCACGCCAGACCGAGCCACAGGAGACGACGCGCTTGGCAAGCAAGTGAAATGCCTTCGTGTGCGGCAATCGAAGGCCCTACCCGTTTCACCACGCGCAGGGTGTGCGGCACCAGATGGAGGAACTGCCAACGAAGCCACAGCAGCACCTGTACTACCAGCCAAAGGCCGCGTGGCCAGTGCTGACCGCTGTGCCACCAAAACTGGCGGTGTAAACGCGCCCGTGGGTCTTGGCTAGACCCGAGATAGCAAGGACTCATGAGCCCCCCGGGCAGTCGACGCCGCAGCAGTTCGCGTGTCAGCACCCGGCCCCAGCGGCGAAGAGCGGGGCGGGCGATCATCTAAAGGCTCTGACCGTTCGCATCTAAATAACCAAAGCGCTGCATCACCTCGCCGTGCGCTTCGATGAGCCGCGCTACTTGATCGGCCGTCAATTGGGTGCGCCAGTTGCCGCTTTGCCCTTGACGAAAAAATCGCTCGGCTTTGTTCGGTTTTTCGCGAAACGGATTCGCAGATTCTTGGCGACGCAGTTCCTTAAAGTCACTGAAGCGGATCGCTTTATCGATGCGCGCTTCATCACTGGGCAGTTGCAGAAAGCGCACCGCGCCGCTGAAGGTAGGCGTCGGTGACTGCAGCATGTCCTCGTAGCGGATGACATGACAGTTCAGTCCCGGGGAATCGACCCAGCTTCGTACATGATCAGACCACGACAGCAGCTGCTGGCGCACTTGATTGAAGAGTTTTTTGCGGCCCCAGCAGAAGGCATTATCCGGATCGCCCATCCATCGAATCGCCTCATCTACGCTAACGTTCGAGTGCTGGGCGTACGAGGGCGCCACATCCAGTGGATTGCGGATGATGTACAGCGCACCTAAGGTGCCACCTTGACTGACCAAAGGTTCGCCATCAGCGGTGAACGTATAGGCATCGTGAATCTTGTGGTAGCCGATCTCCGGATCACGCGTCGACCAGCGATAGACCGCCGGGCGCAGCTGGTCGAGATCGTCGTGGGAAAAATCTGCGCTATCAAAACCCAGGACTTCATCAAGCCATCCGCGGCTGCTCGCAATCTGTCCGGTGGACAGTGCATTGATATCCACCGGCTGGTCGGCATCCTCAATGAGATTTTGCATAAAGCTTCGAAACCAGGTGTTGCCTGATTTGGGATAAGACGCCAGCCAGTAAATGCCGCCCATGCTTAAGGGTGCTCCGCGATGTCGGCTAAGAGTGCATCGATCAGCGGCTCGAGATCAAAGGCGTCGTCAGGGCGCACGACTCGCGCCAGATGGATGCGTCCAGCGAGCGTGCCACACAGCGCCAGATGCTGGGTTTTTAAAGCAAGCTCCGTCATGAAGCGAATGCGATAGCTTTGGTTGGCGAGTGGCGTGAAGCGGTTCATGCCATAAATGGCTTCGATGCGCGGCACCTCGGCGCGGCGGCGCTCTAAGGTGTACACCCACCGTACCGGCAGGGCCCGTCGGGGGCCTGGGTGCACGATGGGGACGTTAAAGCGCTCGGTGTGAGGACGAATGCGTCGTAAGGCGCTACTGTCCCACTGCAGTTTATCGAGCACATCTTTCCAGAGCTTCAGACGAGGCGCCCCCGGCACCACCTCGCAGGCGGCATTGATCGGTACCACATCATCGGCGATGGCCTCGTAGCCGCGTTGCATGAAGCCTGCAGCGAGGGTTGATTTGCCGACACCGGATTGGCCCACACACACCAGGCACTGATCGCCAATACGAATGGCGTTGCCATGCAATACCAAGTGCCCGCGCTGAAACAGTAGGACCCCGATGGGCGAGGCGAGTAAAAACACACGCAGACTGTCCTCATCGATGCCGGCTGCTGGATCGATCACGATCTCACGACCCTCACGGATCAGAAAGTGCGCCACGGAGGGCACATGCAGCCACAGGCTTGTGGCATTCACCCACAGAAAAGGACCAATGGGCTGCCCATCGGGGAGCCCGTCGCGATCGATCGCGCCGTAGCGGATGACGATGGCAGGTAGGGTGGTGTCGTGCTCGGTGGCCGGGGCGAGCTCCGGTAACAGCAAATCACTGTGAATCAGCAGGTTATAAGCGCAATACGCCATGGGGTTCGTTCAATCTATCCGCAATGAAGCCCATCCGTCCGCCCCGTCTCCGATCGATCGCATCGGCGGTGTCTTAGGCGGCATCTGGATCGTCGAGTGCTCACGTGTAAAAGCATAGCGTAATCAAAGCGTCGTCTGCTTTCAATTGATGGTTGTGCGTCTCAGCCATCTCTTTTACAGTGCTTTTCATGACGCACTCACAGATGACGGATAGTCTCTCGGTCGATATGGTAGGGCAGATCCATAATCTGGACGCCGTGCGTGGCCAGTTAGCGGTCGCTGAGACGGATGTGGCATCGGTGTTGCACCATGCCTGGCGACGGTGGGGTGTGCGGATGGCCGAGCACCTGATCGGTGTATTCGCCTTGGTCATCAAAGACGAGTCACAAAAGCTGACTTATCTCGCGCGCGATGCCTTGGGGGTGAAGCCGCTTTTTTATCGTATCGATCAGGGTGCGCTCTGCTATGGCTGGAGCGTGCCTGAGTTGGTGAGCCGAAGCAGCGCCCAGCCACTGACCAAAGACATTGATTGGGCGGCCGCTTATCTGCTGGGACTGTCCTTTAGCCAAACCGACACCGCTTACCGAGAAATAAAAAAATTGCCCGCGGGTCACTGGATGACCCTTGATGCGAGGGGGCAAGCGGTGATCTCTCGATACCACCACTGGCAGGACAATCCACCGATGGCCAGTCGACGCGATCCGCGCTGGGTCGAGGCCTATCGCGAGGTCTTAGAGGAGTCCATTCGTTGTCGGATCGACCCCGATGCGCCGATCGGCACCGAAAACAGTGGCGGCATTGACTCCGCCACCATCACCGCCTACCTCGCGCGCTTGCTCGGTGAACCCGGAGACCGATTGCATAGTTTTGGCTTTGCATTTGCAGAACAAGAGCCCGCTTACATTTTAGAGACCAGTCAGGCGTCGAATATATGCCATAACTATCTCATCACGGGTCGTCAGCAGGCGGTACACACCGCGGCCGCGCGCGGTCTGGCGGCCTTTGGGTATCCGGTGGAGCACGGTAATTCGATTAGCCATACGTTATTTTATGAGGAGTGCCAACGGCGCGGGATCCGTTCGCTGCATTCAGGCTTTGGTGGCGATGAAATCGTCACCAACCAAGGCCATCATCTGCGCTTTGAGTTGTTAGACCAACAGCAGTACGCGGGTCTTTGGAACATCTTACCGGGGAATCTCCTCACGCGTGCCCTGCGCCTGATCAAGGCGGTCGCCTTCCAGCCGCCCCGACCCGCCTATAACCGCTCGTTTTTTAGGGCGTGGAATCAGCGCTGGCCACATCAGTTGCTGCGACCGGAGGTAGTGCAGCGCCTGCAACTCTATGAGCGCTATATGGAGACGGCGATTTTTGATGCGCCTTTTAGGCGCATCAATGACTGGGTCTTGCAGTACCACTTGCAGCGTATGCAAATCGCTGCTCGCTTAGAGAGTTGCACGGTGGTCGCGGCGAGTTATGGTATTGATTATCGTTGGCCGCTCTTCGATGCACGGCTGATTCAGCAATACCTGTCGACGCCAGGTATTGAGAAGGTTGGCCCAAACGGCATGGGTCGTTACCTGCATCGGCGCGCCATTGACGGCGTCGTGCCTCATCGGGTGGCGTGGAAGCCGAGCAAAGACATGGGCTATGCGCAATTGATCACACGAGCGAATGCCGAGGGGGTCGCTCGATTGGCTGAATCGGTGCAGTCGCTTGAGGAGGGGCTACACCCTGACTTAGAGGCCTTGGTGGATCATGATAAATTCAAACAACAACGGGCCAAAGCCAAACAAGGCGCCGTGGACGATGCCTTTGGTTTTGCGTTTATAAAATCAAGCAGTGCGCTTTTGACGCTTAACGCGTGGTGGCTCAGCGAGAGCGGGGCAGTGGGTGGCCGCTGGGTAAGGGGAGTGCTTAGCTTGAACACCAAAGGGAATTGCACCTGAAGTGGATTCGGATGCAAAGGACGCCTTACCTGCTGTACCGAGCGTAACCGGCAGGGGGTTAGCTGAGGCCATACTGAATTCCACCTGAAGTGGATTCGTTTGCATAGGGCACCTTTATACTTGCTGTACCGAGCGTAACCGGCAGGGGGGTTAGCTGTGGCGCTTGGTACGGCGTCTTCATCCAACGGGTTGTCGCGCCGGTGATGGCGGGTGCGGCCTCTAAGGTTGCCGAATCGCGACGAGTGCTCAGCATCATGTTCATTGGCTTTATTGGCCTCTGTCTCTACCGGAGTGGCAAAAAAAGA
>CAIOZU010000002.1 GCA_903862885.1 uncultured Pseudomonadota bacterium
ACGTTGCCCATTTTTGACCCGGGCCAACCAAGCCGCCTGGTGGAATCGAGAGGGAACGACGCACCTCATCGAGTGGCTCGGCCAATAGCGACATCCAATCCCATTGAGCATCATAAATGTTGATCTTTGTCTGTGCGCCACGCTCAGCGGCCCGGGCCATGATGGCGGGATCGAGGTGCGAGTGCACAGGATCAAATACGCCGAGCTTGACCCCCTGATGCCACTGGAGCAGAACCACTGACAGCCAGCCGATACCGGCACGGGTGTTGCCGGCGTTAAATACTGCGGTATATACCTCGCCCTGCGGAGAAATGTCGTAACCTGCGAGTACATGATGTACATCGTGCGAACCCAAAAATTCCACTGGTAACGGCGAGCCGGGCATGCCAGGAACCGGGAAGCTGGCATCGCGATAGAAAGCGCGCATTTCTGCTCCCAGCGAACCTGCAGGCGCCGCTGCCATTAGCTGGTGATAATGGGCGATCAACTCTGGCCGGCTAAGGGAGGCGAGATCGTGTCTCTCCATGTGGTTTTTTATCAGATCGCTGTCAACCGCGATCCGCTCGGACAGAAAGCGTCGGAATAAATCTGCCTTGGCGCTTGCTGCGTTGTCATTGGCGATTCGTACCACACCGTCTAGGATGTCGTCATCGACACCGAGATCTCTTGCGATCGCGTGTGCGACATGCAGCGCCTCGGGATCTTGGTTGTCACCAAACATGGCTACCAGCAGCCCGGCATGCACCGCTTCTTCGCGATCCTTTGCAGTTTTTAGTTGCTGCTTCAGCAAATCGACCGCACGCTTCGGATGATCCCAGGGTGGAGAGCCATTTAAGATATCTGAGAAATCCAGTGCCTTGTCAAAACCATGGCAGCGTGGGCAGCCTTGTAGTGCAGCAAACTTACGAACGAGCTCCGCGGTGTCGCCCTCGAACGGGCGGCTGCCATTGACGGTTGCCACCATGCGCATAACCGCCACGTGAGCTCGACGTGCGTCGTGAGTTCCGAAGACCAGCAATGCCATGGGCAATCCTTTTGATAAATTACACTTTAGACGGCATTGGCACTAATTTGCCTCGCAGCAAAAGGGCCAGTGTGCCGATCGCAAGAACGGCCATAACAATGTTCGCGAAGACGAACAGCACGATCGCCAATGGCTCAAAGAGACCGGTCAGGCCGCGCTGTACAAAGACGATCGAATCGAACGCCAGTGCCGTCACGCCGAAGCTGAAGGCCCAATACGGAGCACCAAAGGGCTGCTTACAAATCCAAGGGAGGAGTCGTAGCAAAAGTAACAACTGCAGTAGTCCATAGCCCAGCAGGGCCTTAGCGACAAGATCAGGGGTGCCGCTGGTGATGAATAGATACGCCACGCAGCCGACCACAGGCGGTGCGAGCATGATGCCCATTGTCGCGCGCAACGGCACAGGCAGCGTATCGTGGGCTACCAGTCGGTGCACGATCACTGACTCGATCGCAAGCCAACATAGCGCACCCGCACCGAAGAACAGCACCGCCAGATCGTGGAAGCCCAGGTAACCGGCAACGAAGCCCGCGACGAAATTACCTGCCACGGTGGGCAAGTACAGTGCGCCGGTGGTGGTTGAGTGGTCACGCGGCTCGGCCCACGCGCGACCCATAAAGAACAGACCGTACGCGATATCTAACGCGGCACCGATCTGGAATAAGGTGACGGCAGCGGTGTGCGAGTACGGGCCGATGGCCACGGCGGCAAGCATGGTGGCGACGCTACCCAGACCAATAAAGCAGGACTGAACGGGATGACGCCATTCGGCCAGTGCGTTATCACGTGCCGTGAGCCATTTAAAGAGATACAGCGTGACGAGGATCGCCCAAGTAGCCACCGCGATCAGCATGACAATCTCGCCAATCACCTGCGGCACGCCCCACACTTTGTACGCGAAGCGCCAGCAGTCGCCGAGTCCTACAAGTCCAAGAACGATGCCAAAAAATGAGGCCGGAACCGATCTCAGCATGGATGTTTCACTCATTTTTATCCCTTTGTTTTATGCGCGTAGCTTTCTTGGACGTGAGGACCATAGTAACATCGATTTTTACAGTGAGATATAAGTGCAGGGGGTCGGGCTGCCTCGTGTCCAGAGTCATTAAGTACTTGGCTATATGGGGAAAAAGGCGAGTGGATCAGCGTGTTTTTCTATTAAGTAGCCGATAAGAGTTAAGCAGGCTTCATTTGAGATAAGCGGTGCTTGTTGTGCCTTACGCGGTTACCGTTGAGCCGGATTGAACCGGGCGGGAATCCTCGTTTAGGCTGTGGGGCGGGTCACTGTCGATCTGGATTTTTATGCTCTGTAGGCGATTGGTATCACTTTGCGAAGCAAGCTAAAGCGGCGTCCTTTAGTAGGCAGCCGGCTGACAGATCAATAGGCGAAAGCGCTTATCGACTACCAAACGCCTGGAGCCCAAATACCCGTCTGTCAGTAGTGCGGCGCCCTACAGGACCCACACGGCCCACACGGCCCACACGGCTAGCGTCAAAGTGCACACGAGCAGGACGTGTCGGATGGTCTCTTGATGGATGCTAGAACTCGCGTCCACCATGAGTCCGGCCATGCTAGAGGCCAGAATCTATGTTGTGCTCATCCGCAGGCCGAACCGATCTGCTACACCGATCGTGACACTCGCCGCCAGTTCGGCGGAAGCGTCCTTGCGTATACCGAGGGATCAGGTGCCTACGTGCCAAATAAGGGTAGAAAGTACCAGTGAAAACGACAGAGTAAAAAAAGCGTCGAGCCGACCCCGATCACAAGTTTCACAGGCAATAGCGCAATCCTGCTGAACGCTACGGCACCACGGGATGAGAGCGCAGTGTCAGATTCCAAAGACCTGACCACGCCGCTGCCTCGCTAGGCATCAAGGTGTGCATGTAGATGACGGTAGCCACTGCGTTTGCGGTGTCATGAGAGCCGTTCACGCATTCGACACTGAGCGCGAGAAAAATAGCCAGACACAGCAACCGGGTAATACAGCATCAATTCCTAGGCGCGGAAACGTAGAAGATCCGTCATAGGACTTAGCGTGAGATCTGGCCTGCGATTTCGAGGAATCACCCGATGCGCGAGGCTAGCAGTCGTTGAGCATCTGGTCATCGGGCGCTCTCTGGACTGTTTTTCTCACGCGAGTAGCGGCTGTCGCCGCGAATACTGACGGTCAATATGATGAGAGAAATGATGGCACCTAAACACAAGTAATAGGCAGGCGCCAAGACAAGCCCCGTACGTGACAGTAGAAAGCTGGCGACCAAGGGTAAGGTGCCACCAAAGAGACTGACCGACACGTTGTGGCTTAAGGACACGGCCGACACCCTGACTTCTCTTGGGAAAGATTCCACCATATAGGCGGAAAGACCTGATCGCAAAAATGCATCAATCGTTGCAAGCCCGCAAGCGGCAAGTGTAATGAAGAGAAGTGATTGACCGGTCATGAGCCAAAATATCGGTAGAACACACAGAGTAAGAGCGATGGATGCAACTAATAATGTGGGCTTTCGTCCGAATCGATCCGATACCCAACCAGCGAGGGGATTCATCGCAATTCCACAGCCAATCGCCAAACAGTTGAGAGCGAGACCGGTGGAGATCGCCACCCCCTGTGTCTGATACAGCCAGATGGGTAAATAGACGAGAAAGATATTAAAAACGATGCCGTTCGGAATGAGGATTGCGATCATTTTAAGGATCGCAAGTCGCTCGGTCTTAAAGATTTGTACGATGGGCGCCGTCGATTCGGGATTTGGGAGGCTAATGGGCTCTTCGGCTGGTAGGCGACTGCGCAGGATGAGGACCACGATGCCTATGACGAGGCCTAACAGGAAAGCGAAGCGCCAACCCCACAGAGACACAGCGGTGTCCGGTAAGGACCAGCAGACGGCCGCACCGACTCCCGAGGCCAGTAGGGGACCGGCCAGTTGTCCTACCCCTGCGAAGCTGCCCACGAACCCACGTCGACTGGGTAATGCAGCTTCTACCATGAGGACGACTGAGCTTGTGAACTCACCGCCGACCGCAATACCCTGGGCAAATCGCAGCAGCACAAGCAAGAGAGGCGCCAGAACCCCAATCTGAGCATAGGTTGGCAGGAAAGCCATTAAGGTGGTCGCAGTTCCCATGAGTAGCACGGAGTGAATGGTCGCTCGACGCCGGCTGTGGCTGTCGCCCACATAGCCAAGTAGAACGGCCCCTAGGGGCCGGCCAATGAAGCCAATGGCAAACACCCCAAGCGCCGCGAGCAAGGACGTGGCTGGATCCTCCGTGGGAAAAAAGAGTCGGCCCATGGTGGCGGCGAAATAGCCATAGATACCGAAGTCGTACCATTCCATTATGTTGCCGCTCAAGCCCGCGATAATGGTGTTGCGCTCAACGGTGCGAACCTCCGAATTGAGCGTTCGAGCGCTGCGCACGATTTGCGCTCCGATTAGATCCATCCCGCTGATCAGCTCAATGCGGCTGCGCACCTGTTCGAGCTGTTGTGGCTTAAAAAATCGATCAAATAACAGGCAGTCATCGGCGAGTGCAGTCAATACGACGTCCCGTGGGCTAGGAATATCGTTGCTGAGGAGAACCGCAATCACTCGTCTCTTTGCCTCGACTTGTTCTTGTCCATCCGCTACCGGGTAGAGACGATCTTTCATTACCCATAGGAAACTGGAGTCAACTTGATGTAGGACCCCTTTATCGCACAGGGACGCCACGGCCGATTGCTGCATGGCATGGGCGCGTCGCGCCAGACGCTTAATCCAGAGCTTCGTGTCTAGCCTTCGGGTTTCGGCGGCTATGTCGGCCAGCACCTTATCTAGGATGGGGTGTCCTAGCGGGGTGGGATCGACCACCCAGAGCGCGTTGATATCGGAATCAATGCGCCCCTGGAGGGCTAAATCCATGAGTGCGGCGCCGGCGATGCCGCAGGCCATATGGACCTCCGGGATTTGCTCAAAGTGGCCACCTTCATCCTGAAGAGACAGCAGCACAAACTCTTCTAGGAGGGTGTACGAGGTCATGATCGACTCCAGAGATCACCGATGGCCCATGGACCTTAACACAATCCGCTGAGCCCCTAGCGCAGTCACGGGGGGCGGCCCTCGCTACGCGTTGTATGCGCATCACCTATCAATCATAAGCACTGGATTTGGGTCCACTGATGCTCTGCCAATCACCCCGTATGAATGCGGAGTGGCCGCGGGGCGCAGGCTTCATAGGCTATCGGTGCTCTCTGGGTGTTTTTCGAGAGATAGGTTGTCAGCGGGTAGGCAAGTTAAGCTCGCTGGCACTGAGAGGTCGTCGCAGTGGCCAGCGGGATTGCTTACGTGAACAGACCTAGGTAAATTAGGTTTCACTAAAAACCATTGGAGTTAAGTCATGAATGCTAACGCTGTCCCACCCGCGATTGAGTTGATTCCTGGTAACACTCTGATCACTAAAACACCGGAAGAAGGTAGGGCATTGGCGGTTAAGATCGCGCGGCTCATTGTCAAAAGCACACAAACCAATCCGGCGGTGCGTGAAAAGTTGCGTGCCGTCTATGAGCAGGATGCGGGGATGATTATTGCGCTGACGCAAACCGTCGCGATTGAATTCGCGACGATCGCCGCCGCGAATAATTACTGGAAGTAGTCTGACCCTATGATTGGGCACACGCGGTGAGCGTCGGTGCTTTAATGGCAGCCTTCTCTAGTCTAGGGCGGCTGCCCTTATTCGCTCGGCTGATTTTGTAGGCGGATGTCTCCTTTGGTCTTAAATTCAGAGCCATCCTTCCAGCGCGGTACATGATCCGCCTGTGCCACGTCATAACCGACCCGAAATAGTAGTGCTAGATCTTGCATCGCGCCGGATAGATCCCAGTCGGCTCGCACGATATCTGTAGGCTTGTGGTAATCATGCTCAGTGTAGTGATCGATGATTGCGCGACCATATCCGCTGGGTCTGCCCACAAAATCCATACCCGTACCTAAGAACAGAGAGGGGATGCCGACTTTGGCGAATTCGAAGTGATCGGCACGGAAGAAGTGACCGTGTTCTGGCACTTGCTCTGGCACCATGACACGTCCCTGCCGCTGTGCCTCTTGTGAGAGCAGCTCTTCGAGGTCGGAGTTGCCATATCCGATCACTTCCAGGTCATGGGTGCGCCCATGCACGTTCATTCCGTCCATATTGATATCGGCCACGGTATGAGCGAGAGGGATGAGGGGGTGTGTCGCATAGTATTGCGCACCCAATAGACCTCTCTCTTCAGCGGTAGTGGCAATGAATAAAATTGAGCGGCGCGGGGGCGTTGGCAGCGCCCGGTAGGCGCGTGCCAGCTCAAGCAAAGCGGCAACGCCTGAGGCATTGTCGTGGGCGCCATGGAAGATTTGGTCGGTTTTCTTGCCGGGCAGCGACGGATTCCAACCAAAGTGATCCCAATGGGCGCTGTAGACCACGACCTCTTTTCGAAGTGATGGGTCAGAACCCTCTATTCGGCCGAGCACATTATGCGAGGGGATATTCCGCCACGACTTGTCCACGGTCAGGTCAATGTTCGCTCCGAGTGATTGGGCATGAAAATCCCGCTTTAAAGCGGTCGCCTTGAGCGCGTCAAAGTCTTTGCCGGCGAGAGCGAAAATAGCGCGGGCGGTATCGGTCGTGATCCATGCGGGGACCTTGGGGAATCGGGGATTGTCACCGCCATAGTCAATATCAAAGTTCTCATTGCTATTAGAATTAACAACCACTTCCCATGGATAAGCGGCGGTCTTAGTCTCATGCACGATGAGGACCGCAGCGGCGCCCATTGCCGCTGCCGTCTCGTACTTGTAAGTCCAACGACCGTAGTAGGTCATGGCCTTGCCCTTAAACAGCGTGTCATCGAGGCGCGTAGGGTCCTTGGGGTCAGGCACTTGGGGGTCGTTGATTAATACAATCAATGTCTTACCCTTCACATCAAGACCCTTAAAGTCATCCCATCCATACTCTGGAGCAATCACGCCGTAGCCTGCGAAGACAAGATCTGACTCTTTAATTTGCACGCGTTTGGATCGCTGATAGGACCAAGCGACGAAATCATCTCGAAAGTGGAGATCTAAAGACCGGCCGCCGGCGTGAACACTCGCGGTAGGCGCACCGGTGTGCCCGGACAGTGGCACGGCCTGTAGGTAGCTGCCGTCCGGGTTTCCAGCGGTCAGTCCCAGCCGTTGAAACTCAGACACTAAGTACTGTTCCGTGACCTCACCGCCATGGGTGCCGACTGAGCGTCCCTCAAAGTCATCGGAGGACAGGACCTTGATATGGTGTAAGAAGGCGCTCGCCTTCATCTTTTGAATAGCCTGTGCCGTGGGTGTTTCTGCCGTCTGATCGGTGGCATGTACGCCCAGTGCGATACAAACGAGGCCTGCTGCGAGGATTGCGCGAGTGGAATGCAGAAAGGAGAAGTGCGCCATAGGGAGGTCCGCCGAACTGGGTGGATTAACACGGGGGTCATTCAGTTTAGTCGAGTTATTACGACATAGGTACGGGCGCTGAGCAAGGGAGGGGTGCGCGTAGGCCAAGGGCGCCTCTGGCAAGCGTTGACATAATAGGGGGGCGGGGGCATCGCATGTACCCATGCCGCTCTTTTAATTGGGCGGCGTATCGGGCCGAGGGCCATTTGACAGTGACCATCGGGTTTCGGAACGCGGTGTCCGACCGCGTAAGCACAAGCAATGACCGCCCCTGAGCTATGACTGGGGTCGAGTGGGTACATAGTGAACAGCCTCCTTGCGGGGGCTCGCTGATGACGATTCAAGGGAGCTCGCCGTGACCAGTAAATCCGACTTACCCAACCCATGGGCGCTTGAGTCTTGTGGTGATGGCTGCTAGGGGCGCGATTTTGGTTGGTTTGGGGCTCGCGCGTTTCGCTTTTGCTCCCCTACAACCCGCCTTAGTCGCGGTGGCTCGTTTAGCGGCCATGAATCGGCGCTGTTAGCGGCTGCGAACCTAAGCGGTTATCTCGCTGGCTCCCTCATGGCTAATCTGCTGGCGCGGCATGTATCGCCCGTCACTCTCCTGTGCGTGCTGATGTTGACCGTCGGACTTTCCTTCGTCGTCAGTGCAGATCAGGCGCTGCCCTTCGCGTGGTTCTTCCGTTCGCGCAGTGACATTGCTGGGTATCAGCGTCGTCATCGTCTTGGCTGGAGGGCTGGTACCACTACTTCTTAGCTATCGCATCGCAACTACGTGGTCAGTGATCGGGATGGCCGCATGACGGACCACCGCGGTGACCTGGCGAATGTGGCCGGTCGCACCACGACCCGCGCCGAGTGCGGCTGAGGTGACGGTGAGGGCGCGACTGTTCTACGTTCAGTATGCATTGGCGGCTGTTGGTGTGGTGCCGCAGAGGGTTTTTTTGGTGGACTACATCGCGCGAGATTTAGATCGTGGTGTCACCGTTGGCTCGTCCTATTATCTGATCGACGGGGTGGGCACGCTCATAGCTCGGCTTTTATACGGCGCTACTTCAAAAATAATGGGTGCGCGAAGTCCGCTCAGAATGGCGTTACTCGTGCAGCTCGTAGCGGCACTATGATCCTTTGCTGCGACGTCGCATGCCGCTTTGGCCGTTGCCCGTGTGCTGGCGGGTTTTGGCATGCCAGGGCTCATCGCTACTTTTTTAGCGCGTAGCCAACACATTGCCAGCGGTGATGCGATCAAAGGTCGGATGGTGTGAGGTTTTGCAACGGCAGCGTGTGCATTGGGTCAAGCGCTCGGTGGTTTTGGTACAGCGCACTTGCTTAAAATTGACGGAGAGCAGGGTCTGGCCTATCCAGCGCTATTCGTCTCTTTGGCCGTTTCTCTGTTGATCGCTGGCATTTTAGACTTTCTTATTATGGCCTAGTTTTATTGTAATCGCCTGAGACAGAGCGACCTTTAAAAAGCGTCTTTTTAGCCGTCATTGTTCTGCAACTGGCGTGCGCGTCGCAAGCGCCATGCGCCGTCAGGCTCGTCTTGATAGACCTCTTCCAAGGTGGTGGTGGTTTCGCTTAAATGAGTATCCAGAGCGATGCGGTTGTCGAATACGAAACATTCACCTTCCCAGTCGCGTTCGGCATCAGTCAGTTGCTGAAAATAGTTCAGGATGCCGCCTTCCAGTTGATACACAGGGAGCTCGAATTCCCGCATCCAGGCGCTGGTTTTTTCGCAGCGAATACCGCCTGTGCAGTACATGGCGACTCGCTTCCCACTGGCCTTCCATTCATCGACATGTGCTTTCACATAGTCGGGGAAATCACGGAAGTGAGCGACACCAGGGTCTATCGCATTTTTGAAGCGGCCGAGACGGTATTCAAAACTGTTGCGATTGTCGAGTAACACGACATCGTCCTGACGGATCAACTCTCGCCATTCCGCTGGCCTCACGTTAATGCCGGTGCCGCGGGTCGCATCGACCCCGGAGATGCCGAGGGGTACTATTTCGGGTTTCTCCCGCACCTTCATTTTGTAGAATGGGGTC
This sequence comes from uncultured Pseudomonadota bacterium, assembly GCA_903862885.1. GTDB lineage: Bacteria > Pseudomonadota > Gammaproteobacteria > Steroidobacterales > Steroidobacteraceae > CAIKZZ01. The sequence continues at coordinate 9,499 of CAIOZU010000002.1, forward strand.
GTCTTGCACGCGCTGTGCTTAAACGCGGTGCCTGAAAAAGCCGGGAGTGCGGTCAGAGCGGCCTCAAAAGCCTGCACGGCCGTGGCGCTGCCGGCGACCATGCCATTGAGACCCTCGGGCGCCAGAAGGATACTGCCGTGCAGATCGAGCGTCAGGTGTCGCAGTTGGCGCACGTAGGCGCTCACATCATCTAAGCGAGTGAATTTATAAAAGGCACTGTGAATGAGTGCCTCTGAGGAGGGGAGGCTCAAAAAAGGTGTTCGCTCGCTGGCCCAGAAGATGGCGTCAGTGTCGCATGCAGACGCCCTGAGCGGCCAGCGATTGCAAGAGAGGCGTCTGCTGTCGGCCGTATTAGACTTAAGTCATTAGCAAAATCAATTACTTAATGCTGCCTATATCCTATCATGGATTGGCCCACGCGCACCGCACTTCGCTCGCTGGCGCGTTGGGTAAATGCCGTCATGGGCCACCCGCTCTACCGACTGTGGCCGCACTGGCATGGCACCCGCCTCAGTGGCATGGTGTACGCTTTGCGCGTCACGGCGTATCCGCCACCTCGTTGGGCGGCAGTCGCCTAGCCGCTTTGCTTGAGAAGCGCCCTCACGATGAGGGTGACAGGGGTGACGGGCGATTTTTCGACGTATGAGTGGGCGTATTGGAGAATTTATGTCGGCGTATGAACCGGTCATCAGCAAAGCCGACATGGTCAATTTGCATGCCGCTTTTCGATTTTTTGATGTCGATCAGAATGAGCAGGTCACCGTCTCTGATCTCGAATCCTCAGTCGTTGATGCGCTCCACCAGAACCTCACGGACGGCCAGCTGCATGCCATGATTCAAGAGGTCAGTGCCGAGTCCGCGGAGGTGGGCTCGTTTGATGTGTACGACTTCATTAGCTACGCCCTGTCGAGGCGTGTGGACGGTTTAAATCGGTTGCAGACCGCTTTCAACTACTTTGACCACGACAAAGATGGTCGGATCACCCTGGCGGATATGCGTCGTGACAGCGCCAATAAGGAGCTATCAGACAAGGAACTAGCCGATATTTTTGCAGAAGCGGATGTGGGCGGCAATGGCTGGCTAGATTTCGACGCATTCTGTCGGCCTGTGCATCATTACTACAGCGCTACCCAGTTAGCCGATGCCGCGCCAGAGTCAGCAGCTCAGGTGCAGCAATCGGCTTTTGAAGGAACGCCAGAGGACGCCGCAGAGACACCCGTCGCACTCAGTCATTCGGCGGCTCGTTCTGCCACAGCCGATGACATCAAGCAAAGAGGCTCGTCTTTACTGCAAGTGCAGATCGGTTTATTTCGGCTCATTCAAGGGGCTGCTTATCGGTGCTTCCGTGCGAGTTTTTCAGCGAATCATGCGACCCATCTGCCCGTTAAGGATTTGCCTTATCGTATTAGCGACTTCGTGCGGTTCGTCGACATTGCAATCTCGTTTTATAAAAGTCTAGGGGTCGTAAGTGCTGATTGCTACCCGCTTCTAGATGCGCTCCCTGAGTCGCTAAGGGCGGAGCAGAACCGCCTTGAGGAGCGCATACGCAATTGGCAAACGATCGACAAGTCGCCGGAAATGCTCTCCGCCTTCCATGCAGCCAGTGCTGCATCGACGCATGCGAGCGCCGCACGAGCAAAGTTTGTGAAAATGGTTGAGCAAGCGCTAGCTAAAAACAAGACGACCCTCGAGTTCATGGATCTCATCAATGAAGTCTTGATGCGTGGTGAAATGCATCGACTTCGCGAAGCCGAAGGGCGGGGCAGTGTTTCAAGTTCAACTCCGGTGAACGATACCGAGGCGCGCGCTTACCTGCGCACCTGGAACAAAGTCATCTTGCAGGACGCGCTGGAGACAGTCGATGGTGCGCTCATGCCGGTTGCGTATTGGTATGAAGATTTTATGCCCAAATTATTGACCGCCTTCAGCGTGAGTAATGCCGCCGATATAGCTGACAATGTACAGCCCAACGAACGTGCGTTGTCTGACTGGGTAGTCGCCGCCGAAGCGGCGGGTGAGTTTGAGCGCTATGGATCCGCGATCCCGGCGGCGTTTAAAACGGCAACCGCTGACGAGAAGTTGCGCATACGCCAAGCGTGGCGTCTCACTCGACATTATCTTAATGGTATACAGAAGCGGCGGGAGCGTGCCGAAATGGGGCGGGATAGCGGCGCCTTGTCGCAATATGTAGCCTTCACTGACGTCTATTTTGGTCAGAGTTTTGTGCGCGACGCGGATATGCGCGTCTCTTTTCCTTATTATGTGGGACCGGCTGTGTGGCGCTTCTTGCATACGGCCGCTGAGATTGCGGCATCCCAGCCGTTAGCTCAACAGGCTGCCGTGGTGGATGGCTTTAAAGAATTTTTTTCAGTGTTCGCCAAGCTGTATCCGTGTCCATATTGTCGACATCATCTAAACGCTTATGTTGTGCGAAATGTTGAGATTAATATGTACCCGCTCGAGTACATTCTTCTCGGTCGAAATCTGAGTGACTCGCGATTACGTATGGATATTGCCGACAAATTAGCGACCGTGTTAGATGGCGCTAGCCTACGACTGTTTCTGTGGAAGCTGCATAACACGGTGTCTTCTTCCATATCGCGCTCTGAGGAATGGTATCAACAGAACGATGCCGCATTTTATACGACTCGCTTCTGGCCTAACATCGAATCAGAGCTGGCGCGCGCTCATCTATTTGGACAGGAGAGTATTAGTGCTGCGCGTACACGACAGATATTTGAAATCTTTAAGCCGCTGTCTAGGCTGTCATTTATTCGTAGCGAGTTGCACAAAATCTTAAGTATCGGTGCTGATAACCGACTTAAAAAAGTCTTGACGGGTGCGGATCGACACATCGCTGATCTTGAATCGGCGGTCATTCAGGGTGCGTTTTTGCAAACGACCTATCAGTTTGAGGCAGGGCTAGTTGATCCCGAGCCGTCATTTACAAAAGAAGACGAGCTGTTTGCGCGGCACGCAGCGTTTGTTGAGGGTTGAGTGTCGTTTAAGGAGACGGCTTGTCTTTTTTTGCGGCTGAGGTAGGCCGTGTTGAGGTGATTGGCGATCGTAGCGGAGACCCGACAAATGATGGCGGTGGATGTGAGGTGAGCAGTCAAGACCACGGACCTATTTTTATGGTGAGTCCGATTAATGCTCTTTTGGAAGGTCTTTATGAGACCCCACTCACGCTGTTCGAACTCGCTAAGCACGGTGACTTTGGTATCGGCACCTTTAACGATCTTGATGGCGAGATGTTGCGGGTTGACGGGGTCACCTACCAATTAGATTTAGACGGTCAGGCGCATCAGCCGCCGCTGCACACCGGTACGCCATTTGCGGCTGTCTGCAAATTTAAGCCTTATGCGAGTGAGCCGCTGGCGGCGCTTAGCGGTCACGTCGCGCTCGAAGCGCATCTAGATCAATGTCTGCTCTCGCGCAATATGATGTTTGCAATCCGGGTGGATGCGCGATTCTCGTGGGTGCGCACCCGGTCAGTGCCAAAAACCCATAATTACACACCGTTAGTTGAGGCCACAGCTCTGCAGAAAGTCACGGATTTTAAAAATATCAGTGGAACGATGGTTGGCTTTTATACGCCTGCGTTCATGCCGAGTATTAATGTGCCCGGTTATCACTTTCATTTTATTTCACAGGACCGACTGCATGGCGGGCATCTTTTTGATTTTGAACTTATTGAGGGTCAGGTGTCCTTGCAGTTGTGTTCGCAACTCGTGCTTAACTTGCCAATGACTACCGACTATTTGGGCGCTGAATTTTTGAGAGACGCGCGTGCGGATATTGAGAAAGCATTCCGCGCGCCGGGGGTGGAATCGTCGGGATAACGCACCATCAGGTGCGACAGAGCACGACTGTAGAGCGACGTGAGACTCGGTCGGATCCCACAGGCTGTTGTCAATTTAGGGTGACTAAGTGTCCGTTTTCAACTGATATCTGTTGCAAGAATGCGGGTTGAGTCACTTCAAAGTTAACGAAGTTGACGCGGGAGTCTGGACCGATGCCAGTGACCGTGAATGGCGCGTAGTTCAGTGGTCTCCCCGCAAGGATCGCGTCGGGTTTCTTTAAAGGACGCACGAGCCAGGCAAAGCCAGGGCTGGTCACCCGTAAGTGGCCTATTCCGTCTGCATCAATTAACAGGGCTGCTCCCTGATCAATGCCTAGACCGACAATCTGCGTGTCATTTTCTTCTTGGATCAGTCGTGCGACAAACGTTACTAAGCGTCCGAGGCGGGCACGAACGCTGAAATGAGAGTCAGTGATCACGCGCTGCAAGAACGGTAAGTGCAGAAAATGGCGAACCAAGGTGATGCCTGGGCCGGTAGGCTGCGCCAGTGCGTCGCTTGAGACAACGCTGATCGAGTCTAGGCAGCCATACACATAGCCACCGAGGATCGCGAGCCCCGCACTGGTGCCACCGACCGGCTTACCCGCGCGTGCATGCTCGTCAATGGAGTGTGCCAGAGGTGTGCCTTTCCACAGTCTGACGTAATTGCTTTGGTCCCCGCCGCCAATAAAAATGCCATCGGCGTGGCGAATGACAGCGAGTACCGCGGGGTCACTAGCGGCTCGCTCGCCATGAATGACTAAAGTCTCGACCGAGGTGATCTCTGGGATGTCTTGGTAGAAGTCCTCCTCTAGTTCACGCGTGCCAGAAGCACGCAGAATGACAATATGTCCATCACCCGCGTGGCCGACCAGCCAACGAAGTGCGCTCGGTGGCCAATCGCCGCCTCCGAACAGCGCAAGACCTGGTGCCACAGGGTGTGGGGTGGCCGCATTGACGTCGCCACGCGCGTAATAATCATAGTCAGGCCCGCTGCGATGGATGGGCGCAAGCGCTGCAATAGAGCACGCGCTGTAGGTGATAAAACAGCCTACTAACAGCGCATAGAGTGTGGTGTTTAGGTTTTGAGTCAATGGCGTTTTCTGCATTTAGAATTCTCTGAAAAAAGCCTGTTCGCATGCGACTAATGCGCGCGCAATATGAACTGCCCACTGGGCCTGGTCGTCGGGCGTGCTAACAAGATCTTGGCGAATCTCGATCTCTACATGAGCTAAGCCACGTGCTTCGGCGTGTACCGGGATGGTGTAGTCGGTGGCGTCACTGAGAAAATAGGGGGCGTTTTCAGCGATGACTAAGCCGGTATCGCGTTTTAAAAAATCGAGCATGTGACCTGCAAAGCGACGGTCTCGATTGTAGAGAATGGCGGCATGCATGTCACGGCGCTCACCTTTATAGACATCGGTCATCGTATGTTGAGCGACTAGGATGCTGCGTAACCCCAACGCACAGCGCCGATCCAGCAGAGCGCGTATGTGCGCATGATAGGGATCAAATATTTCTTGTCGGCGTATCAATGCGTCTTGTTGGCTCAGCATGTGGTTGCCGGGTATCTGCGTGTATTCAGAGGTGGCAGTGATTGACGTATCGGCGGCCGGGTGGCGGTTACAATCAATGACCAAGCGCGAGTAATGTTGTGCAATCAAAGTGGCATCGAGCGTGGTGGCGACGCGCTCGGCCACCGCCAACGCACCGATATCCCAAGTCACATGACGCCGCAGATCATCTGTTGATAGACCTAATTGCTGGAGTCGTCGTGGAATGCGTGCGCTGGCGTGGTCTACGAGGATGATAAAAGGCGAATGGTCGCGTGCCCCGTGGGTGAGCACCGGAGCGGGTTCGTCGGCGTACAGAAGAGCAGAGCGGGTCATCGGCCTATTAGCGCACGAGGCTATCCCTGACATCCACCGGCGTTAACCGGGTGACAGCAACATGGCATGGGGGCGCTGTGGCTCGGCTTGGCGGATGCCCATGGCCGTTTATTATAATACCTTATATAAAACAATAGATTATGTCGTATTATTCTAAGTAATATTAAATAACACCCGGAACGATTGATCGCCGGGCGCGCGTAACGGGTGTGCGGTGTCATGCGCTGTCAGTGGGTGGGTGAGTCTGAGCACCGGGGGCGTTATTTGTGCGCGGGTCACGTGCCGGTGTGTGGTGACGAGTGCGCCTGGTAAAGCGGCAAAGTCGCTTGAGAACGTCATGATATTCTGCTCTGACAGCGTGTAGAGCTTGGCTTGTGATGCTAGTAAAACGGAATTCGCTATGAAGACGGCGGTAGTGACGGGTGCGGCGCAGGGTGTGGGCTTGGCAACAGCGATGCGACTGGCCGAACAGGGATACCGGGTTTGGTTGACTGATGCGCAAGCACTCGATGAGGTAGTAAACCGCTTGCGCCAGACCGGCCTTGACGTGCAGGGCGTGCGCGGCGATGTGTCTTCAGAAGACTTCGTGAAAGAACTCGCAGCGACGGTACAAGCCTCTCATGGCGCGGCCGATGTGCTGGTTAATAACGCGGGTATCAGTCTCATCGCGGCGGCAGAAGAGACCACGGCAGAACAGTGGCAGCGGGTTTTGGCAGTGAATTTATTAGGTCCGTTTTTGCTGTGTAAGTATTTTGGTATACAGATGCTGGCGCAACGCAGCGGCAGTATCGTCAATGTCGCCTCAGTCGCTGGATTGCGCGGCGTGATTCACCGCAGTGCCTATAACGCATCTAAGCATGGTCTGATCGGGCTCACTCGCACCTTGGCCGGTGAGTGGGGCGGGCGAGGGATTCGGGTGAACGCGGTGTGTCCGGGCTGGATTAAGACGGATATGGATATTGCTGATCAGGGCAGCGGCGCGTATTCGGATAGCGACATCATCAATCGGGTACCGATGGCGCGTTTTGCGCGCGCCGAAGATGTCGCCTCTGCGATTGCCTTTTTGGCGGACAGTGAGCGCAACGGATTTATTAATGGCGTCACGCTGCCGGTCGATGGGGGTTGGACAGCCGATGCCAGTTGGGACAGCCTGCGAACTAAGACACGGTAATCTCTGGGTTGGCGGTTTGGGGTCAGCGCTGGCAGTGGGTGAGTGCCGATGGTTGGGGTGGGTTACACCGGGAGGGGCGCTCCATTTGGCCTTTGAGGGTGGCTTGGACTACCTTTTACGAGCGAACTGGCCTATACTTCGCCTGTTATCTGAGGTTGCCCTGGCAGGGTTGCCTGTACAAGAAGAAGCCCCCGAGGGGGCTTTTTCGTTTGGGTCAGAGGTGTTTTTCGCCTTATGACCCCTGAAAATGGGCCATAGGCCCATTTTTTTGGCCTTTTTTTTGGCGCTTCGGCCGATAGCGGCGGCGTCTGGTCTGAGGTGATGGGGTATGGACGACGGGCTACTGAAGCTCATAGAGCCTGAGGTGACGGCGCTCGGCCTCGAGTTGGTTGATTTGGAGTTTCACCCGCAGGGTGGGGGTGGATTACTTCGAATTTACATTGATCGCCTCGGCGCCGAGACCGACGTATTGGGTGTGACAGTTGAGGATTGTGCGGGGGTCAGTCGACGGGTCAGTGATGTCTTAGACGTCGCCGATCCGATCCCGGGGGAATACACCTTAGAGGTGTCATCGCCAGGATCCGATCGACCATTGCGGACGCAGGCGCATTACGTGCGCTTCGTCGGCAGTCGCATCAAAGTAGAAAGTTTGGTGGCGCGCGAGGGCCGTCGTCGTTGGACGGGGCAGCTGGTGGCCGTTGAGGGATCGAAGATCACCGTTGAGGTGGACTATCAGTCGGTTGAATTTGAGCTCAAAGAAATTAAGTTGGCGCGGCTCGTGCCTTAAGCCGGCACGCGGCGGGAGTGAAATAAAATGGCAAAGACCTCACTGAAAGAAATTGTCGACGCAGTTGAAAGCGTTGCGAATGAAAAGAGCATCGACAAGGAAATCATTTTTGAAGCCCTTGAAGCGGCGCTCGCTTCCACCACGCGTAAGCGGCTAGGTGAAGAGACTGACGCTCGGGTGTACATCAATCGTAAAAATGGCGATTACGAGGTATTTCAGCGTTGGAAAGTGTTCGCTGATGATTCTCGTGAGCTCGAATTTCCACAGCGTGAATTGCGGTTAGAAGATGCGTTAGACGTCTCTGCTGACGCTGAGCCAGGTGGCTACGTCGAAGTGCCATTGCCAGCCGAAACCTTTGGCCGCATAGATGCACAAACCGCCAAGCAAGTGATCGTGCAGAAGGTCCGTGAGGCCGAGCGAGCGCAAGTGGTTGAGGCGTATCAAGACCGATTACTCACTTTGGTGAGCGGCATTGTTAAGCGAGTGGATCGTAACGGTGTGTATGTAGATCTTGGCTCAAACGCTGAAGGCTTTGTGCCGCGTGAGCACTTGATTCCACGTGAACCCATCCGAACGCAAGATCGTCTAAAAGCCATTCTGCGAGAGATCCGTTCCGAACCACGTGGCCCGCAGTTGTTCTTGTCGCGTACCGCACCGGAGTTCTTGATTGAGCTCTTTAAGCTGGAGGTACCTGAGGTCGGGCAAGGTCTTATTCAGATTTTAAGCGCCGCGCGCGATCCCGGCGTGCGAGCGAAAATTGCGGTCAAGAGTAATGATCCGCGGATTGATCCAGTGGGTGCGTGTGTGGGCATGCGCGGTAGTCGCGTGCAGGCAGTTTCTAATGAGATTGCCGGCGAACGCGTCGATATCATCCCATTTGAGGATAACGCAGCGCAGTTTGTGATCAATGCGATGCAGCCGGCTGAGGTGACGTCAATCGTGGTCGACGAGGATCAGCACAGCATGGACATCGCCGTGGCTGAGGAGAAACTGTCGCAGGCCATTGGCCGGGGTGGACAGAATATCCGTCTGGCCTCCGAGTTGACTGGCTGGAAGCTCAATATCATGAGCGAGCAGCAGGCCGAGGAAAAGAGTGAGGCGGAAACCACCGGCCTGCGTGACACGTTCATGAAAGCCCTCGATGTGGATGCTGATGTGGCCACGATTTTGGTGCAGGAGGGCTTCTCGACAATTGAGGAGATCGCCTACGTGCCGACTAAAGAATTGCTCGCCATCGAAGAGTTCAATGACGACATCGTTCGTGAGCTAAGAAATCGTGCCCGGGATGTGTTGTTGACTCAAGCCATTGCCACTGAAGAAAGCGGTGATGGTGCGCCGGCCGCTGATTTGTTGGCCGTCGAGGGCATGGACGATGCGTTGGCCAAAGCGTTGGCGGCGCGCGGTATTTGTACTCGAGATGAACTAGCAGAGCAGTCGATAGAAGATCTGCAGGGTCTTGAGAATCTGGATGACGACCGGGCGGGCAAGCTCATTATGGCGGCCCGCGCCCATTGGTTTACTGACGGCTTAGCGTCAACTTGAGGAGCTTTCCCAATGTCTGACGTGACGGTTTCGCAGTTTGCGGCGGTCCTTAAGGTCCCCGTTGATAAGTTATTGAAGCAGCTGGAAGAGGCGGGTATCCGCGTGGCCGGCCCAGACGATCAAATCAGTGACGACGCTAAAACCGAGTTGTTGTCGCACTTGCGACGCACCCACGGGCGTGAAACGCCGGAAGTGGCCACCGCGGGTCCACGCAAAATCACTTTGCAGCGTAAGACGCAAAGCGAGATCAAGGTTGGCGCTGCCCGTGGCAGTGCACGAACAGTCAGTGTTGAAGTGCGTGCAAAGCGCACTTATGTGAATCGCGGAATTCTCGAAGAAGAAGCGCGCGCTGCTCAAGAAGAGACAGACCGCGCACGTCAGGCCGAAGAAGCAGCACGGCTCGCGGTAGAAGAAGAGGCGCGGCGTAAAGCGGATGAGGAAGGTCGTAAGCGCAGCGAAGAAGAAAATCGTAAGCGGGCTGAGGAAGACTCACGCCGAGCGCTCGAAGAGGAACAGCGACGGCAAGTAGAGGCCCGAGACCGTGAAGAAGCTGAGCGCGCCCGTAAGGCCGCTGCAGCCGATCGCACCTCAAGGCCAACAGCGGAACGTGAGACGCGCTACGGCCGTCAGGAATTGCATGTCACTACGGACGTTAGCAATCGCTATAAGAAAAAGAAGCCGATGCGCGGTGGTCGACGCAGTGCGAGTACCAGCCCAGAGGGTCGCCATGGCTTTGAGATGCCAACCCAGCCGGTTAAGCATGATGTGTCGATCCCAGAGACCATTACGGTTGCCGAATTAGCGCAGAAAATGGCGGTCAAAGGCAGTGAATTGATCAAGATACTCATGAACATGGGTGTCATGGCCACTATCAACCAACCCTTAGATCAGGACACGGCGGTGCTGGTGGTTGAAGAGTTGGGGCATACGGCCAAGCCGATCAGTGCCAATGCATTGGAAGAGAGTCTTGTCACGGCGGATGGTGCGGGCGTCGAGTTAATGGCTCGACCACCGGTCGTGACAATTATGGGCCATGTTGATCATGGCAAAACCTCCTTGTTGGATTACATCCGTCGTGCCAAGGTCGCGGCGGGTGAGGCCGGCGGTATTACTCAGCACATTGGTGCCTATCACGTGACGACGCCTAAGGGCATCGTGACCTTTATTGATACGCCTGGTCATGCGGCCTTTACATCGATGCGTGCGCGTGGCGCCAAGGTTACTGACTTAGTGATCCTGGTGGTTGCGGCAGATGACGGTGTTATGCCGCAAACGATCGAGGCCATTCAGCATGCGAAGGCGGCTGACGTGCCTTTGATTGTTGCTATGAATAAAATGGACAAGAGCGAAGCGGAACCGGAACGGGTCAAAAGCGAATTGGTGACCCAAGGTGTAATTCCAGAAGAATATGGCGGTGAGGTCATGTTCCTGCCGGTGTCTGCGCGCACCGGTGAGGGCGTCGACGCGTTGATCGATGCCATCCTGTTGCAGGCCGAAGTGTTGGAGCTGAAAGTGGTGGCCAGTGGGCCGGCTGCGGGTGTTGTATTAGAAGCGAGCATGGAAAAAGGCCGAGGCGCGGTTGCTACGGTACTCGTTAAACGCGGCTCCTTGAAAACAGGCGATATTATTCTTGCGGGGCACGAGTTTGGTCGTGTGCGCGCTATGTTTGACGAAAACGGCCTGGCAGTTGAGTCAGTCAGTCCGTCGATTCCGGTGCAAGTGCTGGGCTTGTCTGGAGCGCCCAATGCCGGCGATGAATTGTTAGTCGTTGAGAGTGAGCGCAAAGCGCGTGAAGTCGCTTTGTATCGTCAGGGTAAGTTCCGTGACGTGAAATTAGCGCGCGCTACGACCAATATTGAAGATGTCTTCTCGCAGATGGATGAAGGCAAGACACAGACGGTGCAGATTGTCATTAAGGCAGACGTGATGGGTTCTGCCGAGGCACTGCGTGATTCGTTAGGTAAGTTGTCGACCTCGGAAGTAGCCGTTAAGGTGATTTCTTCTGGTGTGGGTGGCATCACCGAGTCGGATGTCATGTTGGCTGCTGCTTCCAAGGCACGAATCATTGCGTTTAACGTGAGAGCCGATGCTGCAGCGCGTACGGCAGTAAAGGATCATGGCATTGACCTGCGCTATTACAGCGTTATTTATGAAGCTATAGACGATGTACGCGATGCGCTGTCGGGCATGCTCGCACCGGAGGTGCGCGATCAAATCGTTGGTCTCGCGCAGGTTCGGGATGTGTTCCGTTCCAGTAAATTCGGCCAGGTGGCCGGTTGCTTGGTATCCGAGGGACATGTGAAGCGCAACAATCCTATTCGCGTGTTGCGGAACAACGTGGTGATTTTTGAGGGCGCGCTAGAGTCATTGCGTCGCTTTAAGGATGACGTGGGCGAGGTGCGAGCGGGTACCGAGTGTGGCATCGCGGTGAAGGACTATAACGATGTCCAACCGGGTGACCAGATTGAGTGCTTCGAGCGCGTGACGGTCACGCGCACGCTCTGACGTGCCGCGCGACTTTCAACGCAGCCGTCGGATTGAAGAGCAGATTCAACGTCTGCTCGTCGAGTTCATACGGCGCGAGGTAAAGGATCCACGTGTGGGTCTGATTACGATCACGGCGGTTGAGGTCAGTCGAGATTTGGCGCATGCCAAAGTGTTCTTTTTGCCCTTTGATGCCACGCGTTCGGCTGCTGAGGTGGGTGCGGCACTGACCTCAGCAGCAGGGTTCTTGAGAGTCCACCTCAAAAAAGCGTTGGCGATGCGCCACGTACCGGAGCTGCACTTCGCACCGGATACCACCATTGATCATGCGGTGCAGTTGTCGTCGCTGATCAATGCGGCCGTCGCGAGCGATGTGGAGCGGGCGAGTGCCGTTGGTCGGCAGGTGGGTGAGCCTTCTGCCCCCGAACCGACGGATGTCGTTGACCCTCTCCTCCCATGAGCGTGTACCCGGCGACGCCTCGCCCGGTCTGGCGAGCGGTCGATGGTATTTTGCTGCTGGATAAGCCGATCGGCTTAAGTTCAAATGACGCCCTGCAGCGTGTGCGGCGCGCACTCTCCGCAAAAAAAGCAGGACATACCGGTAGCTTGGATCCTCTCGCCAGTGGGCTTCTGCCGCTGTGCTTTGGGGAGGCGACTAAGGTGGCAGGCTTGCTGCTCGATGCCGATAAAACCTATCAGGCGACTGTGGCGCTTGGCACTCGGACCAACACGGGTGATGCCGAGGGTTCCGTGGTGGAAGAGGCGCCGGTACCCTTCTTGAATGCGACGCTTGTCGAGCGCGCGATGACCTCTTTCATGGGCATGAGAACGCAAATCCCACCGATGTTCTCGGCGCTTAAGCGGGATGGGCAACCGCTTTATAAGTTGGCACGTCGCGGCATTGAGGTCGAGCGTGAAGCACGACCGATTCGCATTGACTCGCTTCGTTTGATTGGTTTGAGTGGCTCTCTGTTGTCTTTTGAAGTGGCGTGCTCAAAAGGTACTTATGTGCGTACTTTGGCTGAGGATCTTGCGGTCGCCTTAGGCACGGTGGGCCATCTGGTGGCCTTGCGTCGCACGGCCTTGGGTCGTGGGTTTGACGGACGAGTGATGCACACCTTGGAGGCGATTGAGGACGCAGCACGTGAGCCTGGGCGCTTGGAAAGCTGGTTAGTGGCGGCGGATGTCGCCTTGGTGAGTTGGCCGTCGGTGACGCTGGATGAATTTGAGACGCGCGCTTTTACGCAGGGTCAGGCAGTGAGTCTCGCCTGCCCGGCCGAGGCGCGCCTGCGGGTCTATGGGCCTGAGGAGCGCTTCCTAGGCCTTGGGCAGAGCGATCCGATGGGCCTTGAGGTACGGCCGGTACGCTTGTGGAAGTGATATTAATTAATATATATTATTCAAGTATTTATAACTTATTTATAAGAATGATTCGATAGTACGCGTGGGTGCGATGCGGGGCGATCCGTCGCACCGCTCACGCCGCCGGCTGTATTTGGGGAAAGCGGCGATTGTCTGCTTGCTGAGGGGGGCTACGATCCTTACCCTTGGATGCCACTGTGTCTGGTTAAATTTTCAGAAGCGGGTGTTATGCGAATCACCGTATTCGGTTCCGGTTATGTCGGTCTAGTGACCGGCGCCTGTTTGGCGGAGGCTGGCAACCACGTGCTGTGCGTGGACGTGGATCCGCGCAAGATCGACATGTTGAATCGTGGCGAAGTACCGATTCACGAACCAGGACTCGATCAGCTTATCGCGCGCAATCGCGCTAAGGGTCGCTTGACCTTTACGCTGAATGCAGCGGAAGGCGTCGCGCATGGCCTATTCCAGATGATCGCCGTCGGTACGCCGCCGGATGAGGATGGTTCGGCTGATTTGCAATATGTGTTGTTAGTCGCGAAGACGGTCGCGCAACACATGACTGAACACAAAGTGGTGATCACCAAATCCACTGTGCCGGTGGGCACGGGGGATCGCATTCGTGAAGAGATACAACTGACCCTAGCAGCGCGTGGCCAGCAGGTTGCATTTGATGTGGTCTCGAACCCTGAGTTTTTGAAAGAGGGCGCGGCGATTAACGACTTTATGCGACCAGATCGCATTATTGTGGGTACTGATAATCCGCGGGTCACCGATCTGATGCGTGAGTTGTATGAACCCTTCACACGCAATCACGATCGCTTGATTGCCATGGATGTACGCTCGGCTGAGCTAACCAAGTACGCCGCGAACGCCATGTTGGCGACCAAAATTTCTTTCATGAATGAGATTGCTAATTTGGCTGAGCGTCTCGGAGCCGATGTGGAGAAAGTGCGCTTAGGCATCGGTTCCGATCCACGCATCGGCTACGGCTTCATTTATCCCGGTGTCGGTTACGGCGGATCGTGCTTTCCCAAAGACGTGCAAGCGCTTGAGCGCTCCGCGCGCAGTGTCGGCTATGAGTCGCTGATCCTAGACGCCGTTGAAGCGGTCAATGCGCGGCAAAAACGCGTCCTATTTAACAAGATAGAGGCTCATTTTAAGGGCCAGCTTCGTGGTAAAACCTTTGCGGTGTGGGGCCTTGCCTTTAAGCCGCAAACAGATGACATGCGCGAGGCGCCCAGCCGCGTGTTGCTAGAGGCGCTGTGGGCCGCCGGGGCAAAGGTGCGTGCCTATGATCCTGTGGCCATGCCCGAGGCGCTGCGAGTGATCGGCGCACGCGCTGACATGGTCTACTGCAGCACGGCGGAGGAGGCTTTGATTGGGGCAGACGCTTTAAGTATTGTCACTGAGTGGAAAGAATTTCGTAGTCCAGATTTTGAAGCGATGCGCGCGTCATTACGTACCCCTGTTATTTTTGACGGTCGCAACTTGTACGACCCGGCCACCGTGTCGCGTTTTGGCTTTCAGTACTATGGCATTGGTCGTGGTGCGCGCGTCCCTGCTTAAGGGTTGGTCGTTGTGGGCGACCGTAAGGATTTTCGTATGCTAATACCCGTGATTCTGTCTGGCGGCTCAGGCACTCGTTTGTGGCCTTTGTCGCGTGAGCACCACCCCAAGCAATTCTTGCCCTTGGTCGGCGAAGAATCCTTGCTGCAAGACACGTTAAGGCGAGTGGCGAAGCTCGAGGTGGCCGGGCCTTTGGTGGTCTGTAACGAGCATCATCGTTTCATGGTTGCCGAGCAGCTGCGTCAGATGGATGTGACGCCCTCAGGTATTTTGCTGGAACCCGTTGGGCGCAATACTGCACCGGCGGTGGCGGTGGCCGCACTCGCTGCGCAACAGCTCGCTGGAGCGGGTGAGGAGGCGATCATGCTGGTACTGCCAGCGGATCATATGATCACCGATGTGGCAGGCTTTCATCGCGCGGTGTCGGTCGGTCTCAAAGAAGCGCGTGCCGGCAAGCTGGTGACCTTCGGCGTGGTGCCTACTCAGGCGGAGGTGGGCTACGGCTATATTCGTCGCGGTCAGGGGGCGGGCCCGGGTTATCCGATCGCGGAATTTGTAGAAAAGCCGAACGCTGAGCGGGCAGCCCACTATGTCGCCTCCGGTGAATACCTGTGGAATAGCGGCATGTTCATGTTTTCAGCCACCCGTTATCTTGAGGAGCTCGCGGTGTTTGCGCCGGCGATGCGTGTGTGTTGTGAGGCGGCGTGGGCAGCGGCGCAGAAGGATTTGGATTTCACTCGCCTGCCGATTGATGAGTTTAGCGTGTGCCCGAGCGATTCGATCGACTACGCCGTGATGGAAAAAACCGCATCAGCGATCGTCGTGCCTTTAGATGCGGGTTGGAGCGATGTGGGTTCATGGTCTGCTCTGCACGATAGTTTACCGGCGGATGCGTTCGGTAATGTCTCGCGTGGTGACGTGGTCAGTGAGGACTCAGTGGGCTGTTATCTGTATTCAACGGGGCGTTTGGTCGCCACCGTGGGTCTGACGGATCATGTGGTTATTGAGACCAAGGATGCGGTGTTGGTAGCGCCTAAGGCGCGCGTACAAGATGTCAAGAACCTAGTGACCACTCTAAAAAAACTGGGTCGATCAGAGCCATCGCTGCACCGCGAGGTGTTCAGGCCGTGGGGGAGCTATGACAGTATCGATGGCGGTGCGCGCTTTAAGGTGAAGCGGCTCACCGTCAATCCGGGTGCCAAGCTGTCCTTGCAGATGCATCATCATCGCGCCGAGCACTGGATTGTGGTGGAAGGGAATGCGTTGGTGACCTGTAACGAGCGCGTGTTTTCTTTGTCTGAAAATGAGTCGACCTATATTCCCCAGGGCGCTACCCATCGCATTGAGAACCCAGGCGCGGTACCGCTACATATTATTGAGGTGCAGTCTGGATCTTATTTAGGTGAGGACGATATTGTTCGTTTCGAAGACACCTATGGGCGACAAGGCACTAACACGTGATGGCTAAGGATTATTCATGACGAGTATTACCGCGTTTAAAGCCTATGACCTGCGGGGTCGAATACCAGATGAGCTGAACGCAGACATTGCTTATCGTGTGGCGCGCGCTTACGCGGCGTTTCTGAAGCCGAAGCGCGTCTGTGTGGGTCGGGACATCCGCTTGTCGAGTGCTGAACTGGCGACCGCCGTGATTCGTGGCTTGGTGGAGTCGGGTGTCGATGTGGTGGACATTGGTCTATGCGGCACCGAAGGTGTTTATTTTGCGACGTCTGACCTGAAAGTGGATGGCGGCATCATGGTGACCGCCAGTCATAATCCGCCAGACTATAATGGGATGAAGTTCGTGCGCGAAGGCTCGCGCCCGATATCTGCGGATACTGGTTTGAAAGACATTCGTCGTCTCGCAGAAGCGGGGAATTTTGCGCAAGTGACTCAGTGGGGGTCGGTGAGTGTCATTGATGGGACGACGCGCTATATCAATCATCTTTTGTCGTACGTGGATATCGCCAAGTTAAAGCCTTTAAAAATCGTCTGTGATGCGGGCAACGGAGGCGCGGGCCTGACGATCGATCAGCTAGAGCCGCATCTGCCTTTTACCTTCGTTAAGCTGCATCACGAGCCGGATGGCACTTTCCCGCATGGCGTACCCAATCCGATGTTGGAGGCGAATCGCGCGCCGATGATCGCTGCATTAAAGCGTGAGAAAGCGGCGATGGGGATCGCGTGGGATGGTGATTACGATCGCTGTTTCTTTTTTGATGAGAGCGGGGTATTTTTAGAAGGCTATTACATCGTCGGTCTGCTGGCCTCTGTGTTTTTACAGCGTGAGCCAGGTGCAAAAATTGTGCATGACCCACGCTTGACATGGAACACGCTGGATATCGTCACGTCGCGGGGTGGGACCCCGGTGTTGTGTAAGTCGGGTCATGCCTTTATCAAAGATGCGATGCGCAAAGTCGACGCGGCCTATGGCGGTGAAATGAGCGCCCATCATTATTTTAGAGATTTCGCCTACTGTGACAGCGGGATGATTCCGTGGTTAGTGTTGGCGCAGGTGCTCAGTGAAAGCGGGCAGAGTCTCTCGTCGTTGGTTGCCGAGCGCATGCGCTTGTTTCCTGCCAGTGGTGAGATCAATCGCCGTGTGCCCGATGCGCCTGCGGCGATCGCGGCCATCGAGGCCCGCTATCGTCCAGGGGCGGTGGCTGTTGACTTCACGGATGGTTTATCAATCGAGTTCGCGCAGTGGCGTTTCAACTTGCGCTCCTCGAACACGGAGCCACTGCTGCGGCTCAATGTAGAGAGTCGCGCAGATCAGGCGCTCATGGTCGCAAAGACCGATGAGATGCTCGCTTTCTTAGCCACCTTCGGTGCGGTGGTCGCCGACCAGTGAGGGCGGGGCGCTTCGGTGGCGTTAGGGATCGGTCGGGGTCCGCTGAATCAGAATGATTCGCAAATAAGACTGATTCTCGTTTATAATGACCTATGCGACCTCAATCTGACCCTACGGTGCTGAGTCAGCCGACCCCTGACGACCCATCGATCGACTTGCTGCAGATGCCCTTGCGCCAGGAGGGCTATGTCGTGGGCATGACCGCGGGGGACGGTGTTCACGCGGATTTAGCGGGACGCTTGGGGGAGCTGGGTTTTCTGCCTGGGGAGCCTATTCAGGTGATCGCCAAGGCGTCTTTTGGGGGGCCACTGGCGGTGCGGGTGGCGGGTGGTACGTTCGCCTTAAGGCAAGTGGAGGCCGCCACCGTTCGGGTGGTGCTCGGCCGCCAAGCGCCGTCCACGGCGGGGCTCGTGTGAGCACTGACCAAGGCATTCCCTTGATCGCATTGGTGGGCAACCCCAACTGCGGCAAAAGTGCGCTCTTCAATTTGTTAACCGGCAGCCGTCAGAAGGTTGCTAACTACGCCGGCGTGACGGTTGAGCGCAAGGCGGGGCGTCTGGTCAACCCGCAGGGTCGGCCGATACAGGTGTTGGATTTACCCGGCACCTACAGCCTTCATGCTCGGACACCCGATGAGCAGGTGACCTGTGATTATGTGTTGGGTCGTCTGCCTCACGAGCCACGGGCGAGCCTGCTGGTGGTGGTGGTCGACGCGACCCATCTCAAGCGTCAACTGCGTTTAGTGATGCAACTGAAGCGCACCGGCCATCGCTTAGTCGTGGCGCTCAATATGGTCGACTTGGCGCGACGCCATGGACGGGTCATCGACCGCACGCAATTATCGGCAGCCTTAGGTGTGCCGGTGATTGAGACGGTCGGCATTCAGTCGGATGGCGCGGCGGCTTTGATTCGCTATTTAACTGAAACGCTGGCAGCCCCTGAGTCAGCCGTTGAGGCGCCGGCGGCGCTTGGCCCGGTGGCGTCTGTGCGCATGGACATGGACAGCCAAATCGTTGATCAACGAGCCGTGGATGCCCTATTGCAGTCCCTTGGCTACCCACGAGATAGCGGCGTGTCTGGCAGTGAGCGCATCGATCGAGTGGTGCTTCATCCAATCGTCGGACCCTTGTTGTTATTGGCGATCTTATTTTTAGTATTTCAAGCCGTGTTCTCGTGGGCGCAGCCGTTCATGAGCGCGATCAGCAGTGCGATCGCCTGGGTCGCTGCCGGTGTGATGAGTGTGGTGCCACCCGGATTGTTTCGTAGCTTGCTAGTGGATGGCGTGGTCGCTGGCGCCGGCGCCGTACTGGTTTTTTTACCGCAAATCATCATCTTGTTTGCCTTTATCTTGTTGTTAGAAGACTCAGGCTACTTGCCGCGAGCAGCTTTCCTTCTCGATCGTATGATGGGCGGTGTGGGTTTGTCGGGTCGCTCGTTTATTCCGCTCTTATCGAGTTTCGCTTGTGCGGTGCCTGGGGTGATGGCTACGCGCACCATCCCTAATCCACGCGACCGACTGGTCACGATCTTGATTGCGCCGCTGATGACCTGCTCTGCGCGACTGCCGATTTATGCGCTGCTCATCGGTGCCTTTATCCCCAGTCACACGCTGGCTTTCGGTGTGGATTTACAGGGGGTTGTGTTGTTCCTTCTGTACTTATTAGGTGTCCTGAGTGCGTTTTTCGTCGCCTTGCTGTTAAAAGGCTTTCGCCGTCAGTCCGGTGCGGCGCCCTTGCAAATGGAACTGCCTAGCTATCACTGGCCAAGTGCGCGGCATTTGGTGCGAGGACTGTTGCAACGCGTCGAGATTTTTTTAAAGCGGGTCGGCTCCATCATTGTGAGCTTGATGGTATTGCTGTGGTTTCTCAGTTCTGTGCCTTCGCCACCGGTCGGATATGTGGGGCCTGCGATTCAGTGGAGTTACGCGGGTCGGCTGGGGGCGTGGCTATTACATGTGTTTGCTCCCATTGGCTTTAATTGGCAGATCTCGGTGGCACTGATACCGGGATTGGCTGCGCGTGAGGTGGCCATTGGCGCATTGGGTACCGTGTATGCCTTAGGTGCAACCGGCAGTGATGTGGCAGGTCAGCTCGCGCCGCTCATACAGAGGGCTTGGACCCTGCCTACGGCGTTGTCATTGCTTGCTTGGTATGTATTTGCACCACAGTGCGTATCCACGTTGGCGGTGGTGCGACGCGAAACAAATTCTTGGTGGGTGCCTGCGACCATGGCCGGCTATCAATTTGCGATGGCTTATGGGGCGGCGTGGCTTACCTATCAGCTGAGCCGTTGGGCATTGGGTATTGCATGAGTCTGTGCGTGGAGCAGGGCGTGGTCGCGGCGCTGGTGCTGCTCAGTCTGCTGATTGTGCTAAAGACCTTATTGCCGTTCAGTTGGCGCGTGGGTTTAGCTCGGCGAATGGCGGGTAAGGTGCCGGACAGGCTGCGTATCTGGTTGGCGGGGCGCTCTGCGTGTGATGCCTGTGGTCGACGCAGTGGCTTAGGCTAAGCCGCTTCGACTGTGGTGAGCCAAAGGCCCTTAGCCGACCCATAGCACGACGAGTGCGGCGAACAAGCAGTAGCCGCCAAACAGGTGCCAGCGACCTTGTTCCAGCCAGCGGGACAGCCAACGCAGCGCCACAAGCCCCGCTAAGAAGCTCAGCAGCATGCCGACTAGGCTTGGGCTCAACAGCTGCAGCAGGGACTCTTTGGGGACCGTGGTGAGCGCGTCACGTGCTTTAAAAAAGCGGTGCAGTTCGCGCACGAGCACCACCGGGGTGAGCACCACGGCGAGCGCAAAGCTGAATTCCTCTGCTCTGCGTCGCGACACCCCTAACAGCAGACCGGCTGAGATCGTGGCCCCTGAACGCGAGAAACCACGAAACGGTAGGCACAAGCCTTGGATCGCACCCACCCACAGCGCGCTACGAAGGTGCATCGTGCCGTTACGCTCCCGTAGTCGCGAGGACGTGATAATCAAGATGCCGGCCGTTGCCAGTGCCGCAGCCATCAGTCGCGCGTTGCCAAACAGCGATTCAATCTCAAAGTGGCTGGCGTGCGGTGCGATCAGCCGCTGTATTAGCATTTGCAGACCCAGACCCACCAGACCGGTGAGGGCGGTCGCTGCGAGTAGGTGCGCGATGTGAGTTTGAAATGATCGCATCGATGAAAAATAGGTGGCGCGCCACGCGGCCCAAAAATAGACGATCACCGCGCACATGGTGCCGGTGTGCAACATCACCAGCAGTAACGTCATCTCAGGCGTGGTCGGATCCAGTCCCAACAGTTTCTCAGTGACAATCACGTGCGCTGAACTGGACACTGGGAGCAGTTCGGCAGCACCTTGCACGATAGCCAACAGGATGAGGTGCAGTGGGTTCATGTCGGCTCCGTGGATGCCCTTGGACTCAAGTGACCGTTGTTGGAGGTCTTAATCGTCGGTCGATCGACACACCCGTCACGCGCCGCCTACGGATGATAGGCCGACCCGTTGCGTGTCAGTCGGTGGTGGCCGCCGCGGTAAGTCTTTGAATTAGTGGTGGGCGGTACAGGGCTTGAACCTGTGACCCCTGCCGTGTGAAAGCAGTGCTCTACCGCTGAGCTAACCGCCCGCCGACTAATGCCCAAGCCCTCATTCTAAGGGCTTGGGAGCTGGCATTCAATCAACATTCGCACGCTGTTATCGGCGAGCTGGATAAGTGGAGGTCAGCGGCAAAGGGGTGAAAGACCGGTGACGGGTGCTTTTCCAGCCCGCGCGCCGCCGGTGGGGGGTGTGTTCGCGTATCCTTGGCGCGGAGTGAGACAGACAGGTAATTTATGACGATCCGCACGCGATTTGCACCGAGTCCGACGGGCATGCTCCATATTGGTGGCGTACGCACCGCGCTGTTCAGTTGGTTGGTCGCGCGCCGCGCGGGTGGCGTCTTTATTCTTCGGATCGAAGACACCGATCGGGAGCGTTCCACGCCTGAGGCGGTGCACGCGATCATTGAAGGCATGCAGTGGCTTGGTTTAACTGCCGATGAGGGGCCATTTTACCAGACCGATCGCTATCCGCGATATCACGAAGTCATCAACCAATTCCTGCAGTCGGGCCACGCTTACCGTTGCTATTGTTCTAAAGAGGAACTCGATGAGATGCGCGCAGCGCAGTCAGCGCGTAAGGAAAAGCCACGCTACGACGGGCGCTGCCGGCACGGCGCGATCGTCCGTGAGGGGGTCACCCCGGTGGTGCGTTTTGCTAACCCGCAAGAGGGGCAAGTGGTGGTTCGTGATCTAGTCCACGGGCCGATTGTTTTTCAAAATTCTGAATTAGACGATTTGATTATTCTGCGCTCGGATGGCAATCCGACTTACAACTTTTGTGTGGCGGTGGATGATTGGGATATGCGCATCACGCACGTGGTGCGTGGCGATGATCACATTAACAACACGCCACGGCAGATCAACTTATTGATGGCGATGGGTGCAGAGCCGCCGATTTATGCGCATTTGCCAATGATTTTGGGCCCGGATGGAACCAAGTTATCTAAACGGCATGGGGCGGTGAGTGTGCTTGAGTACCGCGAAGCGGGCTTTTTGCCAGAGGCTTTATTAAATTATCTCGGTAGGCTCGGTTGGTCGCATGGCGATCAAGAGATCTTTTCTATTGAAGAAATGATTGCGTTGTTTGATTTAGCGGATGTGAATAAGTCGGCTTCTGCACTCAACCCTGAAAAGATGGCTTGGACAAATCAGCAGCATATGATGCGCTCGCCGAGCGCTCATCTGACGGCGCCACTCGCGCTGCACTTGCAGGCTTTGGGGGTGATTGATCCGAGTGCGCGCTCGCTTGAGGCGATCGTCGCTTCGCAACGCGAACGGGCTAAGACGCTGCGTGAGATGGCAGAGGCGAGCCTGTTTTTTTATCGCGCACCGACCGCTTATGAGAGCAAGGCGGCGGGCAAACACCTCAATGCGACCGCGCTGCCCTGGTTGCAGGTGGCCGAGGAGGCGCTCGGTGAGTTGCTTACCTGGGGGGCGGTTGATATCCATCGCTCCCTAGAGACGTTGGCGGCAAGCCATGGGGTGTCACTTGGAAAAATCGCTCAACCGCTGCGCGTGGCGGTGGCGGGCGGTGGGGTTTCACCACCCATTGACCAGACGCTGGCGATTTTGGGGCGCACGGAGGTGTTAGCGCGCCTGGCCGCGGCGGTGGCGTATATTGCCGGTCAGCCAGCCGTTTAGAGGCGCCTGAGCGCCTGTCCCGGGCTCTGGGCGTGGTCCGTGAGTCCACGTGGTTGGCTTTCATTGTTGACAGGTTGCACGTCACCGCTTAATGTCCCGCCGCCGCGTGGGGCTATAGCTCAGCTGGGAGAGCGCTTGCATGGCATGCAAGAGGTCGTCGGTTCGATCCCGACTAGCTC
>CAIOZU010000003.1 GCA_903862885.1 uncultured Pseudomonadota bacterium
GCCACGCATCACGGCGGCTGGTCGACGCGCAGGTGCGTGCGTGGGATGGGATCTCGCTCACGCCATCGGCAATGTGCCGGTGAAGCTCGCTGAGTGGGATGCCGACTTTGCTGTGTGGTGCAGTTACAAGTACTTGTGTGGCGGACCGGGCGCTATTGCAGGCGCTTATGTCAATGCGCGCTACCGCGATGCCGTTGATCTGCCCCGCCTCGCGGGTTGGTGGGGCAATCATCTGACCTCACGCTTTCAGATGCAGCCGACATTTGAGCCGATTTCGGGCGCTGGTGGCTGGCAGCTGTCGAATCCGCCGATCTTATCGACCGCGCCCTTAGTCGTGGCTTTGGCGTTATTTTTAGAAGCAGGCGTAGACGCGGCCAGACTAAAATCCGTCGCGCTCACTGACTATGCGCAAAGCGGCATTCAAGCGCTACTCAGTCAACACCTGGTGAGTATTACCCCCGCCAATCCCACCGAGCGCGGCTGTCAGCTGTCTGTACGCGTGCTGGGGTCGGTTGAGCGTGCGCGTGCCATCTTTACTGAAATGGGTCGACGAGGCGTCATTGGCGATTGGCGTGATCCGGATGTGATCCGCATTGCCCCGCATCCCCTCTACAACTCGTTCACGGATGTGGCGCGTTTTCTTAACATCATGCAAGACATCACGGCGGTGATGTGAGGCTATTCGGATGACATCACCGTCCTCTGTCACGCTAGTCGGTGGTGGCTGTGCTGGGCCGCTACTGGCGGTGATGCTGGCCTCGCGTGGACTTGGCGTCACACTACATGAGCGACGTAGTGACCCACGCGCGGGCCAAGCAGAGGCCGGCCGTTCCATCAACTTAGCCCTCGCCGCACGGGGTCTGCATGCGCTTGAGCGCGCTGGCCTTCGAGCCGACATTGAGGATCTGCTGGTGCCCATGCGGGGGCGTTTACTGCATGCACCCGATGGCACCACCTCGTTCATGCCCTATGGTCGTACACCGGATGAGTTCATCTGGTCTATTTCTAGGCGTGATTTGAATGATCGGCTGCTGAGTGCCGCTGAGCGCTGTGGCGTTGATATCCGATTTAATGACCGATGCGTCGGGATCGATTTTAGTCAGGGTACCGTGTCTTTTCAGGGCCTTGATGATCGAATCACCACCACTCCTTTCGCGCCAAACGCTCCCCTTTTGGCGACCGATGGTGCACGCTCTGCCATACGTAGCGCCATGCAATCCGCAGGGTTTACCTCCGTGGATGAGGACGTATTAAGTCACGCCTATAAAGAACTGTTGCTGCCTGCCGGTGCTAAGGGCGCCTATCAAATCCAGAAAGAAGCGCTACACATCTGGCCGCGTGGCAACTACATGCTGATTGCGTTACCGAATACCGATGGCAGTTTCACGCTGACCTTATTTTTGGAGCGAACCGGAGCGCACCCTTCTTTTGAAAGCTTGGCTAGTGAGGCCGTCATTCAGGAATTCTTCAACACGCAGTTTGCCGATGCAGCGGCGTTGATTCCGGATATTGTACAGCAGTTTTTGCAAAACCCCACCGGCCATATGAGCACGGTTCGCACGACGCAGTGGAGCCACCAAAGCGGTGCCTTATTGCTGGGCGATGCGGCACACGCGATCGTGCCCTTTCATGGGCAAGGGATGAACTGCGCGTTTGAAGACTGCTCAGTGATTGGTGAGCAGCTTGCAGCCGGCAGTGACTGGCCTCACCTGCTGGAAACATTCACAGCACGTCGCAAGCCAAACACCGATGCGATCGCTCGAATGGCCATCGAGAACTACGAGGAGATGCGAAATACCGTGCGTGATCCTGCTTTTTTTCTTCAAAAGCAATTAAGCGCAATACTAGAAGAGCGTCATCCTGGGCGGTTTATTCCCCGTTATTCCATGGTGAGTTTTCACGCTGACATACCGTATTTTGAGGCGGAGCGGCGCGGTGCGATTCAGCAGGACATGGTGCGTCAAGCACTCGAAGGACGGAGTGATTTAGGCGCGATGGACTATCGGATGCTTGATGAATTGGTGATGACGAGTCTGGATATGCTTGTGTAGAGACCGGTTTTATTGCTCAGTCACACTGAGTATGTGGCGCGCAGCAGTCGTTTTCCGTACCAAGAACTTGCCAGCTAGCCAGTCTTCCAAGATGGCTCTCAAACCCATGTGCCCGGCTAGTCGGTTTAGCCGACTTTTACTTAGCATCGTCATATCAAGGTCATGGGGCGCTGGCGGTGCCAATGTGCTGCGCGAACTGGCAGCCAGATAAAGCCAGTCAAGAAGTGCCTTTTCCGGAGTGGCGTGAGGATGTGAGCCGCTTTTATTAAAATCGAGTCGATCGTCAACGTCCCCGGCTTCGAGCAGTTTGCGAGGCATGGCGCGGAAATAGACAGGGCCTTGTGCTGTTGTGACTCGACCAACGACCGGCCGAGTGGGTCCGGTATCCAAGGGTAGGATGGCGGTGACGCCTACCGGTGGGTTGTTGTAGGCGCCTGCCTCATCCAGTGCGCTGTGTAGAGAGACGACGGCACCGCGGCGTAGATGGGGAACGGCATCCGCAAGCCGTCCAGGTGGCGATGTGAATAAGTTTAAGTAGAGTCCGCGAATGACAGGACCGAGGCGGTGACGGGCGCTGGCGTCTCGGATCCAAAGCTGGAGCGTTGAGGTAGGCACGACTGCACCGCGTACGCTTTGTGCGACGCGCGTCAGCGCACTCAGAGATAGAACCGGAGGAGCCTCCGCTTCGCTCAGCTGACGTTCTAGTGCTTGTTTCCATGGTGTCATGGCACGTCCTGGTGCTGACGGTGACTGAGTAGTACCTCGGTGAGTGTTGAGCCGACCCGCGCCTTCATGTCCTCCCAGGTGTCGCTGGAGGTTTTGGACATCAGATTTTCATCTGCAATCATTTGCGTCTGAAAAAGGGTCCAGTCCATGGATGTCAACTGCGCAGTCAGTAGGGTTGGCGCATCCGCAGCGGATACGCCTGCATGCTGAATGGCCCAGTCTACTAGCGCGGGTGAAGGCAGGTGGGTGGGCAGAAGTAAATCAAGATCGCACACGTCTCGCACCGCTGTGCGGCCGAGCAGTGCAGATAATTTCATGGCTACCAACGTACGTTCATCGTATAGATCGACGTAATAACTGCCGAGGCCGAAAGTGGCTACACCCGATACAGTCGCTTGTCGTACCGATCCGGGTGGTGGTGGCCGACGAGAGACCTCAACTTTCATTCTGAATTCGTGACGATCAGGACCTAGGCCAGAGACGCGCCACTTTGGATAAATCTCACCTTTGCCTGCTTCATTGATACGGATGTCTGTGATCTTTGTGCCACGAAGTGCGTGTTGCAGTGCCTTCATGACTTGATTGTGTAAGCGCTCAGCTGTGCGTAGGGGTGCCGGTGGAAAATCCAGATCAACGTTTCGTGTTAGACGAGAAGGTCCGTAGAGCATTGAGAATGCTACCCCGCCCTTTAAGACGAAGCCCCCCTTGCTTGCATGAAATAGTTCTTTGAGAAACCGTGCTTGAATGCGAGGTAGTCAATCCATCATTGCTGTCGATATAATGTATTACGCTAAATTATTATATATGTACTAATCTAATACATTAAATCAGATAGAAAGACGTGCTTTCGGGTTGAAAAATGCATTTCCGTGCTCTTAAAACACGAGATCTATGAGTCCTAGCGCGAAAGCGTGCCGGTAATTCCGCTTCTTGGAAGAGATACAGGTAATTGACTCAAGCGCGCGGTTTAGTGCCGCTTCACAAACAGCTGCGCCCGCTCGGCCGCCAGCACACAACCGAGCGCAATCACGCCACACACCAATCCACCGAGGGGCAAGAACAAAACAGACCCCGACCATTGATGGCCAATGAGAGAGCCGACCAGACCCCCACCGATCGTTGAGAGGACGCCTTGGATGGAGGCAGCACTCCCCGCCATCGCCCCCATCGGCTGCATTGCAATCGATCCGAAGTTGGACATGGACAGACCAAAGGCGCCCATGGTCAGTGATTGGCAGATCGCAAAAGTCAGCATCGATTCATGACCGCTGTAGGCGAGCACACTGTGGATCGCAGTAATCCCAATAAAGAAAAAGAGCGCGGCATGTGAAATCCGGTGGACGCCGACGCGTTCGACTATTTTGGAGTTCAAGAAAGTCGCCACCGCCATCGTGCCAGCACAGCATGCAAAGATGAAGGGCATCCAATGAAGCGCATGGAAGCCCTTCTCAAAAATCTGCGGCATGGTGCTGATAAAAGCAATCAAGGAGCCGAACATCAGTGCGCCGGCGAGCGTGTAGAGCATGGAGGTGGGATGGGTCAGCACATAGTAGGCGGCTTCGCGTAAATGGACAGCACTCAGTGGCCGTCGATTCGCAGGCGTCAAGGTCTCAGGCAATCGCACAAAGATCCATAACGTCACCAGCACACCTAAGAGGGCCAGCACCCGGAATAGACCCCGCCAACTGGTCACTAAGAGTAATAACTGGCCAATGCTCGGCGCCAGAATCGGGGTCGTCAGAAACACCAAAAAGATCAGTGACATGACCTTAGCCATCGTGTTTCCAGAGTACAGGTCTCTAACCACTGAGCGGCATACGACACTGCTCGCGGAGATAGCAATACCTTGAGTCACCCGAGCAACCAATAACCAGGATAGGCTGGTAGCGAAGCTCGCCCACAGGGTCACAACGATATACAGAACCAGCGCCAGCAACAGAATCCGACGCCGTCCGTAGCGATCAGCCAAGGGGCCGTACACGATTTGGCCTGCACCGCTTCCGATCACAAAGAGGGTAATGACCCATTGCAGCTGATTGCTCTGTGCGACGGCAAAATCTTGGCCAATCACAGGCAGTGCCGGCAGCATGGCATCGATGGCGAAGGCACTCAATGAGGTCGTTGAGGCCAGCATGACCACCAGTTCCAGGAATGACAGCGAGTGGCCGCTGGGTTGGAGTGATTTCATAAGTCAGCAGTCATTTCGTGTGGCGTAAGGGAGAATTACTATGGGACAAGGAGCTTTTCTCCCCGACCCGTTCGACGGAGCGCTCGTCCCTTCGGAAGACAATTAGAATACCTGCCTTTGCAGGCGACTGTTGCTGACTTATGGGCGAATCACGACGCACGGCTTAGGGTGGCACGGGTGGGGCTTGGTGACGCGCCAGTCGGGTCTGCCACTGCGCGATCGGCCAGCGGGTGATGTGCCCGAGCACATCCGGGGTCACCTCGAGGTCATGTGCGTCTGCCAGTCGCTCACTCAGTGCCAACAGCACGTGGGCAGCCACCCGCGCATCCGCTTCGGCACGGTGCGCATTGCTCGGGAAGCGGATACCGAGATGGCTGGCCACGGTCGCTAGCTTATGATTGGGTAGGTGTGGCAGCACTCGTCGTGCCAAGCGCAGCGTGCAAATCACCGCATTGGTTGGTGGCGTTAAGCCGGCATAGCGGTACTCAGCGATTAAAAACTTGCGATCAAAGCCGGCGTTATGGGCAATGACGGGGTCAGTGCCAATGAACGTGGCAAGCGCATGGATTACTTGGCGTATCGGTGGCGCGGTACGAAGCATCTGCATACTGATGCCGGTGAGTTGGGTGACGAAGCCCGGTACGCTTCGACCGGCATTAGCCAGTGATGCATAGTGCTCAAGCACCTGATTGTTCGCGACGCGAACAGCCGCCACTTCAGTGACTCGATCGCCTTGGTCGGGTGACAGACCGGTGGTCTCAAAATCAAGGACGACGCAGGAGGTGACAAGCATCCAAGATTGTAAGGTGAACGGCGTCTGCGCGTCAGTGTTTCAGGCCACAGAATCAGGTGGCTAGATCGGTCACTCGGCGGGTACGGGGGCGGTATGAAGTTGCGCGATAATCTCGCGGTGTAACACAGCATTTGAGGCCAGCACACTGGTGCTTAGAAAATCAATGGGAGACCCGTTGAGGGTGGTGAATTGACCACCCGCCTCCTCGACCACCGTCACCAAGGCGGCGATGTCTAGGATATTCACGTCCGACTCAATGACGGCATCGATTTTGCCGGCTGCCAATAGGTGGTAGTGCAAAAAATCGCCATACCCGCGGATACGGTTGACGCGCGCCACCAGTTCTCCATATTGACGCCACTGGGAGCTGGCCGCTAAGGACTTAAGATTACCCGATGAGAGAGCGGCTCCCTCTGGCGTTGACACCGCGCTCACTCGGATCGCGCGACCGTTGAGCCACGCCCCGCCGCCCCGCTCCGCATAGGCCAGTTCGCCATACAAGGGGGCGCAGGACACACCCAGCTGGAATCGGCCATCTCGCCACAAGGCGATTTGCGTAGAAAACATCGGGTAACCACGGATAAAGGCCTTTGTGCCATCAATCGGATCCACCAACCACAGGCAGTCGGTCGAGCCCTGCTGCCCGGTCTCCTCGCCATAAAAGCCGTAGGTGGGAAAGTGCTCTGCCAGTACCCCGCGGATGGCCTGCTCCGTGGCCACATCGGCCTCCGTGACCGGTGAGTGATCCGCTTTATGCTGCACATCGATGGGCTGGCCGTAGAAGCGGCGGATGACCGCCGCCGCCGACTCAGCCGCCAACAGGGCGGCTTGAAGCTCTTTGCTGTGTGACATGAACTAGTTATGCCTGTGGTGAAGCAGACTGTCAAAGGGACCGTATTTGGTTATAGGGTCATAACGGTTAATCATTCCGGACATCGCCTTCGATCGTTACCATTGCCGCTGGTCAAAAGCCTCAGGATTATACAGTGCGGATTTACAATTTCTCGGCAGGTCCTTCCATGCTGCCGGTTACTGTTTTAGAGCAGGCCGGTCGTGAGTTGTTGGACTGGCAGGCGTCTGGTATGTCGGTCATGGAGATCAGCCACCGAAGCGCCGCCTTTATGTCGGTGGCACAGACAGCTGAAGCGGATCTGCGGGCGCTGTTAGCCATTCCAGACCGCTATAAAGTGCTTTTTTTACAAGGCGGCGCGACACTCCAGTTTGCCGCGATTCCGCTGAATCTGGCCAAAGCCGACGCGACACTTGCGTATATCAATACAGGCGTCTGGTCACAAAAAGCCATCGCCGAGGCACGCCGCTACAATCCTGTGACGGTAGTGGCCGACAGTGCGGCTGAAAAATTCATGGACGTGCCCGCGGCGCGCCACTTCGACCTTGCGGAGGGCACGCCCTATCTGCACTACACCGCCAACGAGACCATTGGTGGCACTGAATTCCCATACATACCAGACAGTGGCGACACGCCCTTAGTCGCTGATATGTCCTCGACCCTGCTGTCACGACCGCTTGATGTGAGTCGCTTTGGCTTGATCTACGCGGGTGCTCAGAAAAACATCGGACCCTCGGGTCTGACGGTGGTGATTGTGCGTGAGGACTTAATCGGTCATTCCCGACCGGAACTGCCTGCGGTGATGAACTACGCGCTACAAGCCGCTGAAGGCTCCATGGCGAACACGCCACCCACCTACGCCTGGTATCTGGCGGGGCTCGTTTTTAAATGGCTTAAAGCAGAAGGCGGCTTGGCGGTGATCGGTGAGCGCAATCGGCAAAAAGCACAACGCCTCTATGATTACATCGACGGGTCTGGCTATTACCAAAGTCCGGTCGCCTCGCACTGCCGCTCGTGGATGAATGTCCCTTTTAGATTGGCAGATGCCACTTTGGAGGGTTGTTTCACCCAAGAGGCCGCAGCGGCGGGACTGACTAATTTAGAAGGTCATCGCTCTGTGGGCGGGATGCGAGCGAGCATTTATAACGCCATGCCTTTGGCAGGCATTGACGCGTTAGTTGATTTCATGCGTGGCTTCGCTGCGCGATATGGATAAGCGTATGTTTAAGATTCAAACACGAAATGTCATTGCGGCCTGCGGTTTAGAGCGCTTTCCCAGCAGCAGTTATCAGGTCAGTGCCGACATCGATACACCCGATGCGCTGTTAGTGCGATCCGCCGATTTGCATGAGCTGGCCTTACCCGACTCGTTATTGGCGGTGGCTCGCGCGGGAGCGGGCACCAATAATATTCCGGTGCAGCGCCTCACGGAGCGCGGCGTACCGGTATTTAATGCCCCCGGCGCCAATGCCAACGCGGTTAAGGAGTTGGTCATCGCGGCACTCTTTCTAGCTGCCCGTAATATCTGTCAGGCCGCCCAGTTCGTGCGCACGCTGGATGCCGAGGGGGATGCGCTTGATGTCGCCGTGGAGGCCGGTAAGAAGCGCTTTGTCGGCTATGAGTTGCCAGGACGCACGCTCGGCGTCATCGGTCTAGGGGCGATTGGTGTGCTGGTCGCTAACACGGCGCATGCACTCGGACTGCGCGTCTTGGGTTTTGATCCGCAGATCACCGTACAACGTGCTTGGCAGTTGTCTTCGGGTGTGGAACAAGCCGTGTCGGTTGAGGATCTGTGTTCACGCGCTGACTTTGTGACGTTGCATGTACCGCTGGTGACTCAGACCACCGGTCTGATTCACGCAGGACGGTTACGACTCTTTAAACCGGGTGCAGCGCTGCTAAATTTCGCGCGCGCTGATGTGGTGGTGGAAGACGATGTGTTAGCGGCCTTAGATCAGGGTCATTTATCGTCTTATATTTGTGATTTTCCTAGTGCTAAAACCAAGGTCCATCCGCGTGTCGTGGCGCTGCCGCACCTCGGTGCATCGACCGGTGAGGCGGAGGATAATTGCGCGACCTTTGTGGCGGACACCCTGCGTGATTTTCTTGAGAACGGCAATGTGCGTAACAGCGTGAACTTTCCGGAGGCGGTATTGCCGCGCATTGCGTGCACCCATCGCCTCGTGATCTCCAATGCCAACGTGCCGAATATGGTGGGTCAGATTTCAACTGCGCTCGCATTGGCTAACCTCAACATCGCCGATCTATTAAATAAGTCGCGAGGCGATATTGCCTACACCATCATTGATACGGATGCCCCCCTGCCGGCGAGCATTGTGCCGGCGCTGCGCGCTATCAGCGGAGTGTTAAGTGCCCGCCTGATTTAGCCGTCTGTGCGGGTTTCAAGATCTCAGACGGTTCATGTCGCAGTCAGCCTGTGCCGTCGCAGTAAAGTCATCCAGTCGCCTGAATGACGCGTGCCACGGCGAGTACTATGATCACCATCGAAATCATGCTCTCCAGCATCATGAGTGCTTTGACCGGTCGTGTGCGCGCCGATTCCATCGTTGATCCAAAGGTGGAACAGGTGTTAAAAGACAACACCAAATAGTCAAACCAGTTAGGCGGCTCATCGGGGTGTGCGGCGTTTCGCCGAAAGTCCAACCCCCCGCCGCGGAGATGCCCATCGGCAAGCTGATACCACAGCGAGAAGACTAAGACGACCATCACATACACTAAGCCAATATCGATCACTAAGCGGGCTTGGCTCACTTGGATCAGTCGGTGGGACAGCACCAAGGTGGCGGCCGTGCCCGAGGCATTGATGGTGGCGATCGAGAGATAGACGATCATCAGTGGCAGTGCGAGTCTTGGCGTCGCGACTTTAGAGAAGACCCACGCCCCCAACGCCAGCACGATGCTCACCAGTAAAAGTCCCGTAGCGAGGTGAGTCCCTGCCTCAATGAGTCGGTAGATCGTCGAGTGGGGAGCAAAGGCCTCCTGGATGCGGGCGGTCAGGGTGAGGTTGATGAGTTTGATGACCATCAGCACGGCCACAAAAGTGGGCAGATGGAAGGGGGGTCGAAAGACCTGATTCACAGAGGGGGGATGGGCACCTGCTAGGGGAAGAAATAACCGGGCGAGCCATGGGGTCTGATTCATAGGGCGTTCGATCGATAAGTGGGTACTAACGAGTGGAGCGACGGTACAGCCAATCGCTGGAACGGGTAGCGCTTGGCGCAGGGGTGATGGTTCGGGGAATGGTCACCGTGAGGGGCGTGATCGCAGCATGGATCGAGCCAGACTAACGAGTGCGATCATAGCACAGGCGGCGCTCGCGTAGAAGGTGGCAGATCCGCCCAGTTGATCCCAGAGAAGGCCTGCTAAGAGGCTTGCGATAAGCATCGCCACGCCACTCACGAGGTTAAATACCCCATAAGCGGTACCACGCAGATCGGCCGGTGCGGTGTCTGCCACCATGGTGGCGAGTAAGCCTTGGGTGATGCCCATGTGAATACCCCACAACGAGACACCCAGTAAGACGGCGGCCCAGTGGGTATGGGCGGCGAGCACCAGATCGGCCAGGATGAGTACCACCAAGCCCAGCGCCAGTAAGGCGTGGTGACTCATGTGGTCTGAGAGCTTACCAAAGGGGTAAGCGGCTAAGGCATAGATGAGATTCATGGCCACTATCATCAGCGGTGCCAGGGCCAGCGGTATACCGCTCTGCTTAGCCCTAAGAACTAAGAAGGCTTCACTGAAGCGGGCCAAGGTGAAGATCGCACCAATGATGACCACGGTCCAATAAGGACGCGTTAAACGTTGCCGGTTTGCACGGCGAATCGGATTGGTTCGGGTGTGCGCGATCTGTGCGGGCGGCTCGCTCAGACCAAAGATGGATAATGCCACTGCGAGGGCACCCGGAATGACCGCCACCCAGAAGATCGCGCGAAAGTCATTGGCCCACAGCAGCATGAGGCCAACGGCCAGCAATGGTCCGATGAAAGAGCCGACATTGTCGAGTGATTGGCGAAGACCAAAGGCCGCGCCGCGCAGATGCACCGGAGTGACATCAGCTACCAAGGCGTCTCGTGGCGCGCCGCGAATCCCTTTACCCACCCGATCGACAAGACGGGCAGTTAAAACGACACTGAAGGTCGGTGCCCAGGCGAACAAGGGTTTCGACAAGGCGCCGAGCGCGTAGCCTGCGACCGCTAGTCCCTTGCGCTTGCCGAGGTAGTCACTCAAGGCACCGGAGAACACTTTAACGATGAGAGCGGTGGACTCAGCCAAGCCCTCTACTACACCGACCATGAAGGCGCTCGCGCCCAAAGTGGTTACCATAAACAGTGGCAGCAGGCTGTGGATGATCTCTGAGGAGATATCCATCAACAGACTCACGAAACCTAAAATCCACACCGTGGCTGGAATTTGCCGCAAGGTGCTTCGGGTGGTGCCTCGCAATGACATGGGGTTCCGTTCGCTTAGGCTGCTGCATCGGCGTGAGTGTGTGCCGAGTGCTGTGTCCAGATCGTAGAACCTCCAGTGTAGGGCCTTTCTCTTTGTCGTGCACGGCGCCTGCCATTAACCGATTGGGCTAACCATTCGCCGCATCGAGCGTCTCAAGCGGTCTGGCGTCCCAGACATCCATCCTGCCGCTTTGACCACGCCTGGCCTAATACCGACTCTTTAAAATCTCCTGCCGCCGGCACCGCTCCTCGGTCGCAAGCTCGCGACGGGCTTTCTTCGGGTAGCTGACGGTCCACTCGTCCCCACGTCGCTTCCAAACGTCAAACTGCCTAGTCGCCAATCAGGCTTTGAGTGCCTATTGGGGTTCATTTGAAGGAGGCGACTTACGGCAAATTTTAGTTTCTATTTTTTTATGATATAACAAAGACGTTTACTGAAATTTGATAATGTAGATGTCTTGGTCAAGGCGCACAATTTTTTTATATGACACTTAGTCAGCCAGCGTGGACTCAAGGAACGTTTAATTATTATGCTGCTCCTTCAAGCATGCCCATGGAAGAGCAGGTTTTAATTTCTCCTTTCGATTATCCATCAAATTTACAAAAAAACCTGGCAAGCCAGGCGTTAAAAAGCCATGAGCTCGTTGTTCAAAACGGCCGACTCGATCGTGATTTATATTTCGTAGATCCCTTGCCGACCGCAGAGGCGATGCGTGTATTAGACAGTCGAGGGTTTTTTTGTCTGAAATGGCCGTCAGCGACAACCGATTTCTGGGATGCATCCCTACTGATGCAGTGTTATTTCCCTGAAATAAAATCATTAGCGTTGTCCTTGACGGGGGCGGATCGACTGGCGGTCGCTTCGCATACGCATAGAATGCAAGGCGATGCGACGCACCTCACGCCCGCTAACAGGGGCTTAGTCGCTCGAGGCGCAGCGTTTACTGTGCATAATGATTTTTCAAACAAATTAACGAATCAGTTTGTCGAGATGCATGAAAATAACATGCAATCAATTATAACCGACCGCATAAACGAGGGCGGTCTGGGGCTAGATAATATCGACGATTTAAAAAACGGACGTCTTTGCATTATTAACTTTTGGAGGTCGATCGGCCCTGAACCGGCGAACAGAAATCCTTTGGCGATCTTGGATGCGGCGACTATGGGTTCTCAAGATATCGTGCAGTGCCGTCATGTGGCCAAGAGGGATAACGCTTCATTTTTGAAGCACTACCGATTACCGGTGCCGTTCATAAACACGTTGACCCGTCGAAATCCCTCACACCAGTGGTATTATTTTCCAGAAATGGATTCAAGCGAAGTGCTAGTATTCAAGAACTATGACTCGCTATCACCGCAGCCGAGCAACGGCGTGGGGATGCATTCGTCGTTTGATGATCCACAAACCCCAGTCGCGGCGCCGTCTAGAGAGTCGCTAGAAGTGAGGATTATGTGTTTTTGGTTCGACCGAGATGGTTAGCATCCAGTAACAGACGTTGCGACGTCCCCCCTGTTTGAGTCCTGAGGGCATCTAGAGTCTGACGGTTAATATATCTGCTTTTTTGGTCATTTGTCTCGCGTACTCGGCAGGGGTCATACCGCCAAGTGCTTTCTTCGGTCTTTCCTCGTTATATTCGCA
>CAIOZU010000004.1 GCA_903862885.1 uncultured Pseudomonadota bacterium
ACGGTGAGTTCTGGTGGTGTCTTGACGGCGGCCAGTGGGTCTGTGGTCAGTGGCGTTACTGTATTGAGTGGTGGTGAGATTGATCTCAACGGCGGCTCAGTCACGGGGCTGACCTTAAGCGCCGGCGCCATTGAGGTGATTGGATCAGGCGTCACCGTGACCGGCACCACGGTCGCATCGGGCATTCAGCTACGGGTCTTGTCAGGTGGCAGCACGATCAGTGCATCCGTCACGGGTTCTGAGACCGTGTCTGGCACAGCGAGTGCGACGACGGTGAACTCAGGCGGCGTTCAGACCATTGTGTCGGGTGGATCGGCTACGGGTACGAAGGTATCTGTGGGCGGCACCGAGACGGTGTCTGGTACAACGACCAGCGCGTCGGTCTCTGGCACAGAAAACATTTACGGTTCAGCGGTCACCAACACGGTGGCGACGGGTGGATCGCAGACGATCCAGGCGGGTGGTCAAGCCACCGGCACGATCGTGCAGACAGGCGGTCGTGAAACGGTACTGGTCTCTGGTACGACCACGAGCGCTTCCATCACGGGGATAGAGATTGTTTATGGTTCAGCAACGAGTGCCACGGTTAACTCAGGTGGCACGCTGCGACTTGAAACAGGTGGCGTTGCGTCTGCCATCGTGGTCAATAGCGGCGGTTCGATTACGCTGGAAGGTGGCACTTTACAAAGTGTTAACTTAGACGTTGGCGCCACCATTGACGCGGCCACGCTCGGATTTACCAACGGTGAGCAGGTGTCGGTCAGTTCATCTGGCGTATTGACGGTCATCAGCCCAGATGGCTTGTCTACGCTTGCCACTATCCAGCTCACAGGCAATTACGCAGGCGATGTGTTCCAAGTCACCAGTGATGGAGCGGGTGGTACCTTGATCATCAATGCAGGTATTCCTGCGGCGGTTGACCCAGGTTCGACCGTCAGCGGTGGTGTTGTCTCTGCCGGCAGCCCGGCCGCTGTGTACGGCACGGTGGTGGACACCACGATCGGTAGTGGTGGAACTCAACAAGTGAATTCCGGCGGTGTGGCCAGTGGTACGCAAGTCGGGTCGGGTGGCACCCAGGTGGTGTCCTCAGGTGGGAGTGCCGTTGACACGGTCATTAGCTCCGGCGGTACTCAGCAGGTGGGATCCGGCGGACAAGCCAGTGGCACCATAGTCACCAGTGGGGGTACTGAAGTCGTTCAGTCCGGTGGTACGACAGTCGGAGCCTTTGTGAGTGCGGGTGGCACGGAGCAGATTCAGTCCGGCGGCACCATGGTCAGCGGCAGTGTGGATGGCGTCACCGACGGCACAGTCAATGTGTACGGTGGTACCACGATAGACAACACCATGCTCTGGGGCAGCATTGAGAATGTGTACGCTGGCGGTGTCGCGAGCGGCTCGATTATCAATAGTGGAGGTGCCCAAGCGATCTATTCAGGTGGTGTGGCCAGTGGCACCATCATTAATAGCGCCGGTATTGAATCGGTACTGTCTGGTGGCACGGCGATCAATACGCTCGTGAATGCCGGTGGTGTAGAAACCGTTTCGCTGGGTGGATCCACGGCAAATGTCAGCGTGGCAGGTACGGAAACCGTATCGGGTACAGCCAGCAATACCACTATTCTCTCGGGCGGTGTTGAAGAAGTCACCAGTGGTGGTAACGCCAGTGGTGTCACTATTCAAAGCGGCGGTACCTTGGTTCTGGATGATGGTAGTACCGCCAGTGGTATCACGGCCAACGTCGGCGCACAGATTGATATTGCGAACGTGAGCTACGACAGCGGTGACCAAGTCAGTATTGACGCCAACAACGTCATGACGATCACCAATCAGAATGGTGACACGGTTGATGTGCTGCAGTTGGCGGGTGCCAATACTCAGTCCGTGTACACGGTTGCCAATGACGGCCATGGCGGCTTGCTGCTGACCCGTGCCATCTGCTACCTCCGCGGCACGGCTATCTTGACGCCGACCGGCTTGGTCAACGTCGAGGACATGAAGATCGGTGACAGTGTGGTCACCCGCTTCGGTGGGGTACAGCCGATTCGCTGGATTGGACGTCAATCCTATGAGGCAAAAACGATTGCGGATA
Source organism: uncultured Pseudomonadota bacterium (assembly GCA_903862885.1). Taxonomy (GTDB): domain Bacteria; phylum Pseudomonadota; class Gammaproteobacteria; order Steroidobacterales; family Steroidobacteraceae; genus CAIKZZ01. The sequence continues at coordinate 2,090 of CAIOZU010000004.1, forward strand.
ACCGTGAGCAGATTCCGGTGCGGTTCCGAAGGGGATCGTTAGGTGATCACCTGCCAATCCGTGATCTGTACATCTCTCCGGGTCACTCCATGCTCATTGGGGACTCATTGGTGATGGCCAAGCACTTGGTGAACGGAGTGACCGTGACCCAGGACTGGATGCCCGAGCAGGTGGACTACTTCCAGCTGGAGTTGGCGGCCCATGACTGCGTGCTGGCTGAAGGCACTTGGTCTGAGACCTATGCGGACTTCGAAGGCGGTCGTGCTCAGTTCCACAACGCCGCTGAGTTCTATGCGATGTTCCCGAACTATCGGGAACCTGAGGAGCTCACGTTGTGCGCGCCTCGCCCAGAGAAGGGCATGGCATTGGCGGCGGCGCTGCGGCCGATTGTGGCACGTGCAACCCGTATGGCGACCCCTGGAAAGTTACAGGGTTACATCGAGTCGGTCCGTGGTGACTGGAAAATCGCCGGCTGGGTGCACGATAAGAGCCACCCTGAACTCCCTGTGCTCGTTGAGATCTTGCTGCAGGGTAAAGTGATCGGCACAGCACTGGCTTGTCAGTTCCGTGAGGATCTCTTAAAGGGCAAAGTGGGTACGGGTCGCGCAGGCTTCGTGTTCACCTCGACGGTTAAGCTGGAACCTGCTCTGCTGGCGACACTGGAAGTGCGCCGAGCAGTCGATGGAGCGGCCGTTCGAGTGGCCAGTTCGATCACCGCCGCGGCAAATACTGCTGACACCGTGATGGTAAAGATCGCGGGCTAACCGGGCTCATCGCAGGTATGGCGGGTGATGGCGGGTGATCCTGTGTCACCCGCTCCACTCTGGCTGCACGCGGGAACTTTTTCCGTTCGTCTGGGTGAGGGCGTAGATCGGCTTGAGCGCGCGGCGGTAAGTATAGCTCACGCTACCGCAGTAGATAGTCGACGCAGGCCGACAGGTCCTTGAACACACCATCAGGCTGAGGGGATGGCGAGGGCGGTGTGGCCGCTTTAGCATCGATCAGATAAGCCTTGCCGACACCCGCGGCTCTTGCCGCTTCTATATCTGAGCCTTTATCGCCGATCATCATCGAGTCGGCGAGCGACAAATCATGCTCGTTAGCCGCCTGACGTAATAAGGCAGGTCCTGGTTTTCGGCAATCACAGGCTCTGGTGTACAAAGCCACTGTCCCTTCTACGTGGTGGGGGCAGTAGTAAGTGGCTGTTATCAGAACGCCCTGCGCTGCCAGATAAGAGGTCATTTGTGCGGTCAGTGTTTTAACGTCTTGTTCTGTGTAGTAGCCGCGAGCCACACCGGATTGATTAGTGATGATCACTAAAGGATAGCCAGCGCCTGTGAGCTTTTTTAAGGCCGGCACCACGCCGGGTGCAAATTCAAAGTCAGCCCATCGAAACACATAGCCTGTGTCGACATTAATGACCCCATCGCGGTCCAAAAAAATGGCTTTTCTTGTTTCTTTTTTCAACAGTGATATCAACTAGTGATGATCAAGATGTCGGACTGGGCTTTAGTTGTGTGGGCTGTTGCTTGATTTTATTAATGAGTTCGGTGGTCGAGTGACCTGCCACGAAGCTCAAGGTGCGAACGATCCCGCCCGCCGCCTGGACGCACGCCGCCCCTGCAATTTGCTGCCACGTATAGTCTCCCCCCTTAACCAGCACATGGGGCAACGCTTTACAAATGAGACGCTCTGGCGTCTCTTCTGAGAACGGAACCACCCAGTCGACACAGCCGAGTGCAGCCAGTAGCTGCATGCGAGTGGCTAAAGGATTGATCGGTCGATCGGCGCCTTTGAGTTGCTTGACGGAGGCATCGGCATTAACCGCAACGACTAAGCGATCGCCTAAGGAGCGTGCTTGCTGTAAGTAGGTCAGATGCCCTGGGTGTAAGATGTCAAAACAGCCATTGGTCATGACGATGCGCTCGCCCCGTGCGCGTGCGGCGCGCAGTTCAGTCATGAGCTCTTCTTCCGACACAACGCCTTGTTGACCGAGTAACTCATGCGGTCGGGTGGCAAGCTCGAGTTCTTCAGGACTGACCGTGGCGGCTCCTAGCTTACCCACCACAATGCCGGCGGCAATATTCGCCAGAGAGACGGCTTGTTCCAAGGGCACGCCGGCGGCCAATGCCGCGCCAAGAGAAGCGACGACCGTATCGCCAGCACCCGTCACATCAAATACCTCTCGGGCAAGTGATGGCAGATTAAGCGGTGGGGCATTGTGCGTAAAGAGACTCATGCCTTTTTCACTGCGGGTGACTAAGATCGCATCCAAGTTCAGTGCGCTACGCAAATTTTCGGCGCGCTCGGCGAGGGTGTGTTCTGAATCACAGACGCCAACCACCGCTTCAAACTCTGGCAAATTGGGTGTGATCAGCGAAGCGCCTCGATAGCGCTCAAAGTCCGTGCCCTTCGGGTCGACAATAACAAATTTGCCACGTGTGCGGGCAATGCTGATCAATTCTGCACAGTATCTCAGCGCGCCCTTGGCATAGTCCGATAAGATAATGACATCGATCTCATCTAGTTGGCTCAGAAAATCCGCATGCAGCGCCTTTCCATCAAATTGCAGGAAAGTATCGTCAAAATCGAGCCGTATTAGTTGCTGGTTTCTGGATAACACTCGTAATTTGGTGATGGTTTTGCTGCCAGATACACGCTGTAAACGCGATGTCACACCCTGTTGAGTGAGAATGTGTTCGATCTCGTCAGCCGCTGCATCGGCGCCGACCAGTCCGAGCAGACGCGTATGGGCCCCTAAGGCTGCTGCGTTCACTGCTACGTTACCGGCACCACCGGCGCGGGCCTCTTTATCACTGACACGCACCACCAGCACCGGTGCCTCAGGCGAGACGCGCGAGGCCGGTCCATGCCAATACGTATCGAGCATGACATCGCCCACCACCATTAAGCGACCCGCCGCAAAGTGGGGGACGGTGCCTGCGGTATGGGTTGGCAACTGACGGAGCGTGCTCACAGAGCCCCCTGTGAGCCTGCGAGGCCTAGACGCTGCTCAACCGCTCCGCACAGGGTGTGGCCGATCAGAATATGCGCTTCTTGGATACGTGCGGTGGTGGGACTGGGGACGATGAGGCTGCAGCCGCATAAGCCGGCTAATTTTCCGCCGTCGCGTCCGAGTAGCCCAATGGATGACATGCCGAGACTATGCGCCGTTTTGACTGCTTCGATGACATTCGCGGAGTTCCCTGAGGTGGAGATGCCAATGAGACAGTCCCCAGCACGCCCGAGGGCACTGACTTGGCGACTGAAAATATCGGCAAAGCTATAGTCATTGCCTATGCAAGTGAGTGCAGAGGTATCGGTGGAGAGTGCCATCGCGGGTAAGGGTTTTCGGTCGTTGATAAATCGGCCAACAAACTCAGCCGCAATGTGCTGACTGTCAGCCGCGGAGCCACCGTTGCCACACAACATGATCTTTCCTCCCTGCGCGACCGTCTGATGGAGCAGCGCGATCGCAGCCTCCACCTTAGGCGCGAGTGCGGAGAGGGTCGCGATGACCTGCTGATGTTCCTGGATATTGTCTAAAAAAAGCGATGACATCGGTGCGTGCCCTATGCTGACGATGATGTGCGTGCGGCCGTTCACAGGCGGTGCTGAGTCTGGCCTTGATTGTAATCCATAACCTTAAAGATGCATGCAGTTGGTCGTGCATCCACGTAAGGTCCACCCCCTAGATCTATTGTGTTGGCTCATTTGGGCGCATGAGGTGCAAGGGCAGGCATCAAAGGGCCCTGTCGATGTGCTCGGAGACCCGTAATAGAGCGTATTTCCATAGTGGCATGCCTGATCAACCGGTTGTGGGTGTGTCGGCACTGGGTCAAGCGGCGCAGACGGAGCACCTCGAGCCTTGAGAGATTAGGCCAGATCGTCCGATTTAGGCTTAACAAGCGGGCAGGGATGGCACACATGCGTGTGAGGCGGGTGCGCGCGCGGGCGGTAGGGCCCTTAAGACTTGACCTGGATGACGATTTTTCCGATATGGCTTTTTTGTAAAAAAGCCGCTTGTGCTTGGGCCAATTCGGATAAAGGAAATCGGGCACTGATGATGGGTTTGAGTGCGCCGCATTGCAGATAGTGGATGAGTTGTTGAAAAATGGCGGGTGGCGGGATGGTGCACCCAAAGAACGATAAGTCTTTTAAATACAGCGTTCTAAGATCTAAGGACACCAAGGGGCCAGCGATGGCGCCTGCCACCGCATAGCGACCATGGGGTTTAAGAACAGCGAGTAACGACGTGAAAGCGGGACCGCCGACGACATCAATCACGACGTCGACGCTGTGCGCACCGAGTGCGTCCACCAGCGCCTGGTCGCGGGACAGGACTTGATATGCGCCGAGGGATTTAACAGAAGCGATTTTTGTGGGTTGGCTGATCGCAATGACACGCGCCTGTCGGAGTGTGGCCAACTGCACGGCGGCGGATCCAACCCCACCGGAAGCGCCGGTGATCAGCACGCACTCGTTGGCGGTCACGGAGGCTTTGGTCAGCATGTGCTCCGCGGCTAAGTAGGCACAGGGGAAGGACGCGAGTTCTGCATCGGAGAGTGGGCTGTCGATGCGACAGGCGTTGGCTGAAGGCACCACGGTGAAGTTCGCAAAAGCGCCCGGGCAATCGGAGCCGAAGTAGCGGGTACGGCCATCCGGATCGCGGAGGATGGGATCAATGAGCACACGCTCGCCCAGTCGATCCGACGACACACCGACCCCCACTGCCACGATCCGACCGCAGGCATCTACCCCTTGAATGCGCGGAAAACTCAAGGCGGCGCCTGACCAACCGGCGTCCTGATGGACCGTATCGCCGGCGGTGGTCTCCGCGGTGCTTGTGGCTACCGTTTTGGAGTACCAGCCCATTCTCAAATTGAGATCGGTGTTATTGAGCGCCGCGGCGCCTACCTCGATTAGGACCTCCGAAAGCCCTGGGCGTGGAACGGGCACATCGGTCCGATAGGCCAGTTGGTCTAGGCCCCCATGCCCGTTAAGCAAGACCGCTGACATGAGGGGTGGGATCATATAAGGCCTCGGTGGCGTCATTTAAGTGAAATTTAGCACTAATTTTTCACATACGTGAATTTATTGATCGAATCCGCTATATTAATGAAATTAAGGTAGGAGATTCACTGGCGTGACGACGGTAGCCACTCCAACGCGGACGCCATTGGCGACACGATCTTTGAAGGCATCGGTCGCTGACGCCACGCTACCCTCACCCCATTCCCCGACGCAAGCGGTGAGTCCCTTGGGCGGGCAAATACGCGACCTACGCGCGGCGCGCGGTATGCGTCTGGCGGAGTTGGCCAAAGCCATTGGTAAGTCCATCGGCTATGTCAGTCAAATCGAGCGGGGTCGCTCGGAGGTATCGATCTCCACTTTAAAACTCATTAGCGACGCGTTGGCAGTGCAGATCAGTTGGTTTTTCCAGGGCTACGACCCTGAGGTACCAGACGAGCATGGCTATGTGGTTCGTACCGAGCATCGGCGTCGTCTTAATTTCCCAGGCACTGGCATTGAAGAAGAATTGCTGTCACCCAGCTTGACCGGTGAAGCGGAACTGATTTTAAGTACCTTTGCGCCGGGTGCACGCAGTGGTGATGAGCAAGTATCGCGAATGGCGGAGCAATCGGGATATGTAATAGCCGGTCTGCTGGAGTTGGATGTCGGCACGCGGCGCTTTCGCTTGCGTCCAGGGGACAGTTTTCGGATTAATCGGGGCGAGTCCTTCACTGCGCGAAATCCTGGGTCTGAGACTTCGGTGTCGCTGTGGGTGATTGCGCCGCCCCGTTATTAGTGAAGGTAACAGCTGACGCGTCGCGAGGGCGTCGCTCTATGATTAAGCTTAATTAAAATCAGGTCATTTTTTAAGGAACGTTCCGGATGTCTATTCCGACTCATTCAAGTGTGGTGATCATTGGCGGCGGTATCGCTGGTTGTTCGGTTGCCTATCATCTCACCAAGCTCGGTGTCACAGATGTCGTGCTTTTAGAGCGCAAGCAACTCACCTCAGGCACCACATGGCATGCGGCCGGACTGGTCGGTCAGTTGCGTGCCACCCGAAACCTGACAGAACTCGCGAAATACACGGCCGATTTGTATCACGCGCTGGAAGCAGAAACGGGCCAGGCGACGGGCTTTAAGCAGAATGGATCCATCAGTGTTGCTAAAACCGTGGAGCGCTTTGAAGAATTAAAGCGTGGCGCATCTATGGGTAAGACTTTTGGTCTGGAAGTGGATCTATTGAGTGCCGCGCAAATCAAGGAGCGCTGGCCGCTACTGAAAGTCGATGATGTGGTTGGCGGTATTTTTTTGCCAAAAGACGGCCAGACTAATCCGATCGACACCACACATGCGTTGGCGAAAGGAGCAAAGCAGCGCGGTGCCCGCATATTTGAGAACACGAAAGTCACGCGCATTCTGGTCGAAGGTGGCCGTGCCGTTGGTGTGGAAACTGAGCAAGGGACGATCCGTGCGGATACCGTCGTATTATGTGGTGGTATGTGGTCTCATCAGTTGGCTTCAGATATCGGTGTGGCTGTGCCTTTACATGCGGCCGAACATTTTTACATTGTGACTGAGCCCATTGAGGGAATCCCGCGTGATCTGCCCGTCCTTCGAGTGCAGGATGAATGCGCCTATTACAAAGAAGACGCCGGTAAGATTTTGATGGGCTGTTTTGAGCCCGTGGCAAAGCCTTGGGGCATGAAAGGCATCTCTGAGGAGTTCTGCTTTGATACCTTGCCTGAGGACTATGAGCACTTCGAGCCGATTTTAAACGCAGCGGTGAAGCGAGTGCCGGTGCTTGAGAATGCCGGCATTCAGCTGTTCTTCAACGGACCGGAGAGCTTTACACCGGATGATCGTTACTACATGGGTGAAACGCCCGAGGTGCGTGATCTGTTTTTGGCGACTGGCTTTAATTCTGTTGGCATTGCGGGCAGTGGCGGTGCCGGCAAGGTGTTGGCGCAGTGGATTGTTGATCGTAGACCCCCCATGGATCTATGCGATGTCGACGTCAGACGAGTCATGCCTTTCCAGCGCAACAAGCGCTACTTGCATGATCGCACCGTTGAGACACTCGGGCTTTTATACGCCATGCACTGGCCCTATTACCAATATCAGACGGCGCGCAATGCGCGGCGTACGCCGCTGCATGATCGGCTCATTGCCGCGGGGGCCTGTATGGGTGAGACCGCGGGTTGGGAGCGCCCGAACTGGTATGCCGCACCCGGATCGACACCAGTTTATGAGTACTCTTACGGTCGGCAGAACTGGTTTGAGGCCTGTCGCGTCGAGTGTGAGGCTGTTCGCGATCGGGTTGGACTTTTTGATCAGACCTGCTTTGCGAAATTTTTAGTACAAGGCGCCGATGCGCTTGGCATTCTTAACCAGCTATCGACCGCCGAGATGAATGTGCCGGTCGGTCGCATTGTGTACACCCAGTGGCTAAACGATCGTGGTGGCATTGAGGCCGATCTCACGGTGACACGCCTCGGCGAGCAGGAATACATGGTGGTGACCTCCGCCATTTGTCAGACACGCGATCTAGCGTGGCTTAAAAAGCACATCACAGCGAGAGCGAATGCCAGTTGTTGGGTAACGGATGTGACTGCGGGTGTGGCGATGCTCGGCTTGATGGGCCCTAAGAGTCGTGCCTTACTAGAAGCACTGTCGGGTGCTGATTTATCTAATGCCACGCACCCTTTCGGGTGGTCACGCGAGATTGAAATTGGCTACGCCCGGCCGCGTGCCAGTCGTATCACGTATGTCGGTGAGTTGGGCTATGAGCTGTATGTGTCGGCTGAGCATGTACTTGATGTCTATGAGCGCTTAGTTGAAGCGGGACAAGCCTTTGGTCTTGTGCATGCTGGCTACCACGCCATGGGGGCGTGTCGTGTGGAAAAGGGATACCGACACTGGAGTCATGACATTGCGGATGAGGACACGCCGCTCGAGTCGGGCCTTGGATTCACGGTGGCTTGGGACAAGCCGGGAGGCTTTATTGGTCGAGACGCATTGATCGTTCAGCGCGCCCAGGGTGTGCTCACCAAGCGACTGGTACAGGTGATGCTGCTGCAAGATGGCGCTGACACACCTATGCTGTATCACGAAGAGCCGATTTGCCGAAATGGCGTGATTGTTGGATCAATTAAGTCAGGGGCGTGGGGACACCGTTTGGGTAAGTCACTGGGCATGGGCTATGTCAGTGTAGACAGTGGCGTCACTAAGGAATGGCTAGAGGGTGGCACGTGGGAAGTAGAAGTTGCGTGCACGCGCTTTGCAGCCCGCGTGCAACTGGCGCCTTTTTATGATCCGAAAAATGAGCGCATAAAAGCCTAACAATCGTCGCGTCGAGACTGTCTTGACGTCATCTGAATTTAAGAGTTGGAGAGTGAATTCGATATGAAGACACATGCAAAAGTGGTAATTATTGGTGGTGGTTCAGTCGGCTGTAGTGCGCTGTATCACCTCACGGAGTTGGGGATCACCGACGTGGTGCTGTTAGAGCGCGATGAATTGACAGCAGGCTCCACATGGCATGCTGCCGGTAACTGCCCGAACTTCTCAACGTCTTGGAACCTCATCAAGTTGCAGCGCCACAGCACCAAGCTGTATGAAGGTCTCGCAAAAAAAGTCGGTTACGACATTAATTACCACATCACCGGCAGTATTCGTCTGGCGCATACCCAGGATCGGGTAGATGAGTTTAAACATGTGCTGTCTCAAGCCCGCGCGCAGGGTATTGAGTTTGAAATGATGACGCCGGCGGATATCACCGCTAAGCATCCCTTCATGAAAACAGATGGCATCTTGGCAGGTCTTTGGGATCCGCATGATGGTGACATTGATCCGGCGCAGTTGACCCAAGCGCTGGCTAAGGGCGCCCGCGATCGAGGTGCTGAGATCCATCGTGGTACTAAGGTCACAGCGATTGAACGCATGCAAAATGGTGAGTGGAAAATCATTACCGACAAGGGCGAGATCGTCTGCGAGAAAGTGATTAATGCAGCGGGTTACCGCGGAGGTGAAGTTGCGGCCATGGTCGGTCAGTACTTGCCGATCGTGACGCTGGCACACCAGTATTTAGTGACTGAGGATATTCCGGAGTTGGTCGCCTTAGGCGCAGCCCGTCTGCCGTTGGTGCGCGACCCCGATGTCAGTTACTACCTGCGTCAAGAACGGCAGGGGTTGTTGTTAGGGCCTTATGAATGGCAGGCCACCGCTCATTGGTTGGATGGGGTGCCTTCTGAGTTTGCGAACCAGTTGTTTGATGATGCGCTGGAACGCCTAGAACCCTACATTGAGGCGGCCTGTGAGCGGGTGCCTATCTTGGGTTCCGTAGGCATTAAAACGGTGATCAATGGGCCGATTCCTTATGCGCCGGATGGTAACCCATTGATTGGTCCTGCCCCTGGCTTGCCCGGGTTCTTCCATTGCTGTGGCTTCACGTTTGGCATTGTTCAGGCGGGGGGTGCCGGTAAAATTATTGCTGAGTGGGTAGCACACGGGCAGCCGGAGTGGGACATGTGGCCACTCGACTCCAGACGATATCTTGACTATGCCAACGATAAATTCACGCTGGCTAAGGCCATTGAAACCTACCAGCATGAGTATGGTATTGGTTACCCTGCGGAAGAGCGTCCTGCGGGCCGTCCTGCGAAGGTGTCGCCTGCGTATCTTCGTCTTAAGGAGAAAGGTGCGCGCTTTGGGGCGCGCGGTGGCTGGGAACGGGCCGTGTACTTTCCTAAAGAGGGAGATTCCAACGGTGCAGAATCGTCGTTCCGCCGCCCACATTGGCACACCGCGGTCGCGCGCGAGGCGAAAGCAGCCACCGAGCGCGTGGCAGTACTCGACTTGCCGGGATTCACTAAGTTTGAGGTGACGGGTTCAGGCGCCAATGCATGGATCAATCACATGGTGGCCGGTGTTGTGCCAAAGCCCGGTCGGACCGCACTCAACTACTTTTGTGCGCCGAGTGGCGGCATCGTCACCGAAATGACCGTGACGACGCTCGCGCCAGATCGTTATTGGCTCATCAGTGCCGCGGCGGGTGAGCGTCATGACGAACATTGGTTGCAGGAACACTTACCGAGTGCTGCGGTGCGGCTTGAGAACCTCTCGGGACGTTATGGCACCCTCATTGTGGTGGGTCCTAAATCACGTGAGGTGTTGTCACTGCTCACGCGTACTGATCTGTCGAATGAAGCCTTTCCTTGGCTGTCGGTACGCACCATGGAGATCGGCTATACCAAGGCTTACGCCGTGCGCGTGAACTATGTGGGGGAGCTCGGCTGGGAACTTCACTTGCCGACAGAGCACTTGCTGTCTGTTTATGACCTGTTGTTTGATGCAGGTCAGTCGTTTGGTATCAGTGATTATGGTCTGTATGCCATGGACAGCTTGCGTCTCGAAAAATGCTATCGCTCTTGGAAGGCGGATTTGACCACTGAGTACACGCCGTACATGGCGTCTTTAGACCGCTTTGTGCGTTTAGAGAAAGCGGGGGGATTTATCGGCCAAGAGGCTTTAAAAATCGAGGCGGCGACCGGTCCTAAGGAGCGTTTTGTTCCTTTAATCGTTGATGCCGCCGATGCAGATGCGGCAGCCGTGTCCATTGTCTATCACCGCGACCAGCCGGTGGGGCTTGTGACCTCAGGAGGTTACGGCTATCGCATCAATCAAAGCATTGCATTGGCCTATGTACGCACCGATTTGGCAGTAGCCGGCCAAGAACTGCACATTGATATTCTAGGATCGCGGCGCAAGGCGGTCGTGGGGCGTGAGCCCCTCTTTGATCCAGAGAATCTCAGACTGAAGGCATGAGCCTTGGCGTAGTCTCGATGTGCCGGTCAGGCCCGCTTTCGCGGGCCTTTTTTTTGGTGGGCTGCGCGGCAATCGGATTGAAGTGCAGGACGACCCCTTAAAGAGCGCTAGGCGCCAAGGATGAGTGGGGGGCCATCGATCAACCTGTGTGACGTGAGTCACAAAATGAAATGTTTCTGTCAGTGCAGAGCGATCGCGCCGCCGTCTCGGCGCCGACGTTATGTCAAATGCGCGCCACGTTATGTTGAATGGCGGCTGCATTATGTTGAATAGACTGAGAATACTTAGCAACTTAAGGGGAAATGTGACCCCCACGTGGGGGTGATTCGGTTAGAGTTGCGCCCTGTGGAGCGAAAGTGTGACGCGCGTCACACACTAATCTGGGGGTTGACGCATGACTCTAAACCAAGGCTTGAAATGCTTTGCGCAGCGGCTGCGCCTGCGTACGCGGCAAGCCTTAATATGCCCTCGCTCCGCGCTGCGACCGTGCGTTGGCTTATTCGCGGCGCTTGTGTTTAGTGCGACGGCGATGGCCTCTAGCACCTCGAGCGTTCAGAGTTCGCGAAGCAACAATATGGTTTATCTGACCAGTGTGTCGGGTGGTCACACGGCGCGTATCGGTCTGAATACGGACTGGGGTGGGGCGATCGTTGAGGTCAGCCTTGATAGCGTCAACTATGTGAACGCTCATGACAGCGGTCGCGAGGTGCAGCCGGCTCTGTATGACGGCAATGCGCCCTACACCAATTTTAACTGCAGCCCTTGTACGGGCACCTGGGGTTGGAATCCGGTCTTAGGGGGGGATAAATACAACCATGGTAGTCCCGTGACTGCAGTGACCCTAGGCACCAACTCGGTGTCTGTAACCACCACAGCCTTGGAATGGAACCCGGACGATAAAGGCGGTGGCGCGACGACGCCAATTGCCTCGAACGTCACGATGACCCAAACCGTCAGCGTAGTTCCAGGCTCGCCACTCGCATTCCAGGTGCAGGTCACGATGACCCATAACGGTACCGAACAGCGTTATCTGGACAATCAAGAATTTCCAGCGGTCTACGTCAACTCACAGTACAGTCGCTTCAGCTACTACAGTGGTACGAAGCCTTGGACCAGTGCCGCGGTGACCACGTTGTCATCGGTCCCCACCTCGCCAGGCACGGGCCAGCTTTATTCAGCTGAGCAGTGGAGTGCATTTACGAATAAGAGCAACGTCGGATTGACCGTCTACGTGCCGGGTCAATATCCTTATGTGACTGCTGCCTCCTTGCCGGGGCTTGGGGGCTCTGGTCCATTGGGTGATGCCAGCTACTACTCTCATACCTTTGCACCCATGACGGTAGGCCCGAGGGCAGTCATTCAAGGCACGATGTATCTGATCCCAGGCAGTGCCACCACGGCACGCACCATCGTGAATGGGCTGCATAGTTCACTGAGTAACGCTGATATCGCTCCTCCCTTTGGTAATGTGGAAGCACCCGCGCAAGGGGCTACGGTGTCGGGCGCGAGTGTGGCGATCTCGGGTTGGGCCATTGACAACGTCGCGGTCGCGTCGCTCAGTGTCCTTGTAGACGGTGTGGTCGTTGCTACTCCCTCGGTGAGTAATCCGCGCACTGACGTGGCCTCCGCTTATCCACACGTCGCCTCCGCCAACTCGGGGTGGGGTTTTTACTTTAATTCGAACTCAATCAGCAATGGCTCCCATGCGATCACAGTGAAAATCACTGACTCATCGGGCAATATCAGTCTACTCGCGCCGATCTATGTCACGGTTAGCAACTGATTAGCATCTAGATCCCGTGCCTATGACCCTCGTCCTAGAGGGCGGTCTTGATTCGCGTCCATGTGCGGGTGCGCACGCGCTCTGTCGCCGCGCTCACCTCATGGGTGAGGTACAAGCGCTCCATCAGCTGCTCGGTTGGATACAGCGTCGGGTCGCTTAAGATCGCAGGATCTACCCATCGATTCGCTGACGCATTGTCGTTGCCATAATGGGTGTCGTTGGTCACCGACGCGATCACCAATGGATCCAGTATGAAGTTTAAAAATACATGGGCTTCCACTGGGTGAGGGGCGTCCGCTGGAATCAGTAAGCCACTGTAGGTCGCGTTGGCGCCTTCCTTAGGGATAGTGAAGGCTAAATCAAGGCGACTGCCAGCCGCCTTTGCACGACTCATGGCGACGGCATAGTCACTGGACCAACTCATCGCAATACAAGCCTCCTGATTCGCCAGTGCGCTGGTGTACTCCACTGAGTCGAATGTTCTAATGTAGGGACGAACCGCCATGATGATATTAGCCGCAGCTTGGTAGTCTTCGGCTCGATCCGTATTTGGATCCAGATGCAGGTAATTGAGCGCGAGCTGTAACACATCTTCAGCTGAGTCCAGAAAAATAACGCCGCAGTCGGCGAATTTTTTTATATTTTCGACTTTAAAAATCAGATCCAAGCTGTCGACTGGTGCATTTGGCATGCGCGCTTTCACCATGCCAACGTTATACGCGAAGCCATTGATCGCATGCAGATAGGGAACCGCGTACTGGTTGCCGGGGTCTGCGGTATTAAAGATAGCCAGTGCCTTTGGGTTGAGATGGTGCCAGTTGGGGAGTTTGCTGCGATCCAGTTTCTGGTACGCCCCTGCTTTGATTTGCCGGCTAAAGTAATTGGTGGAGGTACTGACTACATCGTAGCCTGAACCGCCAGCGAGGAGCTTCGCCTCAAGCGTCGCATCCGAATCGAAGGTGTCATAGTTGACTTGAATGCCCGTCGCTTTTTCAAAGTCAGTGACTGTGTGATGGCCGATGAAATCCGCCCAATTATAAATGCTGACGGTCCGCCCGGCAGGTTGTTTAGGGTCCGTCGAATGACTGCAACCTGTGCCCGTGATTAAAACAGCCGCTACCGTCACCACGCGTAGCAACGGTTCGAGAAAGCGTCTGGGGTAAACAGACATCATGTTTAAAGTGCCGTCTTGATACGGATCCACAGACGGGTTCTCAATCGCTCCGAATTCACATTGATCTCGCCGGGTACGAAGGCGTGGATCAGCGCACTCGGTGGTGGATACAGTACGGGATCATTTAAGATATCCGGGTTAAGAAACGCCCGTGACGCTGGATTTTCATTTGGATAGCGGGTGTCATTAGTGACTTTTGCAATGACTTCGGGTCGTAGCAGGTAATTTAAGAACTCATGTGCCTCTTTGGGATGGGGCGCATCAATGGGAATTAAGAATCCATTAATGGTGTTGCTCGTGCCTTCCTTAGGGATAGTGAATGCGAGATTAACGTGAATGCCTGCATCCCGAGCGCGCTTACTGGCAATCCCAAAGTCGCTTGACCAGCCCATGGAGAGGCACAATTCACGGTTGGCTAAGCCATTCATGAACTCGACGGAGTCGAAGTTACGTATAAAAGGTCGCACCTTCATGAGTAGCTGCTCGGCTGACTTAAAGTCCTCCGGCCGGTCGCTGTTGGGATCTAGATGCAGATAGACCAGCGCGAGCTGCACCACATTGTCGGGTGAATCAAGGAATGTGATGCCACAGTCAGCAAACCGAGAGGCGACTTCCGGCTTAAACAGCATGTCTAAGCTATCCAGCGGCGCATTCGGCATGCGCTTTTTTATCATGTCGACGTTGTAGGCAAATCCATTATAAGAGTGCAGATAGGGCACTGCATACTGGTTTCCTGGATCGTAGACTGCGAGTTGCTTCAACACCGCAGGATCGATGTTGTTCCAGAGGATGAGTTGGGTACGGTCGATGGGCCGGTAAGCACCGGCCTTAATTTGGCGGCTAAAGAAATTTTCGGAAGTACTGACTAAGTCGTAACCAGACGCGCCGGTCAGCATTTTGGCTTCTAAGGTAGAGTCAGCATCGAAGGTGTCATAGTCCACCTTAATGCCTGTTTCTTTTTCGAAATCAGCTATCGTGGTGGTTCCGATGTAGTCGGACCAGTTATATATGCTGAGGTGGCGATCAGCGTGATCAGTCGAATGGTCGGTGGTGCGCTGACAACCTGCTAGGCCAGTGAACCATAAGGCCCAAGCCAGACAGGAGCCGATGCGCTGTGAGGTCACGCGGCCAGTTCGCGTGCGGTTTCAGATAACAAGGCGATCACGTACTCAGTAAATGAGCGCCACACTTCTAGGTGGAAGATGTCCGGCGCTAAGCGCCACAGGGTGATCTCAGATTTCTCAAACAGCGTGCGGGTACACATGCCGATTGGAAACTGACTGAGATCAAGATCCAAGGGGCAGCCGCTTTCTAAGAGCCAGACGGCGTGTGGGCCTTTGACGATCAGCCCATTTTGCCGATGACTGACGTCGACCAAGGAATGCGCATGGGCTGACAGTTCATTTGTAAGGGCCTGGATAATGAGCGTGCGCTCCGACTCCGGTGCGATCAGCAAATACTCATCCGGCCCCTGCCACAGGGCTGAGCGACTACCCACGGTGGCAGATCGACAGGCGCTGGTCGGTAAGGGCACACCAAACACAGAGGAAGCCGCCGCGATTGCGGCGGGTGTTCCCCGGAAACTTAATCGAGTGGTGTGCGCGGGGGACTCAAGCCAGCTCATGTCCAGCACGATTGTGGGCTTAGCTGTGGCAGTGTGACTAGCCATTGATGCGCTCTCCCTTAGGATCATAGAACACGGGCGAACTCACGATGACGGCGATGTCTCGGCCTGGCATCGGCACGTAGATCGTCTGACCGACGAGTCCACGGCCGCCAGCGATCACGCCGAGTGCAATGGAGCGTTTTAGCGAGGCGCTGTAATAGGACGATGTGACATGACCAATCATGGTCATGGGCACGGTCTGGCCGGCGGACGCGATGATTTGTGCGCCCTCTTCCAGAATCGTTTGTGGATCGACGGTCAATAAGCCCACGAGTTGCTTGCGATCTAGACGTTTCATGGCGGGGCGCTCTAGCGCCCGCTTGCCCACGTAGTCAGGTTTTGCCTTGCCAATCGCCCAAGCGACCGCAGCGTCGTCGGGTGTCATGGTGCCATCGGTGTCTTGGCCTACGATGATGTAGCCTTTTTCGGCACGGAGCACGTGCATGGCTTCGGTGCCGTAGGGAGTGATGCCAAATGCTTGACCCGCGTGGTAGATGGCCTCCCACACCGCCGTACCATGACGCGCCGGGACGTTGACCTCAAAACCCAATTCACCACTGAAGCTGACTCGAAACAACATCATCGGCGCACCGGCGATATGGCCATGGGCCACGCTCATGTGTGGCATGGCTTCAGGAGAGAGATCCATATCACTCACCAAACTCTTCAACACATCCCGTGAACGGGGACCTTGGACTGCCACCACGGCCCACTGCTCGGTCGTTGAGGTGATCCACACGGACAGCTCAGTCCACTCCGTTTGCAGATAATCTTCCATCATGGCAAACACGCGAGCGGCACCACCGGTGGTGGTGGTGACGTGGAAGCGATCCTCTGCGAGTCGTGCCACCACGCCATCATCATATACAAAGCCATCGTCGCGCAGCAGAATGCCGTAGCGAGAACGGCCGACGCCGAGTGTTGACCAGTTATTAATGTAAAAACGATTTAAAAACTCAGCAGCGTCTTTGCCGACGACCTCAATTTTTCCTAAGGTCGATGCATCAAACATGCCGACTTGATTTCTAACCGCCAGACACTCGCGATCCATCGCCGCTCTCATGTCTTCGCCGGCTTGCGGGAAGTAGCGTGTACGCTTCCACATGCCCACATCTTCAAACACACCGCCGCGTGCAAGGGCCCAGTCATGGCTGGGCGTTTTGCGTACCGGATCGAATAGATCGCCCCGCGCATGCCCAGCGAATATGCCAAAGGTAGTGGGTGTGTAAGGCATGCGGAAGGTGGTCACGCCCACATCGGGAATGCGGCGATTCGATTGGCCGGCAATGAAGGCAAGCGCATTCAGATTGGACGTCTTACCCTGATCGGTCGCCATGCCCGTGGTGGTGTAGCGCTTGATGTGTTCGACTGATTCAAAGCCCTCGCGCTGGGCGAGGGCAAGATCCCGTGTGGTGACATCGTTTTGGAAATCAATAAACGCTTTGGTGGGTGGCAACGAAGTAGCCTGGGGTAACACGCCGGGAACGCCTGCCATGTTGCCGTCCAAGGCAACGCCAGTGTGCATAATGGGCGTGGCCACATGACCGGCGGCTGTCGCCGCGCCAGCACCTGCCGTTGCACCGTCACGAAGCAGTGCCGTGAGCCCCTGTACGCCATGGGCGGCCCCGGTGGAGTGGCTGTGCTCCGCGGTTTTCCCTGGAATGAATGCACCCAGTGCATCATCAAATACTAACTTGCCCCGTGACTGGGAATGTAAATGGACCGACGGCGTATAGCCTCCGGACATCAGGACGACATCACACGCGTGAGAACGGCTGGCTCCGATCACGCCATTGCTATCGATGGCGGCGATTTTGATACGGGAGACACGCAATGTCCCTTCCGTACCGAGCACTGTGGATTGTTCCTGAATCTTAAGGCCTGCCGCTCGTGCTGCTTTCTCAGCGGGTCCTGGGGTGTAGCCTTTTGGTCGGACGTCTACGATTAATTCGATGTGCGCGCCGACGGCCACTAGGTCTAAGGCCGCTTCATAGGCGGCATCACAGCCGGTGACCAAGACCGCTCGACGCCCCACGGCGACGCCATAGCGATTTGCGTAGGTGCGAGCGGCTGAGGCCAACATCACCCCGGGTCGATCATTGCCTGGAAATACCAAGGGTCGCTCAATTGCGCCCGCCGCAATCACCACTTCACGAGCGCGTACCTGCCAGAGCCGCTCGCGAGGCTTGCCGTCGGGTAACTCGGCCAGATGATCGGTGACACGTTCCGCCAGGCCAATCAGGTTGTGAGGGAAATAGCCGAATGCCGTGGTGCGGGTGAGCAGGCGCACGCGTGGGTTTTTTCCTAACACAGCGAGGGTGTCTGTGATCCAAGCGCTGGCCGCCTGACCGTTGACGGTGGCGTTGCGGTCATCAAGCAGGGAACCGCCGAACTCTGACTGTTCTTCACAAAGGATGACGCGAGCGCCGCTGGCCGCGGCCGTTTTCGCCGCTGCGAGGCCCGCCGGGCCTGAACCAATCACTAAGACATCGCAGTGCGCAAAGCGCTGCGCATAATGATCGGGGTCCGGGAGGGAAGGCGCCGTACCTAAACCGGCAGCTGCTCGAATATTGGGTTCATACAGTGCATGCCAGGCAGCACGTGGCCACATGAATGTCTTATTGTAAAAACCAGCCGGTAGCAAGGGAGACAGCCAATTCGCGATCGCGCCCATATCAAACTGCAAGCTAGGCCAGCGGTTCTGGCTCTGAGCCACTAAGCCCTCATATAACTCGATCTGGGTGGCGCGGAGATTGGGTGTGCGTCGGGCCGTGTCCCGAATAACGGTGACCAGTGCGTTGGGCTCTTCCGAGCCGGCGCCTAACAGGCCACGTGGACGGTGGTACTTGAAGGATCGGCCCATTAAATGCACGCCATTCGCCAGTAGGGCCGAGGCGAGCGTGTCACCCACAAAGCCCACGTAGGCTTTGCCGTCAAAAGTGAACTGGAGAGGGCGTGCGCGATCAATGCGGCCACCCTTTGGGGATCGAAGCGCGCTCACAGTGCACCGCCCACAACGGATGCTGGCGGTTGTTCGCCGGCCCGGTAGGTCACGACGAACTGATCCGTGGTCGTGTCTCGGATGGCATTAAAGAATCGACCGCAGCCACGAACATGGCGCCAGCGTTCAGCAAATAAGCCGCGGGTGTTTTTTCGAAGGTACAAGAACTCGGCCCACTGAGCGTCGGTCGCTTGGGAAGGATCTTTGGGCCTGATGACATGGGCTTGGCCGCCATGTGAGAACTCAAGCTCAGGTCGATCGCCACAATAAGGACAGTGAATCACTAACATGGGTGCGCTCTCAATGAGCAACGGCCGCAGCCGCTGCCTCGTCAATCAGATTACCCTCTTCAAAGCGCTCGACTGTGAAAGGTGCATTAATGGGATGGGGTTCGTCGTGTGCGATGGTGTGGGCAAACACATGGGCGGAACCCGGTGTGGCCTTGAAGCCACCGGTCCCCCAGCCACAGTTGACATAGAGTCCCTTGACCGGTGTCTTGGCAATGATTGGTGAGCGATCCGGTGTGGTGTCGACGATGCCACCCCAGTTTCGTAACATTTTGAGACGCCGCACCATGGGGAATAGCTCGCAAATTGACTCGAGCGTATGACTAGAGATGTGCAGCGCACCGCGTTGCGTATATGAGTTGTACGCGTCGGTGCCAGCACCAATCACCAGCTCGCCCTTGTCTGACTGACTCATGTAGGCATGAATGGTATTGGACATCACCACACATGGCATCAGTGGCTTGACCGGTTCAGAGACCAGCGCTTGCAGTGGATAACTCTCTAGTGGCAACTGTATACCCGCATAGCCCATGACGACGCTGGTGTTGCCCGCGGCGACTACGCCGACTTTCTTCGCTCTAATAACACCACGAGAGGTTTCAATGCCCTCAATCGCGCCGTGTGCATTCTTTATCATTCCAGTGACTTCACAGTTCTCAATGATGTCAACGCCCAAAGCATCCGCCGCGCGTGCGTAACCCCACGCCACGGTGTCATGGCGTGCCACCCCGCCGCGTCGCTGCAAAGCGGCGCCGAGTACCGGGTAGCGGATATTTTTCTCAATATTAAGAATAGGGCAAAACGCCTTGGCTTCTTCCGGACTCAACCATTCATTGTCAACGCCATTGCCGCGGTTGGCGTGTACGTGCCGCTTAATGACCTGCGTGTCGTGAACGGTGTGCGCCAACATCATCACGCCTCGTGGTGAGAACATGGTGTTGTAATTTAAGACCTGTGACAGGTCTTTCCACATCTTTAAACTATGGTCATAAAGATGAGCGCTTTCATTAAACAAATAATTTGAGCGAATAATGGTGGTGTTTCGCCCGGTGTTGCCGCCGCCGATCCAGCCTTTTTCAATGACCGCGATGTTGGTGAGGCCATGTTCCGCAGCCAAATAGTAGGCGGTGCCGAGTCCGTGGCCACCACCGCCTATGATCACCGCATCGTACTCTGCCTTCGGTTCAGCGCGACGCCATTGGGTTTTCCACCCCTGATGGCCGCCAAAGGCTTCTTTTAATAACGACCAAGCGGAAAATTTCTGCATCAGGCCCTCAAATCTTTGTTTTCAGGATCGTAGGGAGACTCAATCAGCACCGTCGCCTTCTTGCGCTCGCCTAGAATCAGAATCTCAAGTGCTGTTCCTGGGGTCGTGTATTCAGGTTTGATGTAACCAATCGCCAGGCTCTTCTTGATGGTGTGCCCATAATACCCTGCGGTCGCTCGACCCACCATCTCCCCGTGGCTATTGAACAGCGGCTCGTTGCCTAGCGGGTCGGCGTCGGTTACACCATGGACCTCTAGCGTGATGAATCGGTTTGGAACCCCAGCGGCCAGTTGTTTTTCGAGTGCTTCGCGGCCGATAAAGGGGCCCTTGTTCATGCGCACAAAGCGGTCAAGGGATGCCTCGAATGGTGTGTAATCGGGGGTCATGTCGCTGCCCCACATGCGGTAGGACTTCTCCATGCGTAAGGATTCCATCGCGCGCATGCCAACCATGCTGATGCCAAATTCTTGACCTGCCGCGAAGATTGCATCAAATAAATGATGTGCATATTCGATTGGAAAATGCAGCTCCCAACCCAACGCGCCGACAAAGTTTACGCGCAAGGCGTAGACGTCGGTCGCAAGACCTGCTTCGATGATTTGGCTTGTCAACCAAGGGAAGGCGGTGTTATCGAGTGGACTGTCGGTGAGTTTTGCCATCACTTCGCGTGAGCGGGGACCTGCCAACACGAAGCAACCACGCGCGGTGGTTATATTGCGTAATTGCACGGAGCCATCGGTGGGCAGGTGCTTTTCCAGGTAGTCACTGTCATAGCGCTCAGCCGCACCTGCGCTGACCACATAATAATGTTGTTCGGCGAGCTTGGTGAGCGTGAACTCTGAGCGAATGCCGCCGCGCTGTGTGAGTGCATGGCAAAGCGCAATGCGACCAATCTTGGTGGGCACTTTGTTGGCGACCAAGCCATCCAACCATGCTTCAGCGCCAGCACCTTTCACTTCAAACTTGGTGAATGCGGTGAGATCAATCACGCCGACTTTTTCTCGCATGATGCGCACTTCATTACCGACATGCTCGAAATAATTACTGCGACGGAAACTCCATACGTCTTTTGGTTCAACGCCTTTTGGCGCGAACCAGTTGGGGCGCTCCCACCCATAGCGTTGACCGAAGACCGCACCCATGCGTGCCAGTTTGTCGTAAATCGGTGAGGTCTTAGCGGGACGCGCATCGGCGCGTTCCTCATCCGGGAAATGGATAGTGAACACGTTGCGATAGGTTTCTTCGTTCTTTTGCACCACATAGCGCTTACTGGTGTAGGGACCAAAGCGCCGTGGGTCGGTGGCCAACATGTCAATGCTGGGCTCACCTTCGACAATCCATTCTGCCAACTGCCAACCCGAGCCGCCGGCGGCGGTGATGCCAAAGCTGTGCCCTTCATTCAGCCACAGGTTACGTACGCCCCAGGCGGGGCCAACGAGGGGGGTGCCATCGGGCGTATATGAAATAGGGCCATTGACGATGTCTTTAATGCCGCAGTTTTCCAAGGCTGGCACTCGGCGTTGTGCGGCTTCAATGTGCGGCAACAAGCGCTCTAATGCACCATCGAATAGGTCCTTGCCAAACCATTCCGGCACGCCATCGGCAAAGCGCGCGGGGGCGCCGGCTTCATAGGGGCCTAAAATCCAGCCCATCCGCTCTTCACGCAAGTAGTAGGACTGATCGGATTCACGCAGCACGGCCAGTTCTTTACCGCCACTTTGTCGATACGCTTTTAACTCAGGCGATTCGTCGTACACGATGTATTGATGTTCGACCGGAATAGCAGGGACGTTGATGCCAAACAGTTTGCCGGTCTGGCGCGCGTAGTTGCCGGTGGCACAGACCACGTGTTCGCAGGTGATTTCACCTTGATTGGTGGTGAGTTTCCACTCACCACTGGCGGTGCGCGCAACGGCGGTGACTTCGGTGTGTTCATAGATCTCAGCGCCGCCAGCGCGCGCGCCTTTACGAAAGGCCATGGTGAGATCGGCCGGTGCGATGTGTCCGTCATCTGGGTGATACAAGGCGCCGACGATGGCAGGCGTGTCGCCGCCATTGCCAAGCTCAGCCAAGGGCCAGAGTGCTTTGACTTCCGCGGGCGAAATCACTTGAAAGGGAACACCGATGGTATTCGCGGTGCCGCAGTATTTCTGATACTCATCCATACGAGCGCGCGAGGTGGCGAGCCGTAAGTTGCCGGTCACATGCAAACTGACGTCTTGTCCCGTCTCTGCAGGCAGCCTTTTATAAAGATCAACGGAGTACTTATGCAGCTGGCCCACGGTGTAGCTCATGTTGAACAGCGGCAGAAGACCTGCGGCATGCCAGGTGGATCCGGCGGTGAGTTCCGAGCGTTCGAGCAGCACCACATCGGACCAGCCTTTTTTGGCGAGGTGATACAAGGTGCTGACGCCGACAGCGCCGCCACCTATCACAACGACGCGAGCATGTGACTTCATTGAAAACTCCCGTTTTGCCCACGTGGACGTCCGGCGGCCGCCGGATTCTGAATGGTAGGCTGATCGCTAGGAAGTGTAGCGAGCACCCACCACAACACAACTCCATTTGCGACAATATCTGACGCAAATACGCCAGTCCGACGTATACTTAAGCCTCCCGAGAATAAGGCGATCTGGGAACCACTGTGCCTGCTGAATCTATCGTCAAGTCCGTGCGCTACGTCTTTTTGACGCTGCCCAATTATTCAATGATTGCGGTGTCCAATGCCGTTGAACCCTTGCGGATGGCGAATATCCTGGCAGAGCAGGTGGCTTATGAATGGGCGATTGCCAGCCTGTCCGGGGAGCCGGTGCCCTCGAGCAACGGCTTGACCCTGGCACCAACGGTCGCGCTCGATCAAGTGGGGCGGCCGGATGTCTTGTTTGTCTGTGGCGGGGTCGACGTCCGCGCCGCGGTTTCACCGGCTTTGCTCTCCACCTTGCGGCGTTGGTCGGAGCAGCGCATCGCGCTGGGGGCTTTATGTACGGGGGGGTATGCGTTGGCTCGGGCGGGATTGTTGGATCGTTATCAGGCGACTATCCATTGGGAAAACCTGTCGGCTTTACGCGAAGAGTTCCCGCGGGTGCTGATTTCGGATCAGTTATTTACCATTGACCGCAATCGTTACACCTGTTCCGGGGGCGTGGCGCCCTTGGACATGATGCTGCACCTGATTGAGCAAAAGTTGGGTGGGGGCATCGCCCAAGGGGTCTCAGAGCAGTTCATTGTCGAGCGGGTCAGAAGCGACAAAGACCGTCAGTACGTGCCGCTTCGAGCGCAAGTGGGCATCTCTCATCAGAGCCTGATTAAAGTGGCCGAGTTGATGGAAGCCAATGTCGAAAATCCCTTGTCTTTAGAACAGATTGCGACGCAAACAGCGCTGTCACGGCGGCAAATTGAACGCCTGTTTAAGCGTCACCTGGGCCAGGTTCCCAAACGATATTACCTAGAACTTCGCTTAAAGCGCGCCCGGGAACTGTTGCTGCAAACCGCCATGCCCATCATGGACATCACGACCGCCTGCGGCTTTCAGTCGCCGCCTCACTTTTCGAAGTGTTATCGCAAGCAGTTTGGCTACCCACCGAGCGTTGAGCGTCGCGCTAGGCGTTAATGGTCCGCGGGTGAGCGGCTGATGTCAGCTTGTCCAAATGCGACGTTCGACCGATTTGGCTGCAGTGGCCATGACGGGGGAACGCGCAATGCTTTTAACCAGTCCGTAAATCAATGTAACTCATACCCTTAGCGAAAAAAGTCACGCTAGGCGCCTGCGTGAGGGTTGCTGCACGGTATCGTCGCTGGGTTAGAGAATTGTCGCGTTATGGCACGGTTCGGTCGCTAACCCACCACCTTGGTGGAGCGGCAAACCGTACCATCGCCAACCAGTTACATCCGTGCTCTATGCAGAGCGGCTCGTTCAAGTCTCGGGAGAATGGCATGGCAGATGATCAGAACGATGAATTTGATCTTAATAGCCTGAATGATCAGGAGCTGACCGAGCAGGTGCATGATGATTTGTATAACGGCATGCGCTCTGAGGTCGAAGAAGCCACTCACATCTTTTTAAAGCGCGGCTGGTCTGCAGAAAAAACCCTGACCGATGCGTTGGTCGAGGGCATGCGCATTGTCGGCATCGACTTCCGTGATGGCATCTTGTTCGTACCCGAAGTGCTGTTGGCGGCTAACGCCATGAAAGCGGGCATGGAAATCTTACGTCCTCTCCTCGCTGAAACCGGCGTGGAGCCGATTGGTAAGATTGTGATTGGTACGGTGAAGGGTGATATCCACGACATCGGCAAGAATTTAGTCGGCATGATGCTTGAAGGTGCAGGCTTCGAAGTCATCGACTTAGGTATTAATAACCCCGTTGAAAAATACTTAGCTGCCTTGGCTGAGCACAAGCCTGAGATGTTAGGCATGTCGGCCCTGCTCACTACGACGATGCCCTATATGAAGGTGGTCATCGATACCCTGAAAGAACAAGGGTTGCGGGACAATTTCATCGTCCTTGTCGGTGGCGCGCCGCTGAATGAAGAGTTTGGCAAAGCCATTGGCGCAGATGCCTATTGTCGTGATGCGGCAATCGCCGTTGAGACAGCGAAGACTAAGATCGCTGCTCGACGCGCAGCCCGCTAATCGAGCCCACTACAATGAATCCCGCGGGCCGTACACTGGTCATCGCTTGCGGGGCACTGGCGCGCGAAATCACTGCACTGAAGCGCGCCAGTGATTGGGCGGCATTGGATGTCACATGCTTGCCGCCAGAACTGCATAACACCCCTGATAAAATCCCAGCGAGCGTAGCCGCCGCTATCCAGGCTGCTAAGACCCGCTACTCGACCATTTACGTGGCGTACGCCGACTGCGGGACCGGTGGCCTACTCGATCGGGTGCTGGAGGCGGAGGGTGTGGAGCGCTTGCCTGGCGCACATTGCTATGAGTTTTACGCGACAACTCCGGTTTTTGACGCGTTGGCTGAGGCGGAGCTCGGCACTTTCTATTTAACGGATTTTCTGGTGCGTCACTTCGAGCGTTTGGTTGTGGGCTCGTTGGGTATTGATCGCCATCCCGAATTGGTGGCTGAGTACTTCAGGCACTACACCCGTGTTTTGTATCTGGTGCAGGAGCCGAACGCTGCACTGTCAACGCAGGCAGAGGCCATCGCTGCTCAATTGGGGCTTCGTTATGAAGAGCGCTACACGGGCTATGGCGACTTAGATAATCGCCTACAAGCTTGGTTACGCAAAGCCAAGGCGAGTGTGCGGGTCGAAGGGGCCACGGCTTAATCAGCATGGTCTGTCAATGCTTACGTCGATTAGGTTGAATGGGAGTTTAAATGGCGCAGCTCATTGTTATCTCGTGGCGTGATATCCCGGCGCAAGTCATTGTGAAACGTGCTCGCGAGACCTCGAAAGTGCAGCTCTCTCACCGCTTCCAAGAGGCCATTGATCGCGCCGCGATGCGTGCGGGCAAAGGCAGCAGTGATGCCTACCTTGCGGACTGGAAGCGGAGCCCACCGAGACCGTGCGGAGACGAGCTGCAAGCAGAGGCAGCCGCGGAAGCGGCGATTTTAGAGAGCAAGTACTCAGATGCCGACTTGGATCGGCTGATTCGCGCTAAGGGTATTGATATTAACGTGACGCCAGTAGAAGCGGCTGTCACTGATGGAGAAGCACAGTAATGTATAGCGTACGCCTATGGTCGATCCGTCGCGCCCGCAGCTGGAATCAGTTTTATAACGGCTTAGAAGCACTTCTGGTTCGTGCCGCACCTTTACTACGTGCGATCGGCTACCAGCGTCTAGAGCGTCCATTCGCCTTTGTTGAGCGTCAAGTTAAAGGCCTGCTGTTTGACTGCAAAATGTGTGGTCAGTGCGTATTGAGCTCGACCGGCATGTCCTGCCCAATGAATTGTCCGAAGAACATTCGCAATGGTCCCTGTGGTGGCGTGCGCGCCAATGGTCACTGCGAAGTTAAACCCGAGATGCGCTGTGTGTGGGTGGAGGGCTTTGCCGGCGCGACGCGCATTAAAGGGGGCCTAGATAAGATCAAAGTCGTACAGGCGCCGGTTGACCGTCGGCTGGAAGGTCGTTCCTCGTGGCTGCGTGTGGTGCGTGAGAAAACAGACCCAGTTGTTGCGGAGGTCAAGAAATGATATTTCCAGATGAGCCCGCGATCGGTCTGCCCTTCGCGATTTTGCCTGGCCATTCTTCTGGCGGACGTTTGGAGCGCGTGTTGCGTGCCGGCGAGTTTGCCGTCACCAGTGAGTTGGCGCCGCCGGATTCTGCCAATGCAGACGATGTGTACCAACGTGCCCGCGTGTTTGACGGCTATGTAGATGCCATCAATGCAACCGACGGCTCAGGTGCCAACTGCCACATGTCCAGTGTGGCGGTATGTGCGTTGCTGGCTCGCGTGGGGTATGCGCCGATCATGCAGATCTCTTGTCGCGACAAAAATCGCATTGCTATTCAAGGCGACATCCTCGGTGCTGCTGCCATGGGCGTGTGCAATATGTTGTCTCTGTCAGGTGATGGCGTGCAGGCGGGCGATCACCCGCAGTCAAAGCCAGTATTTGATCTGGACTCGTTGTCGCTCTTGGAAATTGCACGCTCAATGCGTGATGAAAGTCGATTTCAGAGTGGTCGCAAGCTGACCTTGGCACCCAAAGTTTTCTTAGGAGCGGCTGAGAATCCTACCGTGCCACCACTGGAGCATCGCGCTCTACGTCTAGCGAAGAAAATTGCGGCGGGTGCACAATTTATTCAGACGCAGTATGTCTATGACCTTGAGCGCATGGCAACTTTCATGCGTTCGGTCGAAGACTTGGGGCTATTCGGCAAGGTATTTATCTTGATGGGCGTAGGCCCATTTAAAACGGCCAAAGGTGCCGAATGGATGCGCAACAATGTGCCCGGGATGCATGTGCCGGATGCGCTTATTAAGCGACTGGCCGGCGCGTCAGATCAAGCGCTTGAAGGCCGCAATATTTGTATTGAGCTGATGCAGCAGGCGCGGGAGATGAAAGGCATCAGTGGCGTGCACGTGATGGCCTATCGACAAGAAGAGTCGGTCGCCGACATGGTGGATCGATCAGGCATATTAAAGGGTCGAGTACCTTGGTATCCGACTCGTGATCAGATTTCAGAGAGGAATGCATAATGACTGACACAATTTTAAGTTCTGGTAGCCGCGAGGTGGTGATTGGTTTTAATCGACCCTTCGTGATCATTGGTGAGCGTATTAATCCCACCGGACGAAAGATCCTAGCGGCTGAGATGGCGGCCGGTGATTTTAGTCGCGTAGAGGCGGATGCACTGGCGCAGATTGCCGCGGGCGCTCACATGCTGGATGTGAATGCAGGCATTCCGTTGGCGGATGAGCCCGCGATTCTCGCGCGTGCGATTCAGCTGGTACAGTCAATCACTGATATGCCCTTATCCATCGACTCCTCGATCGTAGCGGCGCTTGAAGCAGGTCTCAAGGTTTATAAGGGCAAAGCGTTGGTTAATTCCGTGACCGGCGAAGATGAGCAGCTAGAGCGTGTCATGCCTTTGGTCAAGAAGTACGGAGCGGCCGTAGTAGCCATTTCCAATGATGAGACGGGCATTTCGGAAGATCCTAATGTGCGCTTTGAAGTGGCTAAGAAGATTGTTCATCGGGCGATGGACTATGGCATTTCACCCGCCGATGTGGTGGTCGATCCGTTAGTGATGCCGATAGGCGCCATCAATTCAGCGGGTGTTCAGGTGATGGCCTTGTTGCACCGTCTGCGCACTGAATTAAAGGTCAACACCACCTGTGGTGCCTCGAACGTGAGCTTTGGCTTGCCGAATCGCAATGGCATCAACAGCGCGTTTCTGACGATGGCTATTGGGGCGGGGATGACCTCGGCTATTGCCAATCCGCTGCATCCAGAAATCGTCGCGGCCACCATGGGGGCTGACGTCATGATGGGCCATGACCCTAATTGTGCGCGTTGGATTAAGAAGTTTCGCGAAGTGCCACCTCCCGGTTCTGAGGCGGCGGGTGGTCCTCGTGGTCGTCGCGAGGGCGGTCATCGCGCTCGCCCGGCTTAAAGGTATGCATTGAGTACTCCTATGACAGATGCAACCGACGCGCTGGTGGTCTTCACGCCGTCGGGTAAACGAGGGCGCTTTGCGGTGGGCACGACCTTGCTGTCGGCCGCGCGCACACTCGGCGTCGACATTGACTCGGTGTGTGGCGGCCGAGCGATGTGTACGCGCTGTCAGGTACTGATTGCCGAAGGGGAGTTCGCGAAGCACGGGGTGCGCTCCTCAGGTACCCACTTGTCGGCCGCCACAGCGGCAGAAGAACGGCTGGCTCGGCGCACGATATTAGCGGCAGGTCGGCGATTATCTTGTCAGGCGCGCGTTGAGGGCGATGTGGTGGTCGATGTGCCTGAAACCAGTCAGGTGCATAAGCAGGTGGTACGCAAAGCCGCCGAGGCCAGAGACATTGAGCTCTACCCGCTGATCACGCTCCACTATGTGGAAGTAGCCGAGCCTGATATGCACGATCCGTCAGGCGACTTGCGTCGTCTAAAGAACGCGTTGGCCCGTGAGTGGCAGTTGAGCGCGTTGCAGTGTGATTTATCTATTCTGCAGTCCCTCCAGGTCACTCTGCGGAAGGGGGAGTGGAAGGTGACGGTCGCGGTGCATGACCGTTCACGCATCGTGGCGGTCTGGCCGGGTTTTCGTGAGAAGGTCTATGGCATGGCGGTGGATGTGGGATCGACCACGATCGCCGCGCATTTGTGCGATCTCACCAATGGTGAGTTGGTCGCGTCCTCTGGGTTGATGAATCCACAAATTCGTTTTGGTGAGGACCTGATGAGTCGGGTCTCTTATTCCATGATGAATCCGGGCGGTGCAGCGCAGATGACCGAGGCGGTGAGAACCGCGTTAAGCGAACTAGCGATTGAGGTTGCCAAATCAGCGGATGTGCCGCATGAGGCGATTCTTGAGGTGACTTTGGTCGGCAATCCGATCATGCACCACCTGGTGTTGGGCATCGATCCGGTCGAGTTAGGCGGTGCGCCTTTTGCATTGGCGGTCGATACCTCAGTGACTGTGACGGCAGCTGACATAGGATTGTCTTTAGCACCGAGCGCACGTATTTACGTGCTGCCTTGTATTGCAGGCCATGTGGGTGCGGATACCGCAGGCGTTTTATTGGCTGAACGCCCCGATCTAGCGGAGGCTTTGACGTTAATTGTCGATGTCGGTACTAACGCCGAAATCGTATTAGGTAATCGTGACCGACTGGTGGCATGCTCAAGTCCGACAGGGCCCGCCTTTGAGGGCGCGCAGATCAGCTGCGGTCAACGAGCAGCGCCGGGGGCCATTGAGCGAGTGCGCATTGATCCGCTGACCCGTGAACCTCGCTTTAAGGTGATTGGTTCCGATCTGTGGTCCGACGAACCTGGTTTTGCAGAAGTGATTGCCACGACCGGGGTCACCGGTGTGTGTGGTTCCGGCATTATTGAGGTGATGGCTGAGTTGTATTTGTCGGGCGTCATCAATCAAGATGGTGTGGTGGATGGCGGACTCGCCGCACAGACGCCTCGGGTGATCGCTAATGGCCGTACCTTTGCCTATGTATTGCATGAGGGTGAGCGGCAGCTATTGATCACCCAGAATGATGTTCGCGCCATTCAGTTGGCGAAGGCGGCTTTGTATGCCGGCATTCGCCTGCTGATGGATAAATTAGGGATTGATCAGGTAGAGCGTATTCGCTTAGCCGGTGCATTTGGCAGCCACATTGATGTGAAGTACGCCATGGTCCTAGGCTTGATTCCTGACTGCGATTTAGCGCACGTGACCTCTGCAGGTAACGCCGCTGGCACGGGCGCGCGTATTGCGCTTCTGGATTCCCGGTCACGGGCCGTGATTGAGACCATGGTCGGTCAGGTAGAGAAAATAGAGACGGCCCTAGAACCACAGTTTCAGGCTCACTTTGTGGATGCTATGGCCTTGCCGCATAAAACCGCTCCCTATCCCCATTTAAGCAAAGAAGTGACCCTGCCGCCAATTAAGGCCGTGGTGCAGGCAGAGTCGCGTGATCGTCGTGGCCGTCGTGGTACCGTCACTGCACGCTAGTGGGCGCCCGTATGAGTGGCTATTAGTTGATTGGCTGACCTCAGGACGTTTGCATGACCGCTTTTTGTGTGACCGATGAACAGATCAGGTCTTTCACAGCAGATGGGGCGGTGTGTCTGCGGGGTGTGTTAACGGAGGCTGAGGTCGCTTTACTGCGGGCCGGTATCGATCAAAATTTAACTCGCCCCAGTTCGCGCGCCAAGATCGCGAGTACACCGGATGATCCGGGACTTTTTATCGAAGATTTTTGCTGCTGGTCAACTATTGACGCCTACCGTCGCGTGATTTTTGAGTCGGCACTATCCGGCATTGCAGCGGCACTGACTAAGAGCCAGATGATTCGGCTCTACCATGATCACATGTTGACTAAAGAACCGGGTACGCGCCAGCGGACACCTTGGCATCAAGATCAGCCGTACTACAACATTGAAGGCCACCAAAACGTCAGCTTCTGGATTCCAGTGGATCCGGTCAGCCGCGAAGCCACGCTGCAGTTTGTGGCAGGCTCGCATCAAGGACCCTGGTTGATGCCACGCGCTTTTATGTCGAAGGAGGCAAAGTGGTTTCCGGAGGGGGCCCTTCAGGACTTACCCGATATTGACGCCGAACCAGAAAAACATCGCGTGATCGGTTGGGAAATAAACCCAGGGGATGTTATCGCCTTTAACATGCTGACTCTGCATGCAGCCGGCGGGGTTGAGTCCGGTCGCCGGCGGCGCGTGTTCTCGGTGCGCATGATCGGCGATGACATTCGCCATGCGCCGCGGTCGTGGGTGACATCGCCGGAGTTTCCGGGACTGCGTGATGAACTGCCGGTGGGTGCCGCCCTTGCGCACCCCTTATTCCCCATACTCTGGCCACTGAGCGCGCGCGAATTGCCTATTCGCTGATAGCCAAGCGCCCTAACGCGCGCCGGATGGCTTCTTCACGGGCATCTTCAATCGTCACGAGTACGCTGTTCACATCGGCCGCGGTTTCGTCTTTGACGAAGACCCCCGTGAGTTTCGAATCCGCCTGCAAGGCGCCCTCTTTGAACA
The DNA here is from genome assembly GCA_903862885.1 of uncultured Pseudomonadota bacterium. GTDB lineage: Bacteria > Pseudomonadota > Gammaproteobacteria > Steroidobacterales > Steroidobacteraceae > CAIKZZ01. The sequence goes on from CAIOZU010000004.1 coordinate 33,261, forward strand.
GGGCCCACATTTCCTCAGCGTAACGAGTCTCTAACAGCTCAGGTGCAAAGCGCCCTAAGGTGTTTCGGATGTTATTGACATCCCGCTCCAGCATGTCGAAGGCGCTGTTATTACCCGCCGCATTGACGGCCTGTGGCAGATCGATGATGACTGGACCGTCAGGTGCAATCAGTACGTTGAACTCAGACAAATCGCCATGAATCAGCCCTAAGCTCAGCATGCCAGTGACTTGTCGGATCAGGGTGTGATGATATTCGCGGGCAAGCTCGGGTGACAGATCCACTTCGCCTAAGCGCGGTGCCGGGTCACCGTTCTCGGTGGTGATCAACTGCATGACCAATACATCGTAGAAATAGCCGAACGGTTTGGGTACTCGGAGGCCAATGTGGGCCAGCTGATACAGCGCATCCACTTCGGCGTTTTTCCAATTCTCTTCTTGTTCTTTGCGACCGTACCGAGTGCTCTTGCTCATCGCCCGCATTTCGCGGCTGCCGCGTACCTTGCGACCTTCTTGGTAGCGGGTACGCTGCTTGAAACTGCGTTGCCCCATGTCTCGATAGACCTTAGCGCAGCGTAGTTCGGTACCTGCGCGCACCAGATAGACGGTCGCTTCTTTGCCGCTTTTGAGGGAGCGGATCACCTCATCAATGATGCCGTCGTCGATGAGTGGTTGTAGGCCAGGCGGCGTTTTCATGGGGCTCAGTGTGACAGATTTTTGCGTGGCCTATCCATGCCGGAGGGGGGACCCGATCTCTATTCAGACCACTTTTAGTTATGAGGATGGGCCTCAGACGCCGTGTCTGAGTATGCCGGGTGGCCTCATGGCGCTAAGGGGCTGCCTTTTGCCAGATTTTTCGCCGTACGATGAGCTTCCCATCCTTAAGATCGCTGATGCTAAATATCATGCGATCGCCTTCAAAGGAGACGTGCTGTGCATAGCGCATGCCGATCTCATCCGGATAGAGCGCCCCGCTGATCTGATGTGTCACGGTGCTGGCCGCCTCATCGACGTGCCATGTACCGAAATAGGCGTAGTAACTATCGAGCAGTGCCGCTTTAGTGGCTTGGTGGCTTTGATCGGTGGAGGGGGCTATGCGGTTGGCTGGGGTGTCGAGCGCCGGGCGGTGACCACCGAGGATCTGTACGCTCATCCAGCCAGCGGCATCGTATACGATCAGGCCATCAGACTCTGCTTGATAAAAAGGCTCCGTGATCGGGCCATCGGGTCCCAGGCGTTCGATACGGACCAAGCGCCACGCGCCGATCAGCGACTGACGAATCGCAGGGGTTGGGGCAAGGGTGGGCGTGTCCGCCATGCCGCCAAAGGCGCTCAGTGAGAAGAGGAGCGCCAAGAATAAGAGGATCCGTTTAGGGTGTAATCGCATGCGGTGCCTGCTCACTGTGTAAGACCGGTGGGTTCGGGTGGATCGACAGGGTGTCTTCCATATTAAAGGGACGCTTTGGCTTGCGCGAGACCTCTTAGAGCCAAGCGCCGATTCGGGTAGGTAGCGAGTGTTCTTTCAAAGGCTGCAGCCGCTTCTGTGTGTCGATCGGCAGCGAGGAGTAGTTCACCCAATAATTCTTCTAATGGCTTGACTGACCACGGTGGACCATATTCAAAGACCAATGCATCTGATGCCGTGATGGCTTGCTGTACTTGGGTGATGCCTGCGTGGTCACCCCCAAAAAATCGCAGCGTACCTTCAAGGGCCTGGGCCATCAGTTGTGCTTGTTTCAGCTCCTCGGGGGTGACCGTATCGTACCAGTCAGTGGTAATTCCCCTCATATATTGCGGTGCGCTCTCGATGCGCGCATTTAAGTTCGCTAAGGATTTTTTTCCATCATCCAAGTGACCGGCGGCTGCTTGGGTGATGCCATTGGAAAAATCATAGGCAGCAAAGTAGTTAATGGACGCGATGCCTGTCGAATCCACTGCGAGGTTTGCCTCAACGCCTGGCTCACCCTGTGTTTCAACTAACCACATGGCACGCGCATAGGCCAAGCGGAGACGATTATCCTTGTCCGCGTGCTCGGTCACATCATGGGCCACAAGCCGAATGAGCGACGCAGCGGCTTCTTTTTGATTTCTTTGTAGATGAGCATAGGCGAGCCACAGTAGCGAGTGATAGCCACCCTCACCTTGCTTTCTGGCCGTGTCGAGTGAGGCGGCGTTCGCACGGATCGCGTCTTCCCACAGGCCGAGTGAAAAGAAAATGTGTGAGGGCATATGCTGGGCGTGAGAAGCGGCAGGGGCGACTTGGCCGTATAAGCGGGCGGCGTTTAGCCCTAAGGGTGCATGGATAGGGTCATCAAAGGCATGAATTAAATAATGTAATGCCCCGGGATGACGGGGTGCCCGATCGAGTACCGATTGCGCCTCCGCCGCTGCCTGCATGTAGTTTTTAATGTCACGATGTGAACCACTTAATCCCAACAGGGCGAGTGAGTAAAAAGCCCTAGCATCAAGATCATTAGGATATTGATCAGCGAGCGCGTGCAGGTGCGCACAAAAGCGTGCGTCGCGGATGGTTTTATCACCTTCGCCGTATAAGGCCTCGACGGCGGCCAGATAGGATTTTTCGCGCGCCGTGGGTGCCATCGCTACCCTCGCGTCGGTTGTTGCTGCTAAGTGGGTAAGTGCCACTCGGGCGCCATTTAAGTCTTGTTCACCCCAGATGGGTTGGTTGTAGCTCAGTGCTTCGCCCCAATAGGCCATAGCGAAGCGGGGGTCTTTTTTTTCAGCGAGCTGAAAGGCGCGCCGGGCTGCTGTGAATTCGAAGCTGTGCAGTAGCAGGACGCCGCGTAAAAAATCCGTTTGAGCGGCGGGTGCGCCTGAGTTTGCGAATTGAATGTCACCGAGTGATCCGCTCAAGGTGGCCCGATGCGTCGTTGGATCGTGAGCGAAACTCGAGAGACAGCACGCGCTGCACAATAGGCTTGCCAAGGCGAGTCGAGTCAGGTGTGTCATGGGACGTCCTCGGTGAGCGCGTGCAGGTCTCTAGAGTGTACTGCAGCGGGCAATGATCGACACCTAGGGGGTTCTGAGCGTCCGGTGTACACTCCCCTGCATGGGGCGTAGTTCGCGGTCTTTAAGGGATCTAGGGCGTTGATTACACGGCGGACACTACTCCATGCGATGCTGGCCCTTGGCGCGTTAGGTGCCGGTCGGGCCATGGCGCAGGGTCGTCAGAGACGGGCAATGGCGGTTGCGGCACACCCCGTGGGGATTGATCGCATGCTGTCCGAGGTGCGCCATTGGCTTACCGAGCTTGGCGAACCGCTGTTATTAGAGTTTTTAAAAGACTGGCCGGGTGGCGCCCCGCTGCGAGAGATTCATTCCAGTCCAGTGCCTGTGATGCGCTATGTGCCGATGCTCTCTGCCCTCGCGCCGGATTCGATCGCGCCGCTAGTGCGATGTATTGTCGAGCAGGCGAGTCATTTCGAGTGGCGACGGAGTTATCAGCCGCCGGCCGTCAGTACACACTTTGCGGAGAACTATGGCTGGACGGAATGGCTAGGGCTCAAGGGTCCGATTCCGTCTGAGCAGCTAGCAGTCGGCTTATTGTTGTTGGGACCGGATGTCTATTATCCGTGGCATCGGCATGAAGCAGAGGAGCTCTACATACCCCTCGCAGGGCGCGCGGCTTGGAAGCACGCGGATGCACCGTGGCGTGAGCAGTCACCAGGTACAGTGATTCACCACAAATCTTTTGAGCGTCATGCGATGCAGACAAAAGGTGAACCGATGTTAGCGCTTTATCTGTGGCGTTCGACTGACCTCAACCAGAGATCGCAGCTCGACGGCGAGACAGACGTATCCAGTTAGGGGTGTTTCGTGTGACTTGTGGTGTCGCTACAGACTTTTATCGCGTCCTGAAACTCACTGAAATGATTATCGGCGCCCACCAAGTCGATGAGTCGGCTGCGAACCAGCTTTGCATAGACGCGAGGATTAGCGCCAGTCAGCATCACTCGCACGTGGCGTCGTTGCAAATTAGCGATGACATTTTCTAAGGTCTGCAGGCCGGTGAGGTCTATAAATGGAACCCATTTAAGACGAATGATCATGACCTTAGGATCGGTATGTGTGCCTCGGAGTGCATTCTCGAAGGCCTCCACCGCGGCAAAGAACATAGGCCCTTGCACCGTGTAGACCAGGACCCCCGGCGGTAGTGCGTGTAGGTTAAGTGCGGCCAGTTCAGGCGCTAGTTCGTCGGCTGTGGATTCATTGACCTCTACGCTCCCGGCCATTCGCTTTAAGAAGTGGATCGTCGCTAAGATCACCCCAATATTGACCGCTACCACGATGTCGGCAAAGACGGTCAAGGCGAAGGTCACTAGGAGGATGAGGACGTCGGCGCGGGGAGCGCGTCTCAGTATCTTCAGAAAGTGTGGGATCTCACTCATGTTCCACGCGACCACAAACAAAATTGCCGCTAGAACCGCCAGCGGAATGTGTACGGCGAGCGGCGCTAACACCACCAGGATCAGTATCAGCGTCAGTGAGTGCACGATGCCCGATAGTGGGCTGGTGGCCCCATTGCGAATATTGGTGGCGGTGCGCGCGATCGCGCCGGTGGCTGCGAATCCACCAAACAGTGGGGCAGCCAGATTGGCGAGACCTTGGCCGATGAGTTCTTGGTTGGAGTGATGCTGCGTGCCTGCCATGCCATCGGCGATGACGGCAGAGAGCAGTGATTCAATTGCGCCTAGCATGGCAATGGCAAAAGCAGGCCCGATCAGTTCAACTAAGCGACTGAGGGTTACAGCCGGCAGATGAAAGGCAGGTAGACCACTGGGTATGCCACCAAACGCCGAGCCGATAGTTTGTACGGTTGGAAACTGGCATTGAGCTTGTATCAGTGTCGCCACCACCAGCGCCGTTAAGGGCCCCGGAATTTTCTTAATGCCCGGTATCTGCGGTCCCACGAGGAGAACGATCAGGGATAGCAAAGACAGGGCCGTGGTGGTGAGATCGAGCGCGGGGAGGGACTGGGCAACCTGCCAGAGCTTGAGGTGAAAGTGCTCCGCGTGGGGTGTTGGCAGGCCAAAGAAAGCGGGCCATTGACCCACCCAAATGATCACGCCAATACCTGCCGTAAAACCGAGGATCACCGAGTAGGGGATGAAGCGAATGATGTTACCTAAGCGAGCGCCGCCTAAGGCCACCAGCATGATGCCGGCCATCAGCGTTGCGATTTGTAACCCGTCGATGCCATGGTGGGCCGTGATGGCGGCGAGTACGACGATGAAAGCGCCGGTGGGTCCTGCGATCTGCAGGCGACTGCCGCCAAAAATGGAGACCATCAAGCCGGCGACAATCGAGGTGTAAATGCCTTGTTCGGGCTTGGCGCCGGAGGCGATCGCGAAGGCCATGGCCAGCGGCAAGGCCACGACCGCGACGATCACGCCGGACAGGATATTAGGGAGCCATTGGCGTTGATGAAAGAGACCTGCGCGGTGGGCTTCCATCAGTGCCGGTGCCCACTGGCGAGATTTACTCATTGGGGCAGTGTGCATGGTTGGTGGGGGTTGCACCACCCGCCTGCGGTGTCTACCTACAGGTCGGTCAGGAATGCCCTGTGTGGGAGCGTCCCGGCTTCCGTTTGAGGGCGTTCGTCATGTGGCGTTGAGGCCTATTTTTCGCCTATGCAACGCTCCGTTATGGATCCATAACAATAAAGCGCTTTCTTGAGGTCCAGTCAGGCCCTAGCATGCCCGCCCTATGTCCGATCATCCAGCCTCGGCGGCCGCGCCATTAGACCCCGATGCCCGCCAAGGGCTGGAGCAATGGGCAGCCCATCAATCACCCGCCGCGCTGTGGTGGGCTTCTGGCTATCTGGCCGCTCGGGCCCAAGGGGCTCCCGTGGGCAGCGGGGCGGCCGCACCGGCGGCGGACGCGCTCCTGGTGCTGACGGCCTCGCAGACTGGCAATGCCCGCCGTCTGGGTGAACGCCTGCGTGAACGACTGGTCAGCGCAGGTCATATAGTGCGTCTGGTGTCATCGGCCGATGTGACCAGTAAACAACTGACGGCAGCACGATCGCTGCTGGTGGTCGCGAGCACACAGGGTGATGGAGACCCGCCGGATGAAGCGCGGGGTCTTTGGGAATTACTGAGTGGTCGTAAGGCGCCAAAGCTTTCTCAAACGCCCTTTGCCATTTTTGGGCTCGGTGACTCGAGCTACCCCAAATTCTGCGAGGCAGGCCGTTTTCTTGATGAGCGCTTGGCGGTGTTGGGTGGGATCCGTCTGCTGGAGCGAGTGGATGCGGACGTCGAATACGCCGATGAGGCGGAGGGGTGGCTCGATGCCGTCGTCGCGGCGGTTCCGGCGCCGGTGGCGGGGGCCGGGGTCGCTCAGCCGCAGGTCAGCGGGATGTCCCTCACGACGCGTCAGGCGGAGCGGGATACGCCGCGCGAGGTGCCGATATTGACAGCGCAGTCGATTGTGGCAAGTCAAGCGGGCCGCGCCGTGCTGCACTATGAATTAGAGGGGGGCGCTGACTTTGCCTATGAGCCAGGCGATTCACTCGGTGTCTGGCCACTGAATCCATCAGCGGTGGTGGCGCGCGTCACCGCACAGTTGGCGGATTCTCCTGCGCAGGTGGTGCGCGGTAAGCACGAGCGCTTGCTCGAGGATTGGCTCACGGAGCATCTAGAGATCACACGGGTGGCGCGTCCTTTGCTGGAGGCGCAGGCCCTGCGTTCTGGTTCCTTAGAGTTGAAGGCGTTGCTTGAAAAGACCCCGGATGCCGCCGCGCGCCTGCAGTCTTTCATGACGAGCGTCAATGCGGCGGATGTGCTCGAGCGCTTTCCGGTGTTGGTCGGACAGGCTTGGCATGCAGCCGATTTACTCGCTGTGTTGCGCCCGTTGGCGCCGCGACTGTATTCGATTGCGTCCAGTCGTAAGGCGGTGGGCGACGAAGTGCATTTGACGGTGGCTGCGATGACTGACGGTGCCGCATCCACCCATCTGTGGCGTCGCGGCAGTGAGGGCGGCGTGGTACGCGCCTATATCGAGCGAAATGAGCATTTCCGTTTGCCGGCGGATGCTTCCCGCGATGTGATCATGATTGGGCCCGGCACGGGGGTGGCACCCTTCAGAGCCTTTGTGCAAGAGCGTGCCGAAATAGGCGCCAGCGGCCGGCAATGGCTGTTTTTTGGTGCGCGTCATTTTGATAGCGAGTTCCTGTATCAATTGGAGTGGCAACAGGCATTGAAGGACGGTCGTTTGCACCGTCTGGATTTGGCCTTTTCCCGCGATCAAGCGAGCAAGATTTATGTCCAGCATCGCCTGCGTGAGCGCGCCGTCGACCTGTGGCAGTGGCTGGAAGGAGGCGCCAGTGTGTATGTGTGTGGCGATGCCACTCACATGGCTTCTGATGTGCACGCTGCGCTGCGTGAGGTAGGGCAGTTGGCGGGTGGGCTTGACGCCGAAGCGGCAGAAGCCTGGTTGTCTGATCTGGCAGCTGGCAAGCGCTATCTGCGCGATGTTTACTAAAGGAATACACCGTGGCTGATCTCTCTCCGGTCGAAGGAATTAAAACCCGCAGTCGTGGCTTGCGTGGCACGCTGGTGGAGAGCTTGGCGGATCCTATTACTGGTGCGATCGCTGAGGATGATACGCAACTCATAAAATTCCACGGTAGCTACCAGCAGGATGATCGTGATGTGCGTGAGGAGCGTCGTCAGCAGAAATTAGAGCCCGCTTACAGTTTTATGATCCGCACTCGTTTGCCGGGCGGCGTGGCAACGCCTACGCAGTGGCTTGCGCTCGATGCGCTGACTCGTGAGTTCGGTAATGGCACTTTAAAACTGACCACACGGCAGGCTTTTCAGGTGCACGGCGTGGTCAAACGTGACCTGAAAGACAGTTTTCAGGCCTTGAATCAAGTGGCGATTGATTGCATTGCCGCCTGTGGTGATGTGAATCGTAATGTGATGGCTGGCATTAATCCTGCTGAGAGCGCGCTGCATGCCGAGGTCCACGCCGCTGCGCGCGGGTTGTCAGAGCATTTGTTGCCACGAACGCGCGCCTACCACGAGGTGTGGTTGGATGGTGAAAAGCTCGCCGGTGAGGTAGAGAAAGAGCCGCTGTATGGCCCGACCTACCTGCCAAGAAAATTTAAAGTTGCGGTGGTGCTGCCGCCACACAATGACGTGGATATTTACACGCAGGATCTTGGCTTTATTGCCATCGTGGAAAAAAGCCAACTCATCGGTTTTAACCTCACGGCGGGGGGTGGTTTGGGTGTCACCCACGGGGAATCGGCCACCTTCCCGCGACTCGCTGATCTCATCGGTTACTTACCTAAAGAGCGTTTGAATGAAGTGGCGGCTGCGGTCATGACCACCCAGCGTGACTTCGGTGATCGCACCAATCGTAAACACGCGCGCCTGAAGTACACCATTCACGAGTTGGGATTGCCGTGGTTTAAAGAGGAGCTCGCGCGCCGTCTCGGCGGGCCACTGGCCGCACCCAAGCCTTTTACTTTCACGACTCGTGGCGATCGCTTCGGCTGGGTGGAGGATACCCATGGGCGTTGGCACCTGACGCTCAGAGTGCCCGGTGGCCGCGTGATGGATGGCCCGGAGCAACGCTGGTGCGCTGGATTGCGCGCGTATGCTGAGCGAAATCTCGGTGAGCTGAGGCTGACGCCGAACCAGAATCTGGTGCTTGCTGAGATTCCAGCGAGTGAGAAGGCCGCGGTCACGGCACTGGTGTCGACTTTCGGTTTAAACATTCACGAGACAGCCACCCGCGTGGCTCGCGATGCATTGGCGTGCGTTTCCCTCCCCACGTGTCCGTTGGCCATGGCGGAGGCAGAGCGTTATATCGTGGCCTTCAGTGCACGTATGGATGAGTTATTGGTGCGACACGGCTTAGCGGGAGAGGCCGTGAGCGTGCGTATTACCGGTTGCCCGAATGGCTGTGCACGCCCGTATGTGGCGGAGATCGCGCTCATTGGTAAAGCGCCTGGACGTTACAATCTAATGCTTGGCAGTGACGCCTTGGGGGCGCGCTTGAATGTGCTGTATCGCGAGAACATTGATGAGACCACTATTCTTGCCGCGTTAGATCCGTTGTTTGCTGGCTGGGCAGCAGGGCGACAGGGGACTGAGAGTTTCGGCGACTGGTGTATGCGCAGTGGTGTGGTAGTGATCCCTGCTGTGTCTGCGGCATGAGCGCAGTTGTGCAAGCCATCGAAGCGAACTGGCTCAGTGATGCGGCAGCGCGCGCTGATGCCTCAGCGACGCTCGAAAAGCTGAGTGCCGAAGAGCGCGTCGCGTGGGCGCTGGAGCATCTACCGAAGCCACAGGTTTTGTCATCGAGCTTCGGGGCGCAGGCGGCGGTGATGTTGCATCTGTTGGTCACGCAAGCGCCTGACACACCGGTTGTCGTAGTCGATACCGGCTATTTGTTTCCGGAGACTTATCAGTTTATTGATCACTTGCAGGAGCGCTTTCAGCTGCGACTACATGTTGCGCGTGCTGAACTGAGTGCCGCTTGGCAGGAGGCGCGTTACGGCCGTCTGTGGAAACAGGATATGGCAGCTCTGGATACTTATAACCGCATCAACAAAGTCGAGCCGATGCGCCGCGTGTTTGAGGGGCTTGGTTCGCGCACCTGGTTCACGGGACTGCGCCGTGATCAGTCAGCGAGTCGCTTAGGTGTGCCGTTTCTCGGTGTGCAGGAAGGGCGCTTCAAAGTAGCGCCGATCGCCGATTGGACGGACCGCGAAGTAGGTCGCTATCTCAAACAACATGATTTGCCCTATCACCCCCTGTGGGATCAGGGCTATGTGTCGATTGGGGATTGGCACACGACACGTCCGTTATCCGAGGCGGGCTCGGCTGATGCGACTCGATTCTTTGGTCTGAAACGTGAATGCGGTTTGCATGAGCCCGACTACGCCATTTAGCCATGTGTGACGGAGATAGATTATGCGTCATTTTCCGCTCTTTTTAGATCTGCACGGACGCACCGTGGCGGTGATTGGTGGTGGTGAGGTGGCGTTGCGTAAGGTGCGCGCGCTGCTCGAAGCCGGGGCGCGTGTCACGGTGGTGGCATCTGAGCTGCATCCCGCGCTAGCAGCAGAGTGCACTGACGTGTTGTCGCTTGAGAATGGATCACTCACGACAGGGTCCGTTCAGTACGTACAGGCTCAGGTATCGGTCGATGTGCAGGCATTGATGGTTGCGTCGTGGTTTCAGGAGGCCTGGTTTATTGTCGCGGCAACCGATGACACCGCGGTCAATGCGGCTGTGGCCGCGGCGGGCGATCGGGCGCATAAATTCGTCAATGTGGTCGATGATGCTGCTCACTGCAGTGCGATTGTGCCGGCGATCATTGATCGCTCACCGCTGCTGGTGGCCGTATCGACCGGGGGTACGGCGCCGATGTTGGCTCGTCGGGTGCGTCGCGATGTGGAGTTGTTGCTCGACGCAGGACTCGGACGCTTAGCCCAGTTCTTTGCGCGTTGGCGATCTCGAGTCACCGCCATGGTGCCCATGCCATCGCAGCGGCGTGTGCTGTATGACCAGTGGATGGATGGTGAAGTCGCGCGGTTGGTGCGTGATGGCCGGGAAGACGCGGCAGACGCCGCGCTCGCGGCATCACTAGAGCCGGCTCGAGTCAGTAGTGGGCAGGCGCGATCGTCGAGTGGCCATGTGACCTTGGTGGGCGCAGGGCCTGGCGGCGCTGGGCTACTCACCTTGGCGGGTCTGCAGGCGCTGCAAAGTGCCGATGTTATTTTGGTTGACCGCTTAGTGAGCGCCGAAGTGCGCGCCATGGCGCGACGCGATGCACTGCAGATTGAAGTCGGCAAGGAAGGGGGTGGGCACTCAGTCACCCAGGAGGAGATCCACCGATTGTTAGTGCATCATGCTACGCAGGGTTTGCACGTGGTGCGCTTGAAGGGGGGCGATCCCTTTATTTTTGGTCGCGGCGGTGAAGAGCTGCTGTGTCTGCGTGCGGCGGGTATCCGATATTCAGTGGTGCCTGGGGTAACCGCTGCTCTTGCCTGTGCGGCGCAGGCGGGCTTGCCCCTGACCCATCGCAATGTGGCGCGTAGTATCCGTTTCGCGACGGCCCATTGTCGTGGTTCGGCCGATGACACCGATTGGGCGTCCTTGGCGGCTGAGACCGACACCTTGGTGTTGTACATGGCGGTGGCGCAGTGTGCGCGGGTACAGCGCGAGTTGCTGGTGCGAGGGCGTGCGGGTAGTACCCCTGTGGCTATTATTGAAAATGGCGGCCGACCCGAGCAGCGCGTTGTACTGACGGTCCTTAATCAGTTGACTACGGCGGTGCGTGAGCAGGCTGTGTGCGCGCCTGCGCTACTGGTTATCGGTGAGGTGGCCGCTATGGCCGGCGAACTGCATTGGTTTGGTGCCGCGCCGGTGTTGTATCCCTCTCAGCCGATCATGCAAAGCATCTCGGCCTAACAAGCGATCATTCCTTCGCATCACACCGTTGCTTAAAGCGCGGCTGCGCCCTTATTAGTAGTTCATGTCAGGGAATGAGTTCTTACGCTGGGTCATGTACGCCACCAGTGCTTCATCGATGGCAGGATCCAAGGCGGGTGCCTCATATTCCATGAGCTGCTTTTTCCAATAGAGATTGGCGCGCTTGGCCATGTCGGATGCGCCTTCCGCTTCCCACTGCTCAAAACTGTTGTTGTCGGTGAGTGGCGAGCGATAGAACGCCGTCTCAAAATTCGTTTGGGTGTGCGCGCAGCCTAAGAAGTGCTTGCCAGGGCCCACTTCACGAAGCGCGTCCATCGCTTGACCATTCGGCGACATATCCACGCCGGCCAACAGGGTTTGCATCATGCCGGCTTGATCCGCATCCATGACGAACTTTTCATAGCCCATGGTCAGGCCGCCTTCCAGCCAACCCGCCGTGTGCAGCATAAAGTTGACGCCTGCGAGGCAGGCGGGAAGCAGGGTTTGCGCCGACTCAAACGCCGCTTGCGCATCCGGGATCTTTGAGCCGCACAAGCCACCCCCTGAGCGAAAGGGCACGCCTAAGCGGCGGGCGAGCGCTGCCATCACATAAAGTACCAAAGCGGGTTCGGGTGTGCCGAAGGTGGGTGCCCCGGATTGCATAGACACGGACGCCGCAAAGCTTCCAAAAATCACCGGGGCGCCGGGATTGACCAGTTGCGCAAAGGCCATGCCCGCCAGAGATTCGGCGAGAGTTTGTGCGGCGGTGCCAGCGACCGTCACGGGCGACATGGCGCCGGCCAAAATAAACGGGGTGACGATGGTCGCTTGGTTCGCGCGCGCATACACCTTAAGGGCACCGAGCATGGTGGCATCGAAGGTCATCGGCGAGTTCGCATTAATGAGACTTACCACCATGGTCTTCGGCCGGCCACTGATGGGATCAAGATAATCGTCACCAAAAGCAATTTTAGCCATAGCCACCGTGTCTTCTGCGCGCTCGGGGGCGGTGACTGAGCCCATGAACGCCTTATCGCTGTATTTGATATGGCTGTAGACCATGTCGAAGTGGCGTTTGTTGACAGGCAAATCCACTGGCTCACAGATGGTGCCGCCGGAGTGGTGGATGGCGGGGGCCATGTAAGCGAGCTTTACAAAATTTTGGAAATCCTCGATGCGCCCGTAGCGTCGGCCTTCATCGAGGCTTCGAATAAAAGGAGAACCGTAGGCGGGGGCGAACACGGTGTTCTTGCCGCCGATCTGCACCGAGCGCGCTGGGTTTCGCGCATGCTGGGTGAACTCTCGAGGGGCATTGTGTTGCACCAGCTGTCGGCACATGCCCTTAGGGAAGTGCACACGTTCACCTTGTACATCGGCACCCGCCGCTTTCCATAATTCGAGTGCTTCTGGGTCGTCTCTAAAGTCGATACCGATCTCTTCGAGAATGATCTCGGCATTATTCTCTATGGTGGTCAGGCCCTCTTCGTCAAGCACCTCGAAGTAAGGGATCTTACGGGTGATGTAGGGAATGGTGACCGAAGAGCGCGCGGCGCGTGCAGCGCGCTTTGCTTCGCGTCCGCCGCCGCGATTACCGCGGTGGCTGCTTTGAGTCTCATCCATGGGCCACTCCTACTGATGCAGCCAGTATGGTCAGCTGGCCTTGCTCGTACTGATCAGTTTGCGTCATTGGCTTGTTTCGGCGCGCCATTGGGCGTCGCCAGCGCCCCAGTGACTCCCGACAGTCCCTATCCGGTCGTCCAAATGCCCTGTGAGGGCTTAATGCCCGGCGGCGGTCACTTGCTATGCTAAGGTTGATCTTGCGGCAAAGATCAGGCGCAGCGTGCGCCACGCGGCTGATGGCGAGAGGGCAGCGGGTATGGCAAAGCACACATCATCTGGACGAAGCGACGGCGGCTTGGAGCACTTCGGCTACCGGCAGTCACTCGATCGCAGCATTGGTGCATTCGGTAGCTTTGCTGCCGGCGTGAGCTATATCTCAATCCTTACGGGAACTTTCCAGCTGTTCTACTTTGGTTATCACACCGCAGGGCCCGCTTATTTATGGTCTTGGCCGATGGTGCTGGTGGGTCAGTTGGCAGTAGCGCTGTGCTTTATGGAGCTGGCCGCCAAATATCCGCTGGCGGGGTCGGTGTATAACTGGTCAAAGTTACTCGGTAGTCGTTTTGTGGGTTGGTCATCGGGTTGGTTGATGCTGACTGCGTCGGTGGTGAGCCTGTCCGCCACCGTACTTGCCTTGCAGATGAATTTGCCGCGATTTTGGGGGGGCTTTCAAATCATTGGGGATGGCAGTGGCCCGTATGATTTCGCTGAAAATGCAGTGATTCTAGGCTCCATTCTCATTCTATTAACGACCATTATTAATGCGCTCGGTGTGCAGTTGATGGCCATGATTAATAGTTCCGGCGTTTTTATTGAACTGATTGCAGCGTGTTTGATTTTGATCATTTTGGCGCTGCACAGTGTGCGCGGGCCGGAGGTGTTTTTAACCACCCATGGTTATGGCGCCGGAGCCAGTGGCGGATTTTTTAGCGCCTTTCTGGTGGCATCGCTCGCATCCGGTTATGTGATGTATGGGTTCGATACCGCCAGTTCATTGGGCGAGGAGACGCTGGAGCCGCGGCGCACAGCACCTAAAGCGATTTTGCGTGCCGTGTTAGCGTCATTCGTGATCGGCGGCGGTATCTTGCTGTTTGCGATCTTGTCGGTGCCTGACCTGCAGGATCCGAAAATTGGCAGCAGTGACGGTGGTTTACAGTACATCGTGGAATCCGTGATGTGGGGGCCACTCGCTAAGGTTTTTCTGGTCTGCATTGTCGTGGCGGTGAGTGTGTGCTCGTTGGCAGTGCACACGGCGGCCATCCGCCTGACGTTCGCTATGGCGCGCGACAATGCTTTGCCCTTCGGAGAGCGGCTCGCGCGCGTTAACCCTAAGACGCAAACGCCGCTGATTCCTGCGATCTTGGTGGGTGTGATCGCGATCCTCATTTTGATTATCAACGTAGGCCAGCCACAAATTTTTACGGTACTGACGTCGATCGCTGTGATCATGATTTATCTGGCGTATCTGATGGTGACCGGGCCTATGCTCAAAAAGCGATTAACAGGCGAGTGGCCGCCTAAGGATCTCGCCGTGGGCGGGTACTTCACGATGGGTCGATGGGGGTTGTTCGTGAATATCGTCGCGGTGCTGTGGGGTACTGGAATGGTGATTAATCTGGCCTGGCCGCGCGAAGCGATTTATGGCACGCCCTGGTACAACACATGGGGTGCCTTGGTCTATATCGGGGTGATCTTAGGTGCGGGTCTCTTATGGTTTGGGTTCAAGGGCCGCCATCACATCGGCACGCTTGCGTCGCATGCGGCCACCCCAGCTGATTCAGCAGCTGAATCTGAAGCCAGCACACGCTGATCCCCCTCACCGATGGCGAGGCGCTGTCGCTCTGAAAGGCCATCCTAGGCCACCGTCTATCCTCAGCGGTCTGAGTCGCCTCAGTCACCTGTGACGTTTTACTTGACCGAGTGAGGTCTCCCTCGGCATCATACGGGACACGGGCTGAATGCCCGTTCAACCTCTGTCAGATAGATGCCCGGAATATCAATAAACTATTGATTAATAATTAATTAGTAATAAATTCGTATACACCGAGAGCGTCTATTTAGGCTGTCCTGAGGGCGATTGGCGCAGCGAATCAAGCGCCGGATAACAGGATGCTGAACATGCAGTCAAACAAAGAGGGTCTCCCCACGGCGGAGCGGGTAGAGGAGCATCGCCCTGATCAGCTGATCGAGGTGGCCATCGATTGTCTGGCGGAGCGTGGCTTCATGGGCAGTACGCTCGTACAGATCGCCGGTCGTGCCGGTGTATCGACTGGGCTGATCGCGCATTACTTTGGTGAAAAAGATGGCTTGTTAGAAGCGGCGTTTCGGCGTCTCAGTCGGCGCGTGCGCGACAGTGTGCGAGCGAAGCTTCGGCAAGCGCACACACCGCGGGCACGCATTCAGGCGATCATTGATGCCAGCCTAGCCCCGGAAGAATTCAATCAACGCTCCGGCAATGCCTGGCTCGCCTTTTGGGGGCAGCTGCTGCATGTGGATCGATTGAAGCGCGTGCAGATCGCGTACCAACGGCGGATGCTCTCCAACTTAACGCACGCGCTCAAACAATTATTGCCAGCCGATCAGGCGACCGCGTTGGCCGCGATGATTGCGGCGATGATCGATGGGGTATGGCTACGAGCGGCATTATCGAATTGGCAAGAAGCCGACAGCGAAGGGGCGCGCGCGTTGCTGACGGCCTTCGTGGAAGGCCGCTTGCTAGAGCGTTCATCGGCATCTGCGGGGCAGGCCAGCGCGTCGTCTCTTTCATTACCTAGAGACTCGCTAAGCGTTTTTAAGACTTTTAATCCGGCGACGGGCGAGTTGTTGGCGGAGCTTGCAATTGATGGGCCAGATGAAGTCAACGCGGCAGTCGAACGGGCGATTGTGGGTCAGCGTCGTTGGGCCGCCATGACAGGTACTGAGCGTGGCCGTATTTTACGTAAGACGGCGGATATTTTGCGAGCCCGCAACGAACTTATTGCTGAGCTTGAAAGCCGCGATACAGGCAAGCCCATTCAAGAGACGCGTGCGGTGGATGTGCTCTCCGGTGCCGATTGTCTAGAGTATTACGGGGGACTGGCCGCCTCGATCGCCGGTGAACACATCGATTTAGGTCCGGGGGCTTTCGGCTATACCCGGCGTGAGCCGCTGGGTGTCGTGGCAGGCATTGGCGCGTGGAATTATCCGATTCAAATCGCTTGTTGGAAATCAGCCCCGGCGCTGGCCTGTGGCAATGCAATGCTCTTTAAGCCAGCGGATCTGACGCCCCTGTCAGCTGTTGAGTTAGCGAAGGCGTATGCCGATGCGGGTTTACCCGAGGGTGTGTTTCAGGTGATTCAAGGTGATCGCGACACGGGTCGTTTGCTGACCAAACATCCGTCGATTCGTAAAATATCACTTACCGGTGCAGTCAGTACCGGTAAGGCGGTGATGGCGGATGCGGCGGATACACTGAAGTACGTGACGTTGGAGTTGGGTGGCAAGTCACCGCTGATTATTTTTGAGGATGCCAAGTTAGATAACGCAGTCAGTGGCGCACTGCTGGCTAACTTCTACTCGAGCGGCGAGGTGTGCTCGAATGGCACGCGTGTCTTTGTACATACAAGTATCAAAGCAGAATTTTTAAAGCGCTTAAAGGCGCGGGTCGCGGTCATGAAGGTAGGTAATCCCCTAGACCCGACGACCCAGGTCGGTGCGTTAATTTCAGAAGCGCATATGAACAAGGTGCTGTCGTTCATCGCTCAGGGTCGGGCCGAGGGCGCCCGGGTCGTGATCGGTGGCGAGCGTCTGATGAGCGGTGATCTAGCAAAGGGTTACTTTGTGTCGCCAACCATATTCGATGGTTGTCATGATGACATGCGCATCGTGCAAGAAGAGATATTTGGCCCGGTCATGTCCGTGCTTGAGTTTGATACCGAGGAAGAGGTTATCCGTCGAGCCAATGCCACTGAGTTTGGCTTGTCGGCCGGTGTATTTACCAATGATTTAAATCGCGGTCATCGGGTCATTGCCCAGCTTGAAGCGGGCACGTGTTGGCTGAATACCTACAACGTCACCCCGATTGAATTGCCATTCGGGGGTCATAAACGCTCAGGCTTAGGCCGTGAAAACGGCCGCGCAGCTATTGAGCATTACACGCAACTAAAAAGTGTCTATGTCGCTTTAGGCGACGTGGATGCGCCGTACTAGCAGGGCTGGAGCCATGTCAGAGCAATCGTTTGATTACATTATTGTGGGCGCAGGATCTGCGGGCTGCGTGTTGGCTAATCGCCTGACCGAAGATGGCAAGCACTCGGTCTTGTTATTGGAATACGGTGGGTCGGATCGATCGATTTATATCCAGATGCCATCCGCGCTCGCGATTCCGATGAACCGTGAACAGTTCAATTGGTTCTATTACACCGAGCCGGAGCCGGGCCTCGATAATCGACGCATGCACACCCCACGAGGCAAAGTACTTGGTGGGTCTTCCGCTATCAATGGCATGGTGTATGTACGTGGAAATCCCTTTGACTTCGAGCGCTGGCAAGAATCAGGCGCCACGGGATGGGGCTATCGCGATGTGTTGCCGTATTTTAAACGCGCCGAGCGCCGCGCCAGTGGGGGTGACACCTATCGCGGGGGTGATGGTCCTTTAGGCACCTGCTATGGAACACAAGAAAACCCTCTGCACGCGGCGTGGTTGGCCGCGGGCGAGCAGGCAGGTTACCCACGAACCAAAGACATTAACGGCTTTCAGCAAGAAGGCTTTGGGCCTATGGATATGACCGTTGAGAATGGTGTGCGCGCCAGTGCCGCCAATGCCTATCTAAAACCAGCACGTACGCGATCTAACCTCACGGTATGGACCGAGACTCGAGTGCTCCGGGTGGTGTTTGAGGGTAAGCGAGCTGTCGGCGTTAGGCTGATGGTGAATGGGGTTGAGAAAACGGTGCGCGCTACAGCTGAAGTGATTCTCTCCGCCGGCTCGATCGCCTCACCCCAGCTGTTGAAATTATCTGGGGTAGGTGCGGGCGCTGAGTTGCAGCAATTCGCGATTCCACTGGTGCATGAGTTGCCTGGCGTCGGTGAGAATTTACAGGATCACTTGGAAGTCTACTTTCAAGTGGCATGCAAAGAACCCATCACGTTATATTCGGTGATGAACCCATTTTCTAAATTGAAGATCGGCGTACAATGGTTGCTCTTTAAGAGTGGCCTTGGTGCGACCAATCATTTTGAGACCTGTGCTTTTATCCGCAGTCGTGCGGGCATTCAGTATCCTGATATCCAATATCATTTCTTGCCAATGGCGGTCAGTTACGACGGCTCCAACGTGGCGACCGAGCATGGTTTTCAGGCGCATGTTGGGCCGATGCGATCTAAGAGTCGCGGTTGGGTGCGTCTGGCTTCAAACAACGCTGCTGATAAGCCGAAAGTGCAGTTTAATTATCTGACTCATGCCGATGATCAGGCCGAATTTAGAGCGGCCGTGCGGTTGACGCGTGAGATTTTTTCGCAACCGGCATTCGATCGTTATAGGGGTCGTGAGATTGCGCCGGGGGCGGATGTCATCGGCGATGAACAGATAGATGCTTTCGTTCGTGAGAAAGTGGAGAGTGCCTACCATCCCTCCTGTTCGTGCAAAATGGGGGCAGCGACTGATCCGATGGCTGTGGTGGATGCGGACACGCGCGTTTTTGGCGTGGAAGGTCTTCGGGTGGTGGACTCGTCCATCATGCCGTCGATCACTAACGGCAACTTAAATGCGCCCACCATCATGTTGGCAGAGAAAGCCGCCGATCATATTCGAGGCAAGGCCTTGCTGCCCCGCGCTGAGGTGCCTTTCTATGAAGCGCCTCATTGGCAGACTAAGCAGCGCTAGCGGACGTGTTTAGGCATCGGGATCAAGGCCCACATCGGCCGCGGTGGCGGCCTTGATTTCAGCGGCCACATCCATGCTGCGACAGGCGAGCAGATAGACCACAGTGGATACCGGTAAGCCCACCAGCATGGCGAGATCCGCACCGCCTAAGGCCTCAGCGACCGGTCCACGGTATACGCCAGTGCTGAAAAACGGAATCATCGACACAAAGCCCACACCGTAGGCGACCAAGCCGCGCCAATTCCAGCGACCATATAGGCCGTTTGGATTAAAGATTTCTCGGACTGAATAGTGGCCGCGTCGCACCACATAAAAATCAACCAGATTAATGGCGGTCCACGGCGTGAATAGATACAACAGGATCGCTAAGAATTCACCAAAGTCTTTGGCGAAGTCCTTGGACGCCATCAGGGCGATCGATGTCGCAATCA
The DNA here is from genome assembly GCA_903862885.1 of uncultured Pseudomonadota bacterium. Taxonomy (GTDB): domain Bacteria; phylum Pseudomonadota; class Gammaproteobacteria; order Steroidobacterales; family Steroidobacteraceae; genus CAIKZZ01. Next base: position 52,623 of record CAIOZU010000004.1, read on the forward strand.
CCCAAGACACGGCGATGGCGGCAGTGCGTTTGCCGGTAGTGGCTTTAATTGACTTCAGGGAATCCGCAACGCTCAGCATGGTGAGGGATGCGCCATAGAAATTCAGGGTCGTGATAGTCACCAGACCCAGTAGCGACACAAGCAATAGTGCAGTGCCCGAGCCCGGCAGCATACTGTCTGCGGCCATCTTCAGCGCCGGCGTCAGATCGAGCGTTGGGAACATCGCCGCCGCGAAAGTGCCTACCAGCATGGTCCACACGCCACCTAACATGGCGCCTAAGAAGGTCCAGCCGAAGGAGGATTTGACACTGACGTTTTTCGGTAGATAGCGTGAGTAATCCGAAACGTAGATGGACCACGATAACTGGTAAGCGGCTGATGCAAACAGCTGCGTTAAAAATGGCACGAGTCTAAAGTCAGCGAGATTGGTTTGTGCAGCAGGAAAATGCACTCGGCAGGCAGCCACGCTCATGATCACGAGACCTGCCAACAAAATATAGGTCAGCACCCGCTGGGTACGATGGATCCAGTCATAACCCATCACCGCTAACACCGCGGCGAGAATGCCGAGGGCTGGAATCGTGATGTATGAATCTGTGTTGTAGAGCGTCCGCAGGGTATCCGCGGCGAGAACTTGGTTGAACGCATTAAAGCCGATGAAGATAAACAGCGCCACGCCCCACACCAGAAGCGCACCCACATAGCCAAATTGCGGCCGTGATTGAATCATCTGTGGCAGACCCAATTGTGGGCCTTGTGTCGAGTGAAATGCCATAAAGAAGGTGCCAAGCAGACACCCGGCGATCACCGCGATGGTCATCCAAATGAGATTGCCGCCGAGAGCGATCCCAACGAAACCAGTCGCCACCGTGGCCAGATGGGCACCCCCCATAAACCACGTAGGCCACAGGTGCCAGACTTTACCGCGTCGTTCAGCAATGGGTACATAGTCGATCGATCGGTTTTCGATCAGGGGACGCTCTGCCACGATATGCTCTCGCTTTATAAAAATTGAGCAGACTAGGAGGGGATGATGAAGCCACAAGAATACACGTCTCACGATGCCACGGCGCTTGCCCGCCTCGTAAAAGAGGGGCAGGTGCAGCCGATCGAGCTCGTGGACGCGGCAATTGAGCGGATTCAGGCCATCAATGGCGCCCTCAATGCGGTGGTGATCGAGGATTTTACGGCTGCACGCACCAGCGCCCAGCAGGTGTCTCACGACTGTGCCCTGCCAGGGGTGCCCTTTTTGGCTAAGGACATGAATGTGGAGGTGGCCGGACTCCCGCTGACGGCATCGTGTCGGTGGTTAGCGGATGTGCCGCCGGCGACCCAAGACGCGCCACTGGCGAGCCGTTGGCGGGCGGCTGGGCTTGCGATCTTAGGGCGGACCAACACGCCGGAGTGGGCGGGCGAGTTTGTGACCGAGCCCACTTGGCGGGGACCGACCTTGAATCCGTGGGATCTCACCCGAAGCCCCGGTGGCTCGAGTGGGGGTGCGGCCGCGGCGGTCGCCTCAGGGATGGTGCCGATGGCGCATGGCACCGAGTCGGGTGGATCGATTCGAGTCCCCGCCGCCTGTTGCGGGTTGGTGGGCCTTAAACCCAGTCGAGGTTGGGTGCCTGTAGGGCCTCACTTTGATGAGCTGGCCGGCGGCTTTAATTCAGATCATGTGTTGACTCGATCGGTGCGCGATTGCGCACTGATGTTGGATCTCACGGTGGGTCCTGAGTGGGGGACGCGTCAGCCTTTGGCTCGGCCGACAACCTCTTTTCGGCAGGTATTGAATGCGTCATTGCATCCGTTACGGATCGGTCTTGCTATGGCATCACCCGGCGGCAGTCAGCCACAGGATGAGATCGGCGCAGTGGTGGAGGAGGTGGCCACGTGGCTCGCGCGCGCGGGACATCGTGTGCAGCCTTTTCACTATCCAGCGGCGACGGATATCGGCGAGCAGGCGGGGGTGATTTGGATGACTGCCATCGCAGAAGAAATAGATGATTGGACCGCACGAGTCGGTCGTGCTCCGCTGCCTGCCGAACTCGAGGCCTTAACGCGCGCCTGCCTTTTGGTGGGTCGTCGGGCGACCGCGGTGGACTATGTAAAGGCGCGACGGCTCATGAGTCAGGCGACTCGCGAGATGGCGAGGGCATTTGAATCCATCGATGTGTTGTTGTTGCCGACGACCGCGTCATTGCCACCTAAGAGCGGTGAGATCGATGGGCGCACGGAGGCTTTCAACTTAGACCGTTGGAACGAGCAGTCCTATCGCTTTGCGCCTTATACCGAGCTTTTTAATGTCACCGGGCAGCCGGCGATATCGTTGCCACTGGGCATGTCAGCCAGTCGCTTGCCGATCGGCGTGCAATTCGCGGCGCCACTGGGTGAGGACGGGCGCCTACTACAACTCGCTGCATGGTGTGAGCGCGAGCGCCCGTGGGAACAACGACTGGCGACTCTGCGCGCGCGCTATGGTTGAGTCCACAGATATACGACGCCCGGGTACGGTGCATTCCATTGATCAAATGTACCGGTGATGTAGAGCGTGTTGGCACCTACCGGGCCAAAGCCGATGTTGGTCACATAAGGAGTGGGCACGCTGAGGGTGCGCACCAGTTGGCGGTTCTGGTTTACCACGAGCACACGGCCTGAGCCGTTTTGGGCCATGTAATAGTTGCCATCGGGGCCTAATTTAAAACCATCGGGTCCGTTGTAGGCATCAGCCCCCGGGGTGGGCGCGATGATATCTTGCAGGCGCGCCCATACGTGGCGCGGCCCCAGTGAGCCGTCGCTTTGAATAGGAAAAGACAAGATGCGTCCCGCGAGCATCTCGGCGACCAATAGCTGCTGGCCACTGGCATCGACGGTCAGCCCGTTCGGAAAGTGAATGGTATCCGCCAGTGACACGAGCGATTGGCTATCGGCTGATAAGTGCAGCACAGCGCCTGTGATAGGGGCCGAAACCTCGTAGGCACCCGAAGCGGTGATGTAAATTCCGCCTTTGCCATCGGGCGTAAAGTCATTGGGTCCTATGAAAGGCTGTCCTTTGGCGTCTCGTGTGAATGTACCGACTTCATGGCCTTTGCTGTCTAATTCGACGAGGGAATTGGCGTCATAACACGCCACCAACAGATGATGGCGGTACTCAATCAGACCACTGGCTCCACAGCCGGTGTTGTTCCAGAACGTCGTGCGTTGGGCGCCATCCCATGATTTGACGCCTCCACTGGGGTATTCAACATACAGCAGGCGCCCCTCAAACCACACCGGGCCTTCAGGATAGGAGGCGGTGGTGATGGGAGAGAGTTCACCGACTGACTGGGCGCGAGCCGCTAAGGATACTAAGGTGACTAGTAGGAGGAGTGTCCAGGTGATCCGCTTCATAGCCAAGCGTCCTTGCGCTGTGTCACGCAGTGATAATTTTTTTAAATGTTCAGTGAGTCGGTGACCACTGTACTGATGACGCGTGCTGCAACCGGGCGCAGGATGATGCGCCGGTTGCAGCATGTGGCGGTGTCTTAGAACTTATAGCCGAACCGCAAGCCCAGCACGCGCGGACGACTGATGGTCTCTGCAGTGATGAACTGATTGCCGTTCTCAAATAAGTTTGCGCGCGTGTCGGTGAGGTTTTGGCCAAAGAGTTGTGCCGACCACGCATCTTTGGATACGCCCACTGAGGCGTCGTAGGTAGAGAAACCCGCCTCTTCATAAGTCTGGATGTTACCTGTGGCGGAATAAGCATGCGCCTGATGGGTGGCACCTACTTGCCAGAAGGCTTGATAGGTGCCGAGTTCAAACTCATAGCGCACGCGTAGTGCACCTTGGAACGGTGGTGATTGCGCGAGCGGCGTGTGCAATTGGCCATATGCCGACTGGCCTGGGATTTGGATCGGGTCGCCATTAGGCTGAAGCAGCGTTGGCGAGTTAGTTAAATTGCTGCTGTTCCATGAGGCTGACGCTGTGATAGTGAGTGCGCGTATCGGACGTGCAATCACTTCCGTCTCAAGGCCTTTGACGGTGTAGTTCGGTCCATTCACCACGAAACTTAAGTTGCCATAGCAGCAGGATTGGAAAAGCTGCACCTGCACATCCTTCCAGACCTCTTGGTACGCCGCACCGTTCACTTCAAGGCGGTGATCTAGCCACTGCGTTTTCCAACCCACCTCATTGTTGATCAAGGTGTCTGGTGCGTAGGCTGAGGGTGTTTGGTAAGTGTAGGCGTAGCCGTTCACCGCTGCGTCACCGGTGTGGTCGATGAGATGCGAGCCGCGATTGAATCCACCCGGTCTAAACCCTTGCGACCAAGTGTAGTAGAGCATCACATCCTCCACAGGACGCCACGTGAGGTTCGCTCGGCTCTTGAAGCCTTTGTAGGTGATGTCGAGCTTCTGCGCGCTCAGATCGTTGCTCGCAGGTCCGTTATAGGCGCAAGGGGCAGGTCCCGCGTTATAGCAGTAGAAGCTAGTGACTGAGCTGCCCGCGGCGTTAGTCTCGATTCGGTAGTAGCGGGTGCCGAAGGTCGCGGTGAGTACTTTGGGGATCAGGTCATAGTCCATCGAACCAAAGATCGCTTTTTGTGTGTAGCCACGGTTGACGTCATCGAAAAACGACACGTTGTCCCCACGAATATTAGGATTGCGCACTTGGGCGCCAGGGGCGGGACCAATATTAGTAAAGCCCGGTGCAGTCTTGTAGCTCCAGTCGATGTTCTCGGCGACTGAGTAGTTTTCCCAGAAAAAGCCACCGATGCCGCGCAAGCGCCAATCGTCGGGTGTCGATAAACGCAGTTCTTGGCTGTTGTGCGTGGCGCGATCTGTTTCTTTCCAATAAGCACTTGGCGAATAGCATGTAGAAGGACCGGCCGGTGGATTTGACCCATTCCCGTGACCGACTTGGCCCTCGTATGTGCACTGGTAGTAATCTGCGTAGACGCCGCGTGCGTAGTTGGTGTAATCGCCTTGGCTCGCGATGTTGCGCACCATGTAGCTGCCGGAGTACACGAGCTTCAGATCACCCACCTTGCCATTGACAGTCAAGGCCGTGTTTTCGAAGGAGTCATTGTTGTAGGACGGGTTATAGAGCTGAACCGACAGATCCGGCAACGGCTCACCCGCGGAGCTTTGTGGGGTGATATAGAAAACCCCGCTTGAATGCATTTGCTGATAGGACTGCACCAGCAAGGCGTCCCAATCGTCATTGAATTTCAGCAGGGCGCCCACTCGGATGCCCTGATAAGTCACAGGGTTAATGGCATTGCCGACCAAATTGGAGTTGTTGATCGACGGACTGCCGGGGGGTACGCAGAAACCGTTATTGGGTTTGTTATCAGGGCACGCGCCATTGACGGCCGGATAGCCGGCATAGTGAATGCCGATGTCTGTATTCAGTCGTGAGAAAGTCCCTGGGACATTATTGATGTAACCACCACGCGCCTCGTTGTAGATCACGGCGCGGACTGCCAGCGTGTCATCGATCAGCGGCAGGTTCAGAGTGGCATCTACGTTAGTGCTTGGATCGCCGTGGGCGGTGGTGCTATAGCCCGCGTTAATGGCGCCTTCTGTGACATTAAGCTTGGGCTTGTTGGTGATGTAGCGGAGTACACCCGCTTGTGCACCGGCACCGAACAGGGTGCCCTGTGGACCTTCCAATACCTCAATGCGTTCGATGTCGGCTGCGTAGACGTCAAGGTTGCGCCCGGGTAATTGACCGGACTGGTCGTCGAGATAAACCGCGACGTTCGGGAAGCTGCCGATGCCGCTCGAACCTTGCGTGGCTAAGCTTGAGGTGGCGAGCCCGCGCATGAAGATCACGCCTTGGCCTGGCCCGTTGCTCGCTGAGTTGACGTTAGGCAGGTACTTGGCGAAGTCGTCAAAAGTGGTGGAGTTCAGTTCGGTCAGCGTCTTGCCGGTCAGTGCCTGGATGGTGATTGGCACGTCCTGCATGTTCTCCGACCGGCGCTGGGCCGTGACCGTGATTTCTTGGATGGCGTCCAGATTGGCGGCTGTGTCGGCCATCGCCAGTCCGGCGGTGCAGCCACCGAGGATGGTGGTGATCGCCAAGCTCAGCTTTTGGTTGCTGGAATTCATTGTTTAATCCCTTGAAATATATAACTTTTCATTCGTCTGAGGGGCGCTCGACGTCCGTGTCGATTGAACGCTGACTCAACTGATCCTGAGATCGCACCCCAATGGCGAGAGTGTCGCGCAAGCCCGTGTTGGAATCAAGATGGCGGATCTTTATTTATTAATTTCTTATAAATCAATAGGATAAATGTGTATTTTTGTCCTGTGGGGGCGTGTGTCGGTGGAGCGCAACACGCTTGAATGGCTGTTCAGTCAGCACGTTGGCCGAGCGCGTGGTGTGGTCGGTCGGTGGTGCGCGTTGTCGTCAACAAGCGCCTGATGGGCCCCTGCGGCATAGCCTATTCGCTACTATAGCCACCTACCCGACGGTGCCGCATGTGCGCAGGTGATTCTTCCCGTGACTGAGCTTCACTCCATTCAACAGCCGTCGATTCGCAGTGGCGATCGGCCGACGGGTCTACGTCGCCTGATTCGCGCCTTGGGTCACTCGGCACGTGGCTTGCGGGCTTGTTGGCGGGAGGAAGCCGCGTTTCGCCAAGAATGCATCCTAGCGCTGGGCATCATCCCCTTAGGCTTATGGTTGGGTGCGACGGGTGTGGAGCGGGTACTGCTCGTGAGTCCCATGCTGTTGATTCTGATTGTTGAGTTACTCAACAGTGGCATTGAAGCCGCTATCGACCGGATTGGGCCCGAGTCGCATGCCTTGTCGGGTTTGGCCAAAGATCTGGGTTCGGCGGCGGTGCTCGTGTCCTTTGCGGTGTTAGTCCTCGATTGGGCGTGCGTCCTGTCGAGTCATTGACCGCGCGCTAAGCGTCGTTCCACCCGCACGGAGCCGCTGGCGGCCGTGGTGCCTCCCCGGTATCGTGTTTGTTTTCCTTGGAGCGCTGCGCTGATGACTGTACTGATTTGTGGTTCGCTTGCCTTTGATACCGTGATGGTCTTTGATGGACGCTTCAAAGAACACATCCTTCCTGATCGCATTCATATGCTGTCGGTGTCCTTCCTAGTGCCGCAGCTGCGTCGTAACTACGGTGGCGTCGCGGGGAATATCGCCTACAACTTAAAATTATTAGGCCAAGACAGCGTGGTGCTGGCCACGGTCGGTGACGACTTCGAGCCCTATGCGCGTTGGATGACTCAGAAAGGCTTATCCACCCAGTACGTCAAGGTGATCCCTGAGACCTATACGGCGCAGGCTTTTATTACGACCGATCTGGATGACAATCAAATCACCGCTTTTCATCCCGGTGCAATGCAGTACGCCGGTACCTTATCCGTGCCAACCGATGCGGGGATTACCCTGGGCTTAGTGGGACCTGATAGCCGTGAGGCGATGCTTCAGCACGCAGGCCAATTTCATGCCGCGGGTATTCCTTTCGTTTTTGACCCAGGTCAAGGGCTGCCGATGTTTGATGGCGCAGATTTATTGGCCTTCATCGAGCAAGCGGCATGGGTCATCGTCAATGATTACGAGGGGCAGTTGCTGCAAGAGCGGACCGGCTTAAGTCCGCCTGAGATTGCCGCGAAATGTCGCGCTTATGTGGTGACGCAAGGTGGCCAGGGATCTACGGTGTATTTAAAAGATGAAACCCTTCAGATCCCTTCGGTGACGCCAGCTAAGATCGTCGACCCGACCGGCTGTGGGGATGCCTATCGTGCGGGTATTTTGTACGGATTGACCCACGGCTTTAACTGGGCCACGACCGGTCGCTTAGCGTCGTTAATGGGGGCGATTAAAATCGCACACCATGGCACGCAGGCGCATCAGTATGCTCAGAAAGATATTGCCGATCAGTTTGCTGCGGCCTTTGGTTACCCCTTGCAGTGAGTGGCCAGATGTATCGACCCCGGTGGATGGCGTGGATGGTTGTCGCATGTCTGTGTGTAAGCGCACTCTGCTCCTCGGTCAGTGCTCACCCCGCGTCATCATTGCCTGCCGGTGCATCGACCGATAGCCGAACAGAGTGGGCGCGCACCTTGGAGCGCGTGGCGCACGGGGTGGTGGCCATTCAGATTGATGCCGTACGTGCGTTTGATACTGAGAATAATGCCTCAGCGCAAGCCACCGGGTTTGTAGTGGATGCGAAGCGTGGATTGATTCTCACCAATCGACACGTCGTCACGCCAGGCCCGGTCACTGCGCAGGCGGTGTTCGTCAATCGCGAGGAAGTCACTTTATTTCCGGTATATCGCGATCCGGTGCATGACTTTGGGATTTATCGGTACGATCCCGCGCAACTCAAGTTCATCGTGCCTGAAGAAATTCCGCTTGCACCAACAGACGCCAAGGTGGGCACTGAAATTCGCGTGATTGGTAATGATGCCGGTGAGCAACTGTCTATTTTAGCCGGCACGCTGGCGCGTCTTGATCGTGATGCACCGGTGTATGGTCTCGGTAAGTACAACGACTTCAATACATTTTATTATCAAGCAGCCTCTGGTACCTCGGGTGGCTCTTCGGGCTCACCGGTCATTGATATTAGGGGTCGTGCCATTGCGTTGAATGCTGGCGGGGCGTCTCAGGCTGCGTCAAGCTTTTACTTGCCTTTGGATCGTGTGGTGCGCGCGCTGTCCTTAATTCAAGCGGGTCAACCTGTGAACCGCGGCACCTTACAGGTGCTGTTTGCCTACACTCCGTTTGATGAGCTTCGTAGGCTCGGTCTCAGCGCGGAGACAGAACGGCTAGTGCGCCACACGCAGGCGCAGTCGGTTGGCTTGTTGGTGGCGCGCGAAGTGCAGCCTGGATCGTTGAGTGAGGGCCTAATTGAGCCGGGCGATATTTTGCTGCAGATGAACGGTCATCTGGTGACGGACTTTCTGACGCTCGAGGCGATGCTTGATGAGGCGGTGCAGCAGTCGGTCACACTCGATGTGTTGCGTGGCGGCAAAGCACTTTCGTTGAGGGTGCCGGTTACTGACTTGCATGCGATTACACCGGCGGAGTACATCGAGTTTGGTGCGGCGGTGGTTCATGCGCTGTCTTATCAAGAAGCTCGCCATTTTAATGTCCCTATTCGCGGGGTGTTTGTGGCGAGTCCCGGTTATGCGCTCGGATCGGCCGGAGTCCCGAGAGGGGCGGTGCTGACGTCAGTGAATGGCAAGGCCGTGGTGACGCTGGATGACTTCGAGGGAACCTTGGATTCTTTGGCGGATGGGGCGCGCGCAACGGTGCGCTTTATTACCTTAGAAGAGCCGCGTCGAATACAGACGCGGGTGATGCGCATGGATCGGCAGTGGTATCCCCTGCAGCGGTGTCACCGCGATGATGCACTGGGCTATTGGCCCTGCCACTCGTTGGCTTCGGGACCGGCCGCGATTCCCTTGCAGCCTGCCACCGCCAGCTACTCGCCGAGCGGCGATCCCCGTGCAGATGCGTTGGCGCCTTCATTAGTCAGCGTCGATTTTCAAATTCCGTACGCCGTGTCCGGTGTCGTGCAGGCGAGTTATCAAGGAACAGGCGTGATCATTGATGCCGCGCGCGGTCTGCTAGTTGCCGATCGCAACACGGTGCCGGTGGCCTTAGGAGAGGTGCGCCTCACTTTCGGTGGTGTCGTCGAAATTCCAGGTCATGTGGAGTATGTGCATCCGCTGCATAACTTAGTGGTGGTGTCCTACGATCCTAGGCTCATCGGTGCGACGCCTGTCAAAGCAGTGACTTTTTCAAATCGCGAGCTGAAGTCGGGCGAGGATGTGTGGGTGGTGGGGCTTCGGCCTGATCTCAAGGTGATTTCCCAGCAGGCGAAGGTATCGGGTAGCCAGGTCACGCAACTGCCAGCGGCACGCACCTTCGCTTTTCGCGAAGCGTCACTGGAAACGATTACCCTGATTGATGGACCCAACAATTTTGACGGCGTCATTACAGACCGGACAGGTGCGGTGCGCGCGCTTTGGTCCAGTTTTGCCTATGACAGTGGTCATGATGTGCAACAAGAGAATTTAGGTATTCCCTCCGATGTCGTGATGGAGATGGCAGCGGCGGTTCGCTCCTCTTTGCCCTTGCGCTCGCTCGAGATAGAGGCGCAAGTCGTCTCCCTGTCAGTGGGTCGAAGCCTCGGTCTTAGTGAAGAGTGGGTCAAGAAAATAGTGGCACACAGTCCATCTCATCGGCAGCTGTTGGCGGTAAACCGGCTGATCGCCGGCTCGCCAGCGGCAGCGTGTTTGCAGCCCGGTGATCTCCTGTTGTCTATTAACGGCCAGGTCGTGACGCGTCTGAGAGAATTAGAGCTCTCATCCCAAGTGCCCGTAGCGACGGTCATGGTGTGGCGTAATGGCGCTGAGCAGACGCTGGTGATGTCGACGGTGGTGCCGAATTCAGTAGGGGTTAATCGCGTCGTGCTGTGGGCGGGTGCGACGCTGGAGACGCCTTATCGGGCCTTGTCATCCCAGCGTGGTATCGCGCCAGAGGGTGTGTTCGTTAGTAGTTTCATTTATGGTTCTCCGGCTACACGTTATGGCTTGTGGTCAGGTCGACGCATTGTGGCGGTTGATGACCAATCCACATTAGATCTGGACTCTTTTTTGGCTGCGGTGCGCGGTAGAGAAGACAGGACATCGCTGCGCTTAAAGACCTTGACTTGGAATAATGCGGTGGAAGTGATTACCTTGAAGCTAGATAATAAGTATTGGCCTACCTATGAACTGACCCGCACGGCAAGTGGTTGGCAGCGTCAGTCGCTTGAATAAGAGACGAAGTCATGGCCTCATCTGAGTCACTGCCTTCATCGGCTCCCTTAGGCTTAGAAGAGCAGGGTGATCTATTTGGCGTCGCGGTGGAAGCCGATCCAGTCGGCGCGGCGGTGGTGGCGTCGGACCTTGCGAGCCTTCGACAACAATTGCCACGCACGCTCAGGATGGGGACATCCAGTTGGTCCTTTCCCGGGTGGGCCGGTATTATCTATGCCAAGCGGGTGGGTGAGCAACTGTTGGCGCGTGAGGGATTGCGGGCCTATGCGCAGCACCCACTGCTCGGTGCCGTCAGTGTGGATCGCAGTTTTTATGCGCCGATGACGGCTCAAGAATTCGCGCGCTATGCGGATAAGGTGCCCAACGAGTTTCGTTTTGTGGTGAAAGCGCACGCCGCCTTAATCACACCGCTCGATCGCAATCTAAGGCGTCCATCGGTGACCGCCGCAGACCATTTCTTAGACAGTGCCTATGCCATCGATCGGGTGATCGCTCCAGCGGTCGATGGGCTGGGCGAGCACCTAGGGGCGATTCTGTTTCAGTTCTCGCCGCTGGGTGCGCGTTATACGCGTGACCCGCAGCAGTTTGTAGATGCGCTGGGGGAGTTTCTGGTGAAGCTGCCGCGCGGGCCGCAATACGCGGTTGAGATTCGTAACCGAGAGTTCTTGACGCGGGCCTATACCGATGCCTTAGCCCGCAGTGGCGTTACCCACTGTTTTAATGTCCACCCCAGAATGCCGGATGTGCTGCAACAAGCCGATCTGTTGGGGCCCGCGGCCAGTTTGTCCGGTACCGTTGTGGTGCGATGGATGTTGCATCCGACTCAAGAGTATCAAGCAGCGCGTGAACGCTACTTCCCGTTTGATCGTCTGATCGATCCAGACCCTCACAGTCGAACCACGGTCGCTCAGTTGCTGCTGCGGCTGCGCGCACAGGGCAATGAGACCATCGTGATTGCCAATAACAAGGCGGAAGGGTCAGCGCCTCTGTCTTTGCTTGCCTTAGCGCGTGAAGTCGTGGCCAGACAGCCGACCGGGAGTGCGATGTGAGCAGCACTATCGACTCCGCAGAGGTGAGTAAGGCCAGCGCTCGACTGACGGCAGGGCAGTTGGTCGTGTTCCCAACGGAGACAGTCTATGGTCTTGGCGCGGACGCGCGTAATGATCAGGCGGTCCGACAGATCTATGCGCTCAAAGGGCGGCCGCTGGGGCACCCATTGATTGTGCATTTGGCGAGTGCCAAACAAATGACGGCATGGGCGCGAGCCATTCCGGCGATCGCTTGGACATTAGCGGATGCCTTTTGGCCCGGACCGCTGACCTTGATAGTGCCGCGTGCCCACGGGGTGTCTGATGTCATCACCGGGGGTCAAGACAGTGTGGGTTTGCGAGTGCCCGCCCATCCGGTCGCACAGGCCTTGCTGCATGAGTTTGGCGGTGGTGTGGCAGCGCCATCTGCCAATCGCTATGGGCGGGTGAGTCCGACCTGTGTGGCGCATGTGCATGATGAATTTGGTGGGGCGACGCCTTTCGTGCTGGACGGTGGTGACTGTCAGATTGGTTTGGAGTCGACCATTATTAGTGTGTTGGATGCGCCGCTGCTGTTGCGCCCAGGTGGCGTCTCTCGAGAAGCGCTCGAAGCAATCATCGGTCCCATTCGTATCGCGCAGGCGGGAGAGGGGCCGAAGGCGCCTGGCATGACGCACATGCATTACGCACCGAGCACGCCCCTTCGTTGGATGGCGACGCGCGATTTGCCTGCCGTAGCGGATGGCACGGTCGCGGTGTTGGCGCGCCGGCCCAAGCCCCTAGGTTTCACTGGCCACTGGCTAGAGGCCAGTACAGACCCTATTCAGTATGGTCATGACCTGTATGCGCAATTAAGGCAACTCGATCGGGTCGGTGCGCGTACGATCCTCATCGAGTCAGTGCCTCAGGGTGCGGCTTGGGAGGCGATCGCTGATCGCTTGGGTCGCGCCGCTGCGACTCATCAGAACACTTAAATATTTTAAAGCCTGCGGGCTCCTTCTTGGGATAACTGTGTGACTAAATTTGTGGCTTCAAACCGTACCCGTGATACCCAGACCACTGAGCGGATGGTGGCGCCTTATACGCCCTTAGAATTAGAGTCCTTAGTGGCGCGCTACGGCTCGCCTTTAATGATTATCGACTGCGATATCATTCGTGCACAATATCGCGCCTTGCAAGCGGCTTTGCCGGGTGTGGATTTGCACTACGCTTTAAAACCGTTACCCGAGTTGGCGGTGGTGAAGACTTTAAAAGACTTGGGCTGTTTCTTTGACTTGGCGAGCAGTGGCGAGGTGGAGTTGGTGCGTCGTGCTGGGGTCGCCCCCGAGCGATGTATCCATACCCATCCCATTAAAACAGACAGTGATATCCGTGATGCCATGCGGTTCGGAGTGCGAACCTTTGTGGCAGATAATGTAGCTGAGTTGGGTAAATTTGTTAGGCATCGCAAGCGCTGTGATATTTTGCTGCGCATCAGCTTTCGTGCTGAAGACACGCCGGTCGATCTGTCTAAAAAGTTCGGCTGTGAGCCGCAAGCGGCTTTGACCCTTCTAGATACCGCCAAGCGCCTCGGCTTGCGTGTGGTCGGGTTCTCTTTTCATGTAGGGTCTCAAACGGCGACACCGGGGACCTATGTGCGGGCGATTGAGACGTGTATCGACCTGATCGATAGGGCTCGGGCCGCAGGGCATTTGGGTTTGGCGCTTCTGGATATCGGCGGCGGATTCCCGGTGAGCTATCGCGAGCCTATGATGGATATTGAATCATTTTGTGTGCCCATTCGTGCCGCACTCAGTGCGATGCCTAAAGGTATTCGAGTGATTGCTGAGCCGGGTCGTTTCATTGCCGCCCCATCGGGCACCTGTGTGTCGAGTGTGGTGGGACGCGCTGAGCGGGGAGGTCGTTGGTGGTTTTACCTAGATGATGGTGTCTATGGCTCGTTCAGCGGACAGATTTATGATCATGCAATCTATCCGATCGATTGCCTGAAAACGGATTCGGTGCGTGTACCGGCGGTGTTGGCAGGACCTACCTGTGACAGTATCGATGTAATCGATGAAACCATCGAGTTGCCACTCCTAGAGGCGGGCGATCTGGTGGTGGGGCGCGTGATGGGCGCTTATAATTCGGCCTCTGCAACGGATTTTAATTTTATTCCGAGGGCGCGGGTGCTCGCGATCAATGTGACGGCAGATGCGGTCACTGCGAGTTAACCAAATGCGTGGGTCGTGATGGCTGTGACGTGGGAGTGTGCCGGTGTGTGAGCAGAGGGCGGTGTCTTCGCACCGACTATGGCGTGTAGCGGCGGGTCTTGCCTGCGCGCTACTCTTGGTGGCTTGCCATCGAGTACCCCAGGTCGCGCAACCGCCGAGTAGAGGTTCGCGCCTGTATACGGCGCACTGTTTATCCTGCCATCAAGCGCAGGGCCAGGGAGTGTCGGGCATTCAGCCACCCTTGGCAGGCACGCCGGTACCTAACGGTGACCCTGAGGTGTTGCTTGCTTGGGTGATGTTTGGTGTGAGGCCTACCGTGCTGCCAGCGGGTCATTATGCGGGGGTAATGCCTCAGTTTAACTATTTAAGCGATGCGGACCTGGCGGCCATACTGAGCTATGTGCGCTCAAGCTTTGGCAATCAGTCGAGTGTGATTACAGTAGAGCAAGTGGCCTCCGTGCGCAGTCGGCAGGCGGCACGCTGAGGCGGTGTCTTGAGGACAGAACGGGAGAGGCCATGAGCACAGCAATTCATCGTCGCGTGGCGGCACTCAATGCGGGACTTGATGAGGCGGTGATTGCGCGTGTGCCCAGTGGATGGGTGATTCTTGGTGATCCACAAGTGCGGTTGGGTTATTGCTTGCTACTGCCTGACCCAGTAGTGACAGATCTCAATGCACTGGCTGCTGCCGAGCGGCAGCAGTTTCTCAGTGACATGACGGCTATCGGCGACGTGTTGCTGTCGGAGCTCTCGGCGACGCGCATGAACTACGCCATCTACGGCAATGTTGAACCTGCATTGCATGCGCATCTTTTCCCGCGCCGGCTGGATGAGCCCGCTTTGGAACGTACAGCGCAACCGTGGGCATTGGACTGGATTGGGGCGGATGCTTTTTCTGTGGATCGGCATGGACCTTTGTTGAGTCGACTGCGCCGTGCGGTGTGCGCCTCAGTGCCTGGCGCGCGACTCGCGCGCTAAAGGCTGCGCGATTTAACATAAGTCTTGACGGCGGTGGGAGCGCATCAGCGTAGCCGACCTCCGTAGTGACCAAAGCGCCTTTATTTAAGCATTATTCAATGCGTTGCGCGCTGCGCTGCGTGATCTGTGCACCATCGCTCACCGGCTGGCTTTTGGCCCCTTCAAACTGGGTTCTGCTTCACGCTTTGTGCGGCTGCACCGGTGCGACTATAGCGGCATGAACACACCTTTGAAGCAAGCGCCAGCCCCAGATGCCGTGTCTGAGCCATTATTGGCATCGCAGACCGGCCGTTGGGTCATCCCCACGCGGGATCAGGAGATTACCGCCACCGGTCGTGAGCACTGGGGTACGCGTGCAGCCTTGGGTCGTGCCTTGGGTATTCGGCGTGAAGAAATAGTGACTAAAGTGTGGCACGCGGTGGGGCGTGTGATTCGGGAGTCACGCAGCGAAGCGGTGTCATTGCCGTCGACCGGTGAAGAAAACCATTACATGATTATTATTCGCCCGGCACGCGAGCCTGGCTTTGCGGTGCTGACGCGTCAAAGAATTGATGTCACTAAACTGGTCCCACCGGCCGGCGTGTTGGTGGAGCTCTTTGGGCTCACACCCACCGAAGTGATTGTCGCCCGATGTGTTGCTCGGGGTGATGAGTTGAGCACGATTGCTGCCGCCCGTGGTAACACCCCGGAGACGATCCGTGGTTACGTGAAGAATATTTTGAGAAAGACGGGTTGCGCCAGCCAAAAACAATTGGCAGCGATGTTGTCACGCCTAGCGATGTTGGCTGCACGCGCTGGCGAATCTAACGAATAAGTCGATTGGATATTGGCTGGCTGCGCGTTCTGGCGCGCCACGAGGGCAATGGCTGTGGCACGAGGTCTAGGATCTCGTCCAGCTAACCCTGCTGCCTTTGCTACCTATAGAGCGCCCTTCTTAGCGTTATATGGCCCCTTTGGGATCGTTCCGGTCGCAAAACCCATGGTGACTCAGAATGGGTGCGTTACCATGCGAGCCCCACTCATGACGGCCAACCTAATCGGTCGTCGCCAGGATAGCTATGACTTCCCACGATTCCATTGATTCGCCCCCTCAATCCGCCGAACGCACCGTGGCTGATTTTCCCATTCTGCGTTTGAAACGGCAGGAGGAGCGGCGCGTCGCGGCAGGACATTTGTGGGTTTTTAGTAATGAAGTAGACACCGTCGCCACCCCATTGACCGGCTTTGCTGCCGGTACCGTCGTGGCGGTGCGTTCGGATCGAGATAAGTTTTTAGGCTATGCCTACGTCAACCCCAATTCCTTGATCGCTGCGCGCATTTTGGGGCGTGAGGCGGGTTTCGCACCAGGGCCTTCGCTGTTGGTGCATCGTCTGCGAGTGGCGATTGCACTCCGTCAAAAATTGTATGCACTGCCTTACTATCGCTTGGTGCATGGTGAGTCGGATGCCTTGCCGGGTTTAGTGGTGGATCGTTATGGCGAGGTGTTAGTGGTGCAGATCAGCACCGCCGGTATGGAGGCGCAGAAGGGTGCCATCGTGGCGGCACTGGAGAAAGTGGTTAAACCAGAGGTCATCGTGTTTAAGAATGACTCGGGTTCCCGTGAGTTAGAGGGCCTGCCGAAGTACATTGAGGCCGCGAAAGGCGAGATACCTGAGCGTGTGACGGTCCTGGAGAATGGCCTGCGATTCACAGCCCCTTTAGCCACCGGCCAAAAAACCGGCTGGTTTTATGATCAGGCAGGCAATCGCCGCCAGTTTCTGCCGTTAATTAAAGGCGCAGCTCGTGTTCTGGATGTGTTTAGTTATGTGGGTGCATGGGCGGTCCCTGCGGCCCGTGATGGCGCTGAGGTCACCTGTATTGACTCTTCCGCTGGTGCGCTAGAGGCGGCAGCACTTAACGCCACGGCGAATGGGGTAGCGATTCAAACGGTGAAGGCGGATGCTTTTGAGGCAATGGAGTCGCTGCATGCAGCGCGTGAGAAATTTGATGTGGTCATTATTGACCCACCGGCTTTTATAAAGCGACGCAAGGACGCGCCAAAGGGTGAGGCCGCGTATAAGCGCTTAAACCAATTAGCGATGCAGTTGTTGCCTAGGGATGGTTTGTTAATTTCCTGCTCATGCTCCTATCATTTAGAGACAGGCGCCTTGCTGGATGCGATCCAAAAAGGCGGCCGACATTTAGGACGATTTGTACAGGTGATCGGTACCGGCGGACAGGCGCCTGATCATCCCATTCATCCGGCCATTCCGGAAACGCGCTACTTGAAGTCATTTTTATGTCGCGTCACCCATGAGTGACCCACAATCTTAGGCTAATGCGATGGATGCTGATCTGGCGTTGCGGGCGATTGGTCGGGCCCTCTTCTTTCCTCCCTTCGGCCCGCTGTTACTGGCGGGCGTTGGCATTTGGCTGCTGAATCGAATGGCCGTGGAGCGCTTGGCGCGGGTGATGATCTGGGTGGGCTTGGGTGGACTCGCTTTATTATCGATCCCTGTGGTGAGCGATCAATTATCGCGCTCGGTGGAGGCTTTCCCGCCGCTGACGACGCGATTACCCGCAGCGGATGTCATCGTGGTCTTAGGGGGTGGCGTACGCTTATCGGGGGTTGGGCCCTTAGGGGCAACCCTTTATCCGATGAGTCTCGAGCGCCTGGCGGGGGGTGCGATGTTAGTGAGGCAAACGAGCCTGCCGCTGTTGCTCTCGGGGGGGCGTCTGGAGTCCGGACCACCGGAGGCGGATCTTATGCAAGTGACTTTGCAGCAAACCTTTGGTCTGACCGCACGCTTTATAGAGAATACCTCACGCACCACCCATGAAAATGCGCGGCATAGTGCGCAACTGCTGCTGCCTAGAGGGCTTAAGCGGGTGTTATTGGTGACCTCCGCGCTGCACATGCGTCGGGCGGAAGCCGAGTTTAAGGCGGCCGGATTTACCGTGATTCCAGCCCCCGTGGGCGTGGTCGGCCCGGCTCATTACGACTTATCGATGTGGTTGCCTAAGACGCAGGCCTTAGATCGCAGTTATCAGGCGCTAGATGAAAGCGTGGGTTATGGGGTCGCGTGGGTCAATCTGCACCACTGATCTCGGCTCGCGGCTCAGATTTCGTTACACTTCACCCACATGCTGCACTATCCCGGCTTTGATCCTGTTGCGCTCGCCATCGGTCCGTTAAAGATCCGATGGTACGGCTTGATGTATGTCATCGGCTTTCTAGCCGCCTGGCGCCTCGGGCGTCTGCGTGCGGCCAAGCCTGATTCCACCTGGACTGCCCTTGAGGTGGATGATCTGCTGTATTTTTGCGTGTTCGGCGTCATTCTGGGTGGGCGCCTAGGGTGGCTTTTGTTCTACGGCCAGCAAGCACTCGCCGAGGATCCGAGCTATTGGTACAAAATTTGGCAGGGTGGCATGAGCTTTCATGGGGGCCTGATCGGCGTGTTAATTGCGCTCGGCGTATTTGCTAAGACCCGCCGTCGCCATCTGATCGATGTGTTTGATTTTGCCGCGCCACTGCCAGCCATCGGCATTGGTACGGGCCGGATTGGCAACTTTATAAATGGAGAGTTGTGGGGAAAACCCACCGACGTACCATGGGGCTTTTCAGTGCAAGGCGTCGATGGCATCCCGCAAGTACTGCATGCCTCTCAGCTCTATGAAGCGAGTCTTGAGGGGGGTGCTCTGTTTATTATTTTATGGTGGTTCACGCGCCAACCCCGACCTCGCTGTGCACCCGCCGGATTGTTTTTGACGTCGTATGCGTGCTTTCGGATGTTAGTTGAAACGGTGCGGGTACCTGATGTGCAGTTAGGCTACTTGTCCGGCGGTTGGCTGACGATGGGTATCATGCTGTCCCTGCCTATGCTGGTGATCGGCGTGAGTCTTCTGATCGCGGCGTATGTGCGTAAGCGGCCGTCTGGCAATACGACTCAGTCGACTTAAACCGCTTGATCGGTTAATCACTTCCTATGCAACCTTACTTAGATTTATTGCGACATGTCCGTGATCACGGTGATCTCAAGACCGATCGCACCGGTGTGGGCACCTTGGCTGTGTTTGGCTGGCAGATGCGCTTTGATTTGCAGGCGGGATTTCCGCTGGTCACGACCAAAAAAGTTCATGTCAAAAGCATTGTTCATGAACTGCTGTGGTTTTTGCGGGGCGAGACCAATGTAGAGTCCTTGCGCCAAGTGGGTGTGACGATCTGGGATGAGTGGGCCAAAGCGGATGGCAGCTTAGGTCCCGTGTATGGCAAGCAATGGCGCGATTGGGTAGCAGCCGATGGTCGGCATATTGACCAATTGGCACAAGCTGTCCAGATGATTAAGCAAACGCCTGACTCGCGGCGCATCATTGTCAGTGCCTGGAATGTCGGCGAGCTCGAGCAGATGGCGTTACAGCCGTGCCATGCTTTTTTTCAGTTTTTTGTTTCTAAGGGGCGCCTCAGCTGCCAACTGTACCAGCGCAGTGCCGATCTGTTTTTAGGGGTGCCTTTTAATATAGCGAGCTATGCTCTGCTGACTCACTTAGTCGCTGCACAGTGCGATCTCAAGGTCGGTGATTTGGTGTGGACTGGGGGCGATTGTCATTTGTACACCAATCATCTCGAGCAGGTGGATGTGCAGTTGGCTCGTGCGCCACTGCCACTGCCTACGTTGCTGATCCATCGACGAGCGGAGTCGCTGTTTGACTATCGTTTTGAGGATATTGAGATCACCGGTTACCAGTCACATCCAGCCATTAAAGCGCCGATTGCGATCTAAGTTTTGGATTGAGAATTGAGTATTAAGTATTGAGTATTGAGAATTGAGAATTGAGTTTTTTTATTTCAAGGATGTTGAATGAAGAGTTCCGCTGTTTCCTCGTTGATTCGAGTTCGTCGATCGAAAATTCATGGTACCGGGGTGTTTGCTAAGCAGGCGATCCGCAAAGGCGCTCGCGTCACGCAGTACGTGGGTGAGCATATTTCTCATGCCGAGGCCGATCGTCGGTATGAGAACAAAGCGCATGATGACAATCACACTTTTCTTTTCACCTTAGATGCTCGCACCGTGATCGACGGTGGCTCGGGCGGTTCATCCGCGCGCTTCATTAATCACAGCTGTGATCCCAATTGCGAAACCGTGATTGATAAGAAGCGGGTGTTTGTCGAGGCCGTGCGCGCGATTCGGGTGGGGGAGGAGATTTGCTACGATTATATGATCGAGCGGGACAAGTCGGATTCACCTGATATTGATGTGATCTTCGCTTGC
The DNA here is from genome assembly GCA_903862885.1 of uncultured Pseudomonadota bacterium. GTDB lineage: Bacteria > Pseudomonadota > Gammaproteobacteria > Steroidobacterales > Steroidobacteraceae > CAIKZZ01. Next base: position 72,857 of record CAIOZU010000004.1, read on the forward strand.
CGCTGTGGATCGAAAAATTGCCGCGGCACGATGTTGCTGCCTCCGAAGAAAGTGCGTCGTAAGAAAAAGTCAGCCAAGAAGAAATCAGCCAAGAAGACATCAGTTAAAAAGAAATCACTGAAGAAGAAAGTCGCCACCAAGAAAGCAGCCAAGAAGAAAGTGGTGACCAAAAAGGCGGCCAAAAAGAAGGCGTCCGCCTCAAGGCGTTGAGTCAGTACCCACTGTGGCTTTCAGCATGAGCCGATCATGCTGAGAGTCAGTACTCAGTTGGGAGGCATTGGTTGGGTGGTCCAGCCTGCGTTCATTGATGCGGCGCTGGTGACTCAGTTGGTGCAGGATATGAGTCGTCATGAGCTGGCCGGTGCCTTTCGAGACGCCGCGGTGGGTGTGGGATCGACGCGCAGTCTGCATCCGACGATCCGCGGCGATCGCATTTGCTGGCTATCGATGGCATCGAGTCCGTCAGAGCGGCATATGTTGGCTCTTTTTGAGCGTCTGCGTGTGCACCTCAATGAGTCCTTGATGCTGGGGTTACATGACCTGGAGTGTCACTACGCCATTTATGACGAGGGGAAGCGTTACGCGCGTCACGTAGACCGATCGGCACAAGGCGCGGAACGCGTCGTGTCCGTGGTTCTGTATTTAAATGCCGAGTGGGTCGCCGGGGATGGGGGTGAGTTACGCATGAGTACGCCCGCAGGCGAGATTGTGGTCGAACCACGAGCGGGCACGCTGGTGAGCTTTTTGAGTGATCGGTTTCCGCATGAAGTGTTGGTGTCCCAAGCCACGCGCCGCAGTGTCACCGGTTGGTTCCGGCGCCGGCCTACGTTCCCCGTGAGCTGATCGGGTCAGGCGGCGGCTTAGGTGAGTTGCTCGAGGAACCGTGACAGCGCATCGCCATCACAGTGCGCCACGTTAAATCGCCAATAGGGGCTCACGCGACCTTCTGGACGAAATAGCTCGCCGGGCGCCAGCAATACGCCTGCGGCCACCGCAGATCGCCAGACTTTGCTGACTGCTTGCTGCGAGCGCAGGCGGCCCCATAAAAACATACCCGAGGCCGGTCGATACGCCAGTTCCACGCCGCGCTCAATGAGCGTTTGCTGGACGCGTGCTTGGGTGGCGCCTAAGCGCTTTCTGAGCGCCTCTAAGTGGCGTCGGTAGTGGGGTTGGGTGAGTACGTCTAACACCAAACGCTCTGATAGCTCGCTGGAGGCTAAGGCGCTCAGGGCCTTTAAGCGGGCGAGCTGCGGTACCAGGTGTATGGGTGCCGCCAGATAACCCACGCGCAGGGAAGGCGAGATGGTTTTAGAGACACTCGAGATATAAATGACACGTCGGCATTGATCAAGAGTGGCTAGGGATAGGTTGGGCGTGGGGGCGAGTTCGCAAAAAATATCATCCTCCACCAACAGCATGTCATAGCGTTCAGCCAGATCCAGTAGGTGACGTGCGACCGGTAACTCGGTGGTGGTGCCGGTGGGATTTTGTAAGGTACTGTTGGTAAAAAAAGCGCGAATGGGGCGGCGTTTAAGGGCTTTGGCTAATAGCTCAACGTCGGGGCCTTGAGCCAGTCTGGGAATGGGGATTAGCCGAACGCCGCGATTACGCAGCAACTCCAGTGTGGGTGGATAACCGGGATCCTCGACGGCCACCCGATCGCCGGGACTCAGGCAACAACGCACCACGAGATCAAGCGCCTGACTGGCGCCTTGGGTCAGCAGCACTTGTTCTGGATTAAGCGCTAAGCCTCGGCTGGCCAGTTGGTGCTGGAAGTGCACACGCAGTCCTTCATATCCGAGTGGTGAGCCATAGCCCTCCATGGGGAGGGTATGGCGCGCTAGGCTTCGAAGCCCTGCACGAATACCCTCGCTGTACTGCCATGCGGCGGGGAGCCAACCGCCGCCTGCGTCCACTAAAATGGGCTGGGTTTTGGCTTCTAGGCGTCGCTCCCACAGCGCGTCGCCGGTGGCCGAGGGCAGTGGTGAGGCGGGGAGGCGTGCGCTCGCGCCGGCCACGAAGTAGCCGGTGCCGCGCCGCGCCTCAATGAGACCGGCCGCGGTGAGCACGTTGTAGACCTCGGCGGCCGTGAATGCGCTGATGCCGCGATCGCGTGCCAGCGCTCGGACGGAAGGCAACGCGCTGCCCGCTGGCAGCGCATTAGATGCCATCTGCTCACGCAGTTCAGTGACCAATGCCCGCCGCAAGGAGCCGGTGGGAGGGCGGGTCGGTGTTTTCTGTACTGGCTTAACCATCAGTACAGTATAGTATACAAATCCGTATGCCGTGTCTGGCTGTCTGCTGATCGAGCGCGCACGCTCTCGGTATCGTCGCCCGAAAGGGCGGCACCCGTTGCCATGGGTGTGGCATGACCTAAGGACAAGGAAAATCTGATGAGCGCTGCGACCCCCTTACATCCCGACCATCGAGCCGCTGAACTGCGCGCTTGGTGGATGCCATTTACCCACAACCGCTATTTTAAAGCGGCGCCACGCATCATCGCTTCTGCGAAGGGCGCTTACTTCACGCTCGATGATGGGCGACGTTTGTTTGACTGCCTGTCGGGTCTTTGGTGCTCGCCTCTCGGCCACTCGCATCCGCGCGTGGTTGAGGCGGTGCAGCGTCAGGTCGAGACGCTCGATTTTGCACCGAGCTTTCAAATGGGGCACGAAGGGGCTTTTACGTTGGCGACGCGCATTGCGGCACTGGCCGGACGCCCTGACGATCGTGTGTTTTTTGTGAACTCCGGATCAGAAGCAGTGGATACGGCGCTTAAGATCGCCGTCGCCTATCATCGCCAACGCGGCGATGCGGCGCGAACCCGCATCATCGGTCGTGAGCGGGGTTATCACGGCGTGGGAATGGGAGGCATCTCGGTCGGTGGCATGGTGGCCAATCGTAAGATGTTTGCCTCGTTGATGATCCCGGGTGTCGATCATTTGCCGCACACCTATAACCCTGCCGAGATGCGCTTTTCAAAAGGGCAACCGGATTGGGGCGTGCACTTGGTGGAGGAGTTGGAGCGCTTGGTGGCGCTGCATGATGCCTCGACCATCGCGGCCGTGATTGTTGAGCCCATGCAGGGTTCAACCGGTGTGCTGGTACCGCCTAAGGGTTATTTAAAGCGCTTGCGTGAAATCTGCACCAAGCACGGCATATTGCTCATATTTGATGAAGTCATCACCGGTTTTGGTCGCCTGGGGACTCCGTTTGGCGCGGATTATTTCGACGTGCAACCAGATCTCACCACGTTTGCTAAAGCGGTCAATAATGCGACCGTTCCGCTCGGTGGGGTGATCGTGCGTGATGATATTCATCAGGCCTTTATGACCGGGCCCGAGCACATGATTGAGTTTTTTCATGGTTACACCTACTCAGCTCATCCACTGGCAGTGGCCGCCGCGCATGCCACTTTGGATGTGATGCAAGACGAAAAGTTAATTGCGCGTGCCGCTGAATTGGCACCCGTCCTAGAGCGCGCGTTGCATACCCTGCAAGGTGAGCCGCATGTGATCGATATTCGTAACCTCGGTCTGGCCGGTGCGGTGGAGTTGGCGCCGATTGCAGGTAAGCCGGGCTTGCGGGCGATACAGGCTTTTGAGAATGCCTTGAATCAAGGTCAGATGGTGCGTTTCAGTGGTGAAATCCTCGCTGTCGCACCGCCGTTTATCAGTACGGTGGCTGAAGTTGAGGGCATGGTAGAAGGCATTCGTCGCGCGCTGCGTGCACTGCCGGCTTAATAGGGAGATTCTGAATGAATGCTCAGGTGAATACACAGGTGATGGCGGCGCCTGCCGTGGTCGGTCATTACATCGATGGCCAGTTAGTGGTGACACCGGGCGCGACGCGTCAGCCGGTATATAACCCATCCCTCGGTCGACCGGTGCGCGAGGTGATCTTGGCGACGGTCAGCGAGGTCGATGCGGCCGTTCGCAGCGCCAAGGCCGCCCAGCGGGCGTGGGGACGTACACCCGCTTTGCAGCGCGCGCGGGTTCTGTTTCGATTTAAGGAGCTGTTGGTGCAGCACAATAAGGTGCTGGCGCGCACCTTGTCGGAGGAGCACGGCAAGACATTGCCGGATGCGGAGGGAGAACTCACCCGTGGCATGGAAGTGGTGGAGTTCGCCTGCGGCGCGCCTCAACTATTGAAAGGCGAGTTCAGCGAGAACGTCGGTACGGGCGTGGATAGTTTTGGTATCCGTCAGCCCTTGGGTGTCGTAGCGGGCATCACACCCTTTAATTTTCCGGCGATGGTGCCGATGTGGATGTTCCCCGTCGCTTTGGCTTGCGGCAATGCATTCATATTGAAGCCGTCCGAGCGGGATCCTTCGATGTCCTTATTACTGGCTGATTTGCTGACCCAAGCCGGTCTACCGGCGGGTGTGTTTAATGTGGTGCAGGGCGATAAAGTAGCGGTGGATGCCATCCTGGCGCATCCTGATATCGCCGCAGTGAGCTTCGTTGGGTCTACGCCGATCGCACGTTATATCCAGGCTCAGGGCGTGCAGCATGGCAAGCGAGTGCAGGCCTTGGGTGGGGCTAAGAATCATGCGGTGGTCATGCCCGATGCGGACATCGACGCGGCGACTGAAGCGATTATTGGTGCCGCCTATGGCTCAGCAGGCGAACGCTGCATGGCCATTTCTGTGGTGGTGGCGGTGGGCGAGCCCACCGCCGATGCGCTGGTTGCGAAGCTGGCTCACCGGGTTAAGAGCTTAGTGGTGGGTGCGCCTGATGCGGCAGGGGTTGATATGGGCCCATTGGTCACCTCCATCGCCCAAGAGCGGGTCACTGGGTACATTGCCGACGGCGTCAAAGACGGTGCCCAGCTGGTCGTTGACGGCCGTGGTGTGCAGGTGGCGGGCCGCGAGGCGGGGTTTTATGTAGGCCCGACCTTGTTTGATCGCGTCGCGACCAGTGCGCGGATTTATCGAGAAGAAATTTTCGGTCCCGTCTTGTCTGTGGTCCGGGTGCCGGATTATGCGGCGGCGGTGCAGCTGATTAATCGGCATGAGTTTGCGAATGGTACGGCGGTATTCACGCAAAGTGGCTCCGTTGCACAGGCGTTTATCCGCGATATCGATGTGGGAATGGTCGGAATCAATGTGCCTATTCCCGTGCCGATGGCTTTCCATAGCTTCGGTGGGTGGCGCAGTTCCCTATTTGGTGATCACCACATGCATGGCCCAGAAGGCATCCGTTTTTACACTCGCCTGAAGACTGTGACCCAGCGTTGGCCTGAGGCTAAATCCGTGCAGGCGGATTTTTCAATGCCCACGATGAAGTGAGGGAACGATCGGGGCTAAACGATGGGGGCTCAGGCGGCATAGGCGCTGGCTGAGCCTTTTCGAGACGGCTGATCTTCGCTATCACTGGTCAGGCGCTCTGAGGCATTATATCGGGCATGTCAGACACCCAGATTGAGCAATCTAACATATTGATTTCGGGCAAGTGGGTGGCATCGGCCGGCGCCGAGTCGACTGATGTGAAAGACCCCACTCGTCTTCAGTTGATCGGGCGTATCGCGACGTGTGATGCGATCGAGGTCGGTCAAGCGATCGATGCCGCGTTGGCATCAGCCTCTGATTGGGCGCGCGTGCCAGTGGCTGAGAAGCGGCGTTTGCTCGTAGCTATCAGCGGTCGTATTCGGGTGCAGGCTCAATCGCTGGCTGAATGCCTGACGCGAGAAAGTGGCAAGGCGCTGATTGAGTCTTATGAGAGCGTCTTAGCGGTTGCGGAGCGATTTGAGCAGCCTGATGCGGTCAGTCCACACCGCGCGAGGGGGGTGCTGTCGTCGACAGTCACTGTGGTGCTCACCCCGCACACCGCGCCTCTCCTGATGATGGCGCATTTTGTTGTGCCCGCACTGATGCGTGGCTCATCGGTGGTGGTGAAACCGCCCGACCAATGTCCTCTATCAACGATTCAGTTAGTTCAGCTGATGGAGGATCTGCCGCGCGGTGTGGTGAATCTAGTGACCGGTGGCATGAACACAGGCCGATGCTTGATCGCTCACCCGCACGTGACCACGGTTGCCTTTGCAGGTTCTGACGGGGTGGGTAAGGCCCTTGAGGCGACGGTGACCGCGGCTGGTAAATCGTTTTGGGGTGAGCTGGGCTCTATCGATGGTGTGATGGTGTGTGCTGACAGTCCACTCGATCAAGTCATTCCCACGCTTATCTGGTCCAGACTTCAAAATGCCGGACGCTCGTGTGTAGCCGCGAAGCGCATCTATGTTGAGCGCGCGGTGGCCGATGAGGTGATGCAGCGAACGCATCTGTATTTGGCGGACCTTGAGTTTGGAGATCCGCTGTTGACCTCAACCGACGTCGGGCCTTTGGGTTCGCTGGCAGCCATTCGCCGCGTCGAGGATCAAGTCGCTTACTCTATGAAAGCGGGTGCTCGCTTGGTGGTGGGCGGCATGCGCTTTAGGCCCGCAGGACTGCCGGGCTTCTTTTTTCAACCCACTATTTTGGCCGACGCGCCCGACTCAGTGAAAGTGATGCGTGAAGAGGTGCTAGGTCCTGTGTTTGCGATGCAGACCGTTGACAGTGTCGACTCAGCCATGGCGTCGTTGAGTGCCGCGGGTCTCGGTCGTCGTATCGGCGTGTTCACCCAAGACACCGAGCGGGTGAGGCGACTGTCGATGGGCGCCCCTGACTGGGCGCTGTGGGTGAATCAACCATTTACTGAAGCCGAGCTGTTTGGTGTGACACCGCGGCGTGTATCAACGACCGTGCCTGAGTGTGGTTTGCCAAGTGCAGGCTTCCCGTATAAGAAAAGGCCGATGCCGGACCGGCGTGCCACATGAGTTTGCTGGCGGATGATTTCTCAGAGAGCGCCTACTGGCTGATGGATGCTCGCTGCCCGGAGCCGCCTGATAGCCCACTACCCGCTGCGGTGGATGTGTTGGTGGTAGGCAGTGGCTATACCGGGTCCAGTGCGGCCTATGAGACCGCACGCGCGGGACGTACGACCTTAGTGTTAGACGCCGGCCCGATCGGCGGTGGGTGCTCGTCCCGAAATGGTGGGCATGTGTCGTTTAGCTTAAAACCCAGCCACGACGCTTTGTTCGCCCAGCATGGCAAAGCGGTCGCGGATCGATTGTACGCGGAGGGATTAGAGGCGATGACTTCGCTCACCGCCTATGTCAAGGATGAGCGCGTCAGCTGTGACTGGCATGCAGTGGGTGGCTTTTTGGGTGCACATACGCCGCGTCATTTTGATCGCTTGGTGCGTGAGGCCGAGAACCAGGCGAAAGGCTTTGAGTTGCCCTTTAAGGTCATTCCCAAGGCGCGTCAGTCGGAGGAAATTGACTCACCCCTTTACCATGGCGGTGTGGTGTACCCCGATGAGATGGCGGTGCATCCTTTAAAATTAATGGTCTCTTTGTATGAGCGTGCAGTTCGCGTCGGTGCCTGCTTTCAAAGCCACTGCGAAGTCCAGTTGCTTAAAAAGACGACAGAGGGCTTCGATGTGCTGACCTCGCGGGGTGTCGTGAGGGCGCGGCAAGTACTTCTTGCGACCAATGGCTACACGAGACAGTTATCTCCTTGGCATCAGCGCCGTGTCATGCCGATAGGCAGTTATATTTTAGCGACCGAGGCGATGAATCCGAGTGTCTTGGCAAAGCTCATTCCACGCGGACGAAATATTGGCGATACGCGTCGGGTGGTGACCTATGTGCGACCCTCAGCCGATGGGCGCCGACTCATTTTCGGTGGTCGAGCCGCCGCGGGCGAGTCCGACATCATCCGCTGTGTGCCTCGCTTGCACTCGATGATGGTCGAGATGTTTCCTACCTTGCGATCCGTGCGGGTCAGTCGAGCATGGATGGGCTATGTCGGATTTACCTTCGATAAGCTGCCGCACTTTGGGCAGCAGGAAGGACTTTTTTATTCGATGGGATATTGTGGCCAAGGCGTGACATTGGCGACTTACTACGGTCGAAAGATGGGTCTGCGCCTGGCGGGCCAGGCCGGTGGCGATACCGCACTAGAAGGTCTTGAGTTCCCCTCACGACCTTACTATCGGCGTCGACCGTGGTTTTTGCCAGCGGCGGTCGCGGCCTATCGTATCGCTGATACCTTAGGTATTTAAATCGATCATAGAATGATCAAGAGCGGTCTGAGTGCAAGCCCTTGGCTGTGCCGCTTACGGTCTAGTCAGTTGCTGAGAGAGAGTGGCTACGCGGGCTTAGTAGCGCTTAAAGCCAGCTGAGCGAGGCCACTTAACACGAGGTCCTCGCGTAGCTCAGCCGTTGCGTCAAAGTAGGGTGCAAGCGCACGCGCATCGCCGCCGGCTAAGACGAGCCGGGGGGTGGTCGGTGGGTCGTATGCCTGTAGCGCGGCCAGTGCACGGCGTATGAGTGAGACGATCGCAGTGCTTGGGTCGCTGGCTTGCAAGGCTGTCAGTATCCTCATGCCGGGGGCAATCAAGCCACCGAGGTGCTGTCCCTGGCCGGTGAGCGCATCAATGGTTAATGCCGTGCCACTGCCAACCAACAGGGAGGGTCGTAGATCCTCGTGGCGCGCGGCGATCAGTCCGAGCCATCGATCAATACCTAAGCGGGTCGGTTCTTGGTATCCATTGGTGACACCGAGTTGCTTCGCTTGGGCGTGGGGATACTCTGGCGTGACTCCAAAAGCGTGCTGTGTAAATGAAGACAGTTCTGCTGCGAAGCGGGCTCCGCGCACATTGGATGCCAGGATACGATCGGGCTTTGACCCGCTGTTTCGCATCGATGACTGCCATGCGAGGTGTGGATCGTAGACGGCGGCGTGCGTAGCGGCTGGCATCCGGCTCGTCAGCCAAGCCCACTTGATTCGCGTATTGCCCGCATCAATTAATAAGATCATAGGACCTAAGTCTAGGCGATTACCGCCTCAGGCGGCTATCATCGTGGCTGTCATCACTTCCTTGGCTGTCTGTCCATATGGTCGATTTTTCTGATCCGCGCGCAAAACCCCGTCTCGAGTTAGTGGTTGCTATGGCCGCCAATGGTGTGATCGGGCGTGACAATGCCCTGCCGTGGCATTTGCCAGCTGATTTGGCATTTTTTAAGCGCGTGACCTTAGGCCACCCGGTGCTTATGGGGCGAAGGACTTGGCAGAGCATCGGTCGCCCATTGCCGGGACGGACTAACCTAGTGTTAACCCGAGATCGGCAATTCAAGGCACCAGGGGCAGTACCAGTGCACTCCGTGGAAGCGGCTCGCTTGGCGGTTGCTGAGTCGGATCGCTTAATGGTAATCGGGGGTGCTGAGCTCTTTGCTCTGCTGCTGCCGGAGGCTCTGGTATTTCATCTGACTGAAGTGGCGGCGGAGATCGCGGGCGACATCATCTTTCCAGCATGGTCCCGCGATGAATGGCAGGAAGAGTGGCGTGAATCGCATCGTCAAGACGATCGCCACGCGTTTGATTTTAGCTTTGTTCGTCTGCGGCGTCGGCAGTCCTCATAGGCGAGCGGCCTAAAGCATCCGATGTCGGACCTCTGACTTCAAGAGGTGTGAGTGGGGAGCAGTCGATAGAGCAGCGGTCGACTGGGTGCCGCGTCATTCACCCACGCAGGTATCTGAATATCTAACAGGTACCAGCCGTCCTCGAGTGTGTCCGGGATCCATGCCATTTCAGTGATGGTGGCGTGAGGTCTGATCGCTTTGTTTGCTCGTTGGCAGCCGGCGGGCATCCCCCAGAAGGCACGATGTGCGCTGAGGCGTCCCTCATCGTGCGCGCGATCGAGCGAGGGAATATCGACCACCACATGCAGGATGCCCGCTTCTACGAGAGTCTGTGCGGCCGCTTGGCTGAGATAAGGCGCGGGGGACTCGCCGATATATTGCTGCGTGCGTTTGTCTGTGCGATTAGGCAGGGTACGCACCACCAGCGCATCGGATTCACCTGGGTATTTGCAAAGCGCTTGCGTTAAGAGTGCCCGACTGATGATGAGATCGGCGCCGTGTTGATCAGATGCTAGGGTATCTCCACTGGCATCTGCGCGCGTAGGTTCGACTGAGATCAAGCGCGCCAGTAAAAATCCACCGCGCAGCACATCGGTGATCGCAATGCGCTCGTGACTGATATGGCCGACGCATTCTGTATGGGTTCCCTGGCAATGCGGTGTCACATGGATTTGTTCGCAGTTCACGCTGCCACCGAGGCGCACATCCCCTATGAAGTCACCGACTGATAGGGGCTGTGCGTGGGCCTTGCTTACACCGAAATGATTGGGCTGCTGGCCATTAAAGTCCATCGGTATAGCGAGCGATTCAGGTCGATCACCATCAGCCGTGTATCGAATACCGTTTCGTTCCAGCGTGAGGCGACTCATGAGGCGGCTGGCGGCTCTAGTACCGTCTGACAGTGCGTGCAGGTACGTAACGCGCGGTTGCCGTAGAACCGATCAAACACAGCGGGAAACTGCGTTTCGATATTGGTCAGCGAAAAAAACTCCTCGTACAGCAGCGCATTGCATGACGGGCAATACCACTGAAATCCATCTTGCTCAGACGGCGCACGGGCGCGCTCGACGACTAAGCCAATCGAACCTGCCGAGCGTTGCGGGGAGTGGGGCACCCGGGGTGGGAGTAAGAACACATCGCCTGGGCCTAGGGTGTACGACTCGACCTTGCCTGCCTGCAGGGTCTTTAAAACGAGCGTTCCCTCGAGTTGGTGGAAAAATTCCACACCCGGATCCACATGATAGTCAGCGCGAGCATTCGGTCCACCCACCACCATGATGATGAAGTCACCGGCCGGATAGACTTGTCGATTTGCGACGGGCGGCACCAGCGAGGCGCGGTGCGTCTCTATCCAAGCATGCAAATTAAAAGGCGGTGTGACGCGCATATTTAATTACTCCTGCCGTATTATAGTCTTTAGTGATGAGGCACGGGGGAACTTGCAAGTCAGTGATGGGTCTCAATTGCATCGGTTGGCGCCAGAGGTTAGGGTCATGAGGTTAATAAAAAGTCGCTATGCCATTGGCTGGGTGGTCTGCGGGGCGATGAGCGTATCCGGGTTTGCGGCAGAGCCTGAGCCGGCACCGGCTGCCCCGTCCGAGGCGCCCCTGGCGGCGGTGTGGGTACCTCATGAGGTGAGTTTCGTTTATATGGGGTTTACCTCGTATTACTCCTGTGACGGCTTAGAATCCAAGTTGAAGCTTCTTTTGAAAGCCAGTGGCGCGCGCGCCGATCTGAGGGTGATCGCCAGCTGTAGCAATATGACGGGTGGCCCCTCGCGTCTGTCGAGTGCGCGCCTGCGTTTTTCCACATTGGCTATTGAGCCGCCGCCTGATACGAAGGAAACCCTGCTGCCTGCGTTAAGCGAGTGGCGCCGGGTGGTATTTCGGGATCGACTGCCTGCCGGTCTAACGGACGGCGACTGTGAATTGGTTGAGCAGTTTGATCGGGAGCTGCTACCGCTTTTTACCGTGCGCGACCGACTCAGTCAGATGAACTGTATCCCGCATCAGGTGTCGATGGCAGGGCTGCGCTTACAGTTCACGGTGCTCGCGCCCGTGCCTGAGCCGAAAGCCCCTTAACGGATACGGCGAGCGACGCGATCTCACAGAGCCAGTGGGGCTAAGCGGTGGGGCTAGGCAATGGGGCTAAGCCGTGGGGTCTAGCGGATGGGCGCGCGTGCAAGGCACTTGCATGATCGGTGCGGGTTGATCGAGACGCGCCGCGGTGAGGGCACCACCCCACACGCAGCCCGTATCTAGACCTAAGAATTCGGGTGTCGCGTACAAACCCAACGCCGACCAGTGGCCAAATACAATGCGCTGCTTGATCGGTGCTCGCAGCGGTGATTGAAACCAAGGAATCACATCGGCGGGGGCGGTCGCTGGCGGGCCTTTATATTTGAGCATCAGTGCGCCATCCGCGGTCACGTAGCGTAGGCGTGTGAAACAATTCACTGCGTAGCGCAACCGATCGTTTTCGCTGAGAGTGCTTGACCAGCGGGTGGGTTTGTCGCCATACATAGCGGCTAGAAAGCTCATCGGATCGGCGATGAGGGCCGCAGACACTTCTTGGGCAAGCTGTTTGGCGGTGCGCTTATCCCAGTGCGGTGACAAACCGGCATGCACCATCAGGCAATCGATGCGTTTGTCCTGTTGCAAAAGTGGTTGGCGTTGCAGCCAATCGAGCAGTTCATCCCGATCGGGTGCGCCGAGAATGTCGTCTAGGGTGTCATCAGGACGACTGTGTTGGCGGCCGAGATGGGCAATCGCTAGTAGGTGTAGGTCGTGATTTCCAAGGACCGTGGTGACGGCTGATCCCAGTGCTTTGACTGACCTTAGACACAGCAGGGATTGAGGTCCTCTATTGACTAAGTCACCGGTCAACCACAGATGATCGCGGCGCTCATCGAATGCCAGTCGATCCAGTAAGCGTGCGAACTCGTCATAGCAGCCTTGCAAGTCACCAATGGCGTAGATGGCCATGAACTAATGGACGACACCTGGCATAGCCAGTGAAAAAGGTGCAATCGTTGCCTCAAAGCGCTGACCGGTATCGGTGATCATTTGATAGCTTCCTTGCATGACGCCGACGGGGGTGTCGATCATCGCACCACTGGAGTACTGGAATGCATGGCCTGGCTTGAGATGCGGTTGATGTCCGACAACACCATCGCCACGCACTTCCTCGACCTTCCCGTTTGCATCGGTGATGAGCCAATGACGGGTCAGTAATTTCGCGGCTTCAGTGCCTTCGTTGCGAATGGTGATGGTGTAGGCAAAGACAAAGCGACTGGCGCTCGGATCCGATTGCTCTGCGACGTAGCTGGTGAGCACATCAACGGCCACGTGATGAGGTAAGCGCGTCATGTTGATTTAATCCGGACCGCCAAGACATCGCAGTGGGCAGCATGCAGCACGGTGTCTTCAGTGAGATTCAGTAAAATGGATAAGCCATGACGCTCACGACTGCCGAGCACGATGAGATCGGCGTTTAGGCGAGTGGCGGTGCGTACGATTTCAGATTTCACGGGGCCGGCTTCGACATAGCAAGCCGACGATGGAATGCCGAGTGTGGTCGCGAGCTCAAGCAATCGGCGCTTTGCGTGCAGCACGGCCTCCGTTTCGACTTCAAAGGTTGGAAGTAACGCCTCCCCGAGCGGCTCGATAGGCAAATATTCAACGACATGCAGTAATGAGAGTTGTGCGCTACTTTGTTCGGCAAGCGTCTTGGCTTTGGCCCCAACCGTCCCGCTGTGTTGGGTTAAATCAACCACCACGAGGATATGTCGGTAGGTGGCGGTGTCTGACAATGATGCGTTCATACCGGCTCCAGAGTACCCCGTTTATTATAGCGGGGAAGGACTGGCGGCGAGATGCGCAAATTCGGCGGGTGAGAGGGTTTCCGCACGCCGTTTAGGATCGATGCCTGTGTCGTCGAAGGCCTGCGGACTGACCAGTCCGGCGACAGAGTTTCTAAGCGTTTTTCGGCGTTGACTGAAGGCGGCTGCCACCACCGCGGCGAAACGGGCAGGGTCTGGGACGGCAAACGGGGGTGTCGCGTGGGGCACTAGGCGCACAATCGATGAGTAAACCCGCGGTGGCGGACGGAACGAGCCTGGACCGACGTCGAAGAGCCATTCAACGGAGCAATGAGCGGCGAGCATGACGGTTAAGCGTCCGTAGTCGGCGGTATCTGGCATGGCCGCCATGCGTGCCACCACTTCGCGTTGCAACATAAAGTGCATATCGGTAATAACTGAGCGCGCCGCTAGAAAGTGAAATAACAGAGGCGTTGAGATGTTGTAGGGCAGATTGCCGCAGACCCGAAAGGGTGCACCGCCGGCATGTAGCGCCAGCAAATCCACTTTTAATGCGTTCGCCTCATGAACGATGAGTTCGCCGATGGGTTGGGCGCTGGCTTTTAGCAGCGGGATCACGTCCCGATCGATTTCGATGACCTCTAATCGTTCGCTGCGCTGGAGCAGGGGTAGGGTCAAAGCGCCCAGACCGGGGCCAATTTCTAATAGCCGTTCATGATCTAAGGGGTCAATCGCATCGATGATGCGTGCGATCACCGTGGCGTCATGCAAAAAATGCTGCCCAAAGCGTTTGCGGGCCCGATGTGGACCGTGATGTGTGCTCTGGCTGGGTGGCTTCAGGCTCAAGCGCGTACACAGCGCAGCGCCAACTCAACGGCAGCAATCAGGCTTGAGGGATCCGCGCGGCCGGTGCCAGCCAAATCGATGGCGGTGCCGTGATCCACTGAGGTTCGAATGAAGGGCAAGCCTAAGGTGATATTCACCGCACGCCCGAAACCCGCGTACTTCAGAACCGGCAAACCCTGGTCGTGATACATCGCGAGCACCGCATCCACTTCTTTTAAGTGATGCGGCGTGAACGCTGTATCTGCGGGGAGGGGGCCGTGAACGCGCAGCCCTTCGGCTTGCGCCTGCCAGATCGCGGGGGTGATGATATCGATCTCTTCGCGACCCAAATGCCCGGACTCACCGGCGTGCGGATTTAAACCCAACACCGCCAGGCGGGGGGATTGAATGCCAAAGCGTGTGCGAAGACCGGCACTGAGAATACGTAAGGTGTTGACCAGATCCGTGGCGCGGAGGGCGGCGGGCACGGCGTGTAGGGGCACATGGGTGGTGGCCAGTGCCACCCGTAAGGTGTCGGCTACCAGCAGCATCACCGGATGAGGTGTCCCCGAAAGCGCCGCTAAAAACTCGGTATGGCCACTGAAGGGCACACCGGACTCGCTAATGACACTTTTTTGGACGGGGGCGGTGACCATCGCGGCAAAAGTACCCGCTAAGCACCCAGCCGCAGAAACTTTCAATAATTCAAGCACATAAGATGAGTTATGCGCATCTAAGCGACCGGCTATACACGGCCGATTGAGGGGGATGGGGATCACTTGGAGCTGATGCGGTTGGTGGTCTCTCGCCGTCTCGGCGCTGACCACCCGAAGGGTCGGATGGAGGCGCAGTTGTTGGGCGCGCTCGGCCAACAGCGTGGGATCCGCTAAGAACACGAGACGACACGGCCAATCGCGTTCGGCGAGAGCCAGACACAGATCGGGGCCGACCCCGGCGGGCTCCCCAGAGGTGACCACCACCAAGGGTGAGGGGTGGGGCGCCGCCGTCATCAGTGGCTAGCCGCGGTAATCCACGAAAGCTTCGTCGCGCAGGCGCCGCAACCAAAGTTCCGTCTCTTCATCCAACTTACTAGCGCGAATTTTTTCAAAAGCGCGTCGGCGGCGATCATCAGCGCTCATGTCTTGTGTGCGAGTGCCGAGCATTTGAATGATGTGCCAGCCGTACTGACTGTGAAAAGGCTGAGTGATTTCATTCTCATGTAGTTCTGAGAGTTGTTGTTCGAATTCAGGTACAAACGTACCAGGTGTCGTCCAGCCCAAATCGCCGCCTTCGACGGCTGAGCCCGGATCTTCTGAGATCGCTTTGGCAATGGCGCTGAAGTCGTCATTGCCGTTGGCGATACGATCACGGATGGTCTGCAATCGGCCACGGACCGTCTCATCGTCTTGCAGTTCGTTGGTCTTTAGCAAAATATGTCGAGCATGCAGTTGCTCAACCATCATGGGCTGCGAATCATTCTTAAATTCATTAACACGAATGATGTGAAATCCTGACGGCGTACGTACCGGCTTGGATACTTCACCCGGCTTCATCTTGGCGACCGCATCAGCCATAAAAGACGGCAATTCATTGCCTTTCCGCCAACCGATCAAGCCGCGATCCAGCGCCGTTTGCGCCTGTGAATGGGCAACAGCCAGTTGTCCAAAATCTTCACCTGCGGTTGCGCGTTGGTAAAGTTCCTCTGCTTTTTTCTCTACTTGCTCTAGTTGCCCGGGTGAGGCGGCCTCTGGGAGCGACAGTAAAATGTGCGAGACGTTGTAGGATACTTCAGCGCTTTTGTCGCCGCTTTGCTTGGCAAGGAACTGATCCAACTCGCGGGGGCTCACATAAATTCTTGAGTAGACATCTCTTTGCCGTAGCAGAGACAAGGTCATTTCGTGGCGCAGCTGCTCTCGGTAGTCCGCATAGTTAATGCCTTCATGCGCCAACACTTCTGGGAGCTTGCCGAAGTCCACGTGGTTTTGCTGAGCGACGTCGCGCAGTGCATTGTTCAATGCCTCATCAGCCACTTTGAGACCGATCTTCTGTGCCCGCTGCATCTGAATCTCTTGTACCACCAAGCGTTCAGTGATCTGCTGACGGAGTACGGAGGGCGCCGGTAGGGGCGTGCCTTGCTCGCGTAGGCGGTGGGTGACTTCCGCGGTCTGTGCGTCAATTTGGCTTTGCAAGACCACGCCGTCATTGACGACCACCGCAATGCGGTCGAGTAATTCGCCTCGACCACCGATCTCGCGGGTCTGGGCGAAAGAAGTGCTTGCAGTCGCAAGGCCTAACAGGGTCAAAAGAAGTAAAAAACGACGCATAAGGCTATGGTGCACCGGTGGTGGAGTTATCTGGTGAGTATCCCCGAATCGCCCGCTGTAGGAAAGCACCGGTACGGTCGGAACCATTAGAAAGGCCATTCAGTTCCACTTGTAAGGTGATGGAGGTATCGCGTGTGCCGCCAAAAGTGCTGACATAGTGCCGCGCAAGCAATTTCACTTTAAAACAACAAGCTTGATATTCGAAGCCGCCCAATGCATCCACGCTCGCGTGGTCCTTGAGGGAATAGAGTTCACGTGCGTAGACGGTCCAGCGATTAGCCAGTGGCCAGGCAAAAGACGCGTCTAATTGCTCTAAGAGGTCGCGTCTGAAGCGGTAGCCCAGATTGATGACCTCATTGTTTTCTGGCTGGTAGCGCACCCGTGCTTCACTCAGATCGCTCTGCCGATCGTGCGGGTTCCAGACCTCACCGACCGACAGATTCCAGTTTTGGTAAGCGGTTAAATCCACCTGCCCAACGACATCCGATGAGCTCGGCACTTTACTGATGGGCTCCGTGGGCAGCGAGATGCGGGGTGGCGTGAAATAGTAAATTTGCCCAAGCGTGGCACTCACGAGTTGTCGGCCAGATACCGGGTCGAGCCAGCGGCTGGTGGCGCCCGTCGCCAGTTGGTTTTCGTCAGCGATGCGATCACCGCCGACGTAGCGATTGGCGTTGTAAAGTTGTGTGTAGGTGAGATCCGGTGTGCCTGTATCAAAGACCGGCAGCGTGCTTTGCTCGCGGTAGGGCACATAGCTGTACAGTACCCGGGGTTCGAGGGTTTGTATCCAATGGCGAGTCTCACGTTCGAAGCTTAAGCCGGCATCGAGTGTTGCGATGGGAGCGGCCACCGAGGGGTGATCCGGTGCGGACGCTGTATTTTGCAGCTGGTATTGCAAGGCTTGATAGCCGATGGTTGGGGTGATGAAGGCCGCTGGGCTGCGCCACGTGTAGCTCAGGGTTGGATCGACGCTGTAGCGCAAACCCTCTACACCGACTGGCCGCACGAAATCAACGCCCTGAGCGCGCAGGTCAAACCCCAGTCCAAAGCCTTCGTTCCAATGGCCGTGTACGTCGATTTCTGGAGCGCGCGCATAGGGTCGGTCGGTCGGTGCAATGGCTTGATCGATGGTTTGAAACTGATCGACGAGGCCGATAATTTGCCAATGTTCATCTAGATACGTTAAGCGCGCTGCGCGCTGCAAATAGGTGACGCTGGTGGCATCGGCGGCGCCTCCAAAATTTTGAAAGTACGCGCTATCGCTGACATAGTGAATGTTGGTATCAAGACGCAGATGGGGCGATAAGTCCGTTCGTTCTGTTAATGAAATATTCAATCGATCGCTATGACTGATCGAGTCATTGGGTACCCAATCGGTTTTGATGGTGCCAAGAGAGTGATCCGACATAAAGCGGAATTCGGTGCCCAGCGACGCACCGCGTGATGAGAAAAAACCCGGCGTCAGGGTGGCATCGTAATTTGGAGCAATATCCCAGAAATAAGGGGCTGCTATTTGCACACCGCTGTTGGTGGTTTGGCCTATGATCGGAAACAAGAAACCGGAGCGGCGTTCGTCTCCAATCGGAAAAGACAGAGCGGGGAGATAGAGAAGCGGTATCCCCTCGATGTCTAGGCGCACACTGCGAGCAAACCCCTCTTGCGTTTTTTGATTGATGACAATGCGATCGGCGTGCAGCATCCAGTCGGGTTTAAGTAGTGGGCAGCTCGTGTAGTCGACATGGGTGAGGGTTAACTTACCGCTTGGGTCCAGTAGCATGTTGCCTGCGCGGCCATGGCCATGACGGCTTAGCAAATCAAAGGTGCCATTTAAGAATTGACCGTTGCCATCGGCATTCCAGCTGCCGACATCACCGGCTAAGTGGATCTGCGGGTCGTGGTAATCCACGGCGCCGACGACTTCAAAGGATTGGGTAACGCCCGCATAACTCGCCTGAGAGGCGGTGAGCGTTCGGGCGCCTTGGACGACGGTGACCGGTCCGGTGAGCGTGGTTTGGCCGCCAGAGGCAATCTCCGCCCCTGCGGTTAAAACGCGGATAGGTGCCAGTCGGTCATTCTGACTAACGGCGAGGGTCGGGGCCGCATCGATGGCATTCGTACAGGGGTCGGGCGCGGCCACGGAAGCCCATAGCCCGGCGCTTGCGGCGACAGCCAGGTGTATCCGATGCCGTCTGAGGGTGAGGCCGGTGAGTGACAACAGATGGACCCAGTCGTGTGCAATAACCACCGCGGTAGCGGCTCGGGACGCATTATAATCGCACCGCCATGGTGTCTGATACCGAAGCTGCAATGGATGTGCGCCGTGAGGCCCTGCAATCTTGGTTAAACCGGGATTTGGGGCTTTCGTGCACCCGTGTGGCGCCGGCGTCAGCAGATGCCAGTTTCAGGCGCTATTTTCGGGTCCATGAAGGGGCGCGCAGCCTGATTGTCATGGATGCCCCACCGGATCGCGAGAACTTGACGCCTTTTATTGTGGCAGCGCAGGCGTTGCGCGAAATGGGCGTGATGGTGCCTGTGGTGTTAGAAGCTGACCATGAGCGCGGATTTTTGCTGCTGACTGATTTGGGCTCGACCCACTATTTGGCCGCTTTGGCCGACCGATCTAAAGGCCCCGAACTGTACCGGGCGGCGACCGACAGCCTGATCAAAATTCAGGTGCGTGGCCAGGAAGCCGCCACCCGGCTGTCAAGTTATGACGCAGCGGAATTGGATCGGGAGTTGCAATTGCTGCCGGAGTGGTTCGTCACCCGGCACCTGCAAGCTGAGCTTGTAGCTGCCGACCGTGCCTTGATATCCCGTCACTCGGCTTTGTTGTCGCAAGCCGCGCTTGAGCAGCCACAGGTGTATGTGCACCGCGACTATCATTCCCGCAACCTGATGATGGCGACAACCGATGGACCTGGCATTCTTGATTTTCAAGACGCCATCCGTGGCGCATTGACCTACGATCTGGTGTCTCTTTTTAAGGATTGCTACATCGAGTGGCCGCGTGCTCAGGTCGTCGAGTGGGTGATGGATTATCGCCGCCGTTTGGAGCGCGCCGGCCTCTCGATCTCCGTCGATCAGGCCGATTTCATTCGTTGGTTTGATTGGATGGGTTTACAACGACACTTAAAAGTGCTCGGGATCTTTGCTCGTCTGTGGTATCGAGATGGCAAGGTCTCTTATTTGAAAGATCTCCCCTTGGTGCTGCGTTATGTGTTGGACACCACCGCCGCCTATGGCGAGCTGGCCGAGTTGCATGCCTGGTTGAGTCAGTTAGCCAATGACCGCTTTGCGAAGGCGCAGGCGCGCGTGCTGACATGAAGGTGCCGCGCGCCATGTTGCTGGCGGCCGGGCGCGGCGAGCGTATGCGACCCTTGACCGATCACTTACCCAAACCCTTACTGCGAGTGGCGGATAAGCCGTTGATTGTGTGGCATCTGGAGCGGTTGGCGGCGGCGGATGTGACTGAAGTGGTCATTAACTTGTCTTGGTGTGGCGAGCAGTTGCGAGCGGCGCTGGGTAGCGGGGCTGCTTTGGGTTTGCACATTCACTGGCTGGATGAGGGTCCCACGCCGTTAGAGACCGCCGGCGGGATTCGCAATGCCTTGTCCCTATTCGGTGAGGAGCCGTTTGTGGTGATTAACGCGGATATTTTTACCGATGGCCTGCCGCCTTTTTCTTTACCGAAGGGCCGGCTCGCGCATCTGTTGCTGGTGCCTAATCCGCCTCAGCATCCGGCGGGTGACTTCGGTTTGGAAGCGGGTGAGCTGCGTCTGACCGGCGCACGCCGGTATACTTTTTCTGGCATGGGTATTTATTCGCCGACCCTCTTTGCTGACTTGGCCCCTGGCCGTTGGCCTTTAAGGCCGGTGCTCGATCGGGCCTTACACGCGGGGTTGATCAGCGCCGAGCTACATACGGGCCGCTGGGTTGATGTGGGAACACCGGAGCGATTAGAGCGCTTGAATGTCATGCTGGCGACGGGTGACGGTCTCGCCTCCAGCGTGGACTCGCTCAGCACAGGGAACGATCAATGACCACTAAAAGCGGTGAAAAGTACACGACGCCGCAAGGTTTTTCGGCCATTCGCGATGGCATTAAAGCGAGTTCGAGCGAAGCGCCTTTGGTGCGTGAAGCGAAACCCGCTTGGTTGCGCGCGGTGATGCCTTCGGGCGAGGGCTTTAATAAGGTGCGAGACGTTGTTAAAGCGCACCGCTTAGTGACGGTATGCGAGGAGGCCAAGTGTCCCAACATCGGTGAGTGCTGGAATGCGGGCACCGCCACGTTGATGTTGATGGGTGCGGTGTGCACGCGCGCGTGTCGATTCTGCGCTGTCGACACGGGTAACCCTAAAGGGTGGCTCGATGCAGAGGAGCCGCTGCATGTCGCGCGAACAGTAGAGCTCATGAATTTGCGCTACGTGGTATTGACCTCGGTCAATCGAGATGATTTAGAAGATGGCGGGGCAGGCCACTACGCCGCGTGTGTTCGTGCCATTAAGGCCTCCCGTCCAGCCACGGCGGTCGAGGCGCTGACGCCTGATTTTCAGGGCAGTGTCGCTGCCGTTCATCAGGTGCTCGACAGTGGGCTTGAGGTGTTTGCGCAAAATATCGAGACCGTCTTGCGTCTTACTCATCCCGTCAGAGATCCACGCGCTGGTTACCAACAGACACTATCGGTGCTGCTCGAGGCGAAGCGCTATCGGCCCTCTGTGCTCACAAAATCCAGCTTGATGTTGGGACTGGGTGAAACCGATGAGGAAATTGACCAGTGTCTGCAAGACTTGCGTGGCGCACAGGTTGATTTGGTGACGCTAGGTCAGTATCTGCGACCTACCCTGCATCATCTGCCGGTGGAGCGTTACGTGACGCCTGCGGAATTCCAACGATGGCGTGATCGCGCGCTGGCGTTAGGTTTTCTGGAATGTGTGTCAGGACCCATGGTTCGTTCTAGCTATCGCGCTGAGCGCGCGCTTGAGCGCAATAACGCGGGTTTGCGATGACGCCGATTGTGCGTTGGCTGGGGTGTGTCGAGTATGAACCCACGTGGCGCGCCATGCAGCAGTTCACTGAGACGCGTGGTGCAGATACAGCCGATGAAGTGTGGTGCTTAACTCACCCCGCGGTGTTTACCTTAGGCATGAATGGCAACCCGGCCCATGTGTTGGCGGCGGGCGATATTCCTGTGATTCAGACCGATCGTGGCGGTCAGGTCACTTACCATGGTCCTGGGCAGTTGGTGATCTATCCGCTCATTGATTTACGACGCAGTGATTTGGGGATACGGGATGTGGTCACCGCCTTGGAGTCAGCACTCATTGCGCTGTTGGCTATGCATGGAAAGCACGCGGTGGCGCGTCGCGATGCGCCGGGTGTCTACGTCGCTGGTGCAAAAACAGCGAGCATTGGTCTGCGGGTGCGCCGCGGCGCTTGTTACCACGGACTGGCCTTAAATGTATCGATGGATCTGACGCCCTTCACTCGCATTAACCCGTGTGGTGATGCGGGGCTTGAGATCACGGATTTAGAGCGTTTAGGCGTTCATCTGCCGGTCGCTGATGCCGCCCGCCAGTTAGTGCCTCTACTGTGTCAGCAGCTTAAATTATCGGGCGATGTGCGTGCGCAGGTGGCTCGGGTCATTCCGAGTGGCACTTAAAGTGCAAATATCAACAGACCCGTGGCATGCATTTGTCGATAAATGCGGTCCAAGTGCTCGCGGCTTTGAATGTGCACTGTGATGGTCAGTGACACATAGGTTCGGTCTCGACTCATGCGCTCTTGAATTTCGATCACTGACTCTGCCCCGACCTCGGCATGAATCACCTCAAGCATCCGTACCCGAAACTCATCGGTGTGACGGCCCATGGCTTTCACGGGATGAGCGCCTGGGAACTCGAGTAAGGAGGGCGGGGTGCTCGGTGTGTCACTCATGTGTTAAACGCCGTATGGGCAATGCGCTGTCGATACGCGTCGAAGGCACTATAGAGGTGCTGCCACAGTGGGCCTGGGACGCCGCTGCCAATGGGTTGGCCATCTAGCTGCGTCACGGGTAACACGCCGCGGGTTGCAAAGCACAGCATGATTTCATCCGCATGGCGCAGGGCGTGTTCAGTGATCGGTGCGATAGTCACGGTGATGTTTAGCTCGCCCGCCAAGCGAAGCATCAGATCGCGCGTCGTGCCAGGCAATATCTCGGGTGTGTACGGAGGCGCCCACAGCACGTTGTCTTTGGCCATGAGCACGGAGCTCGACGAGCCTTCTCGCAACAGCCCGTTATCCAACAAGATTGCCTCGAGCGCCTGCGCGCGGGCGGCTGTGCTTTTAGCGAGTATGTTAGGCAGCAGGGAGGTGCTTTTGATGTCGCAGCGTGCCCAGCGCTGATCGGGCAGCGTCAGGGCGGCGACACCCTGCTGTTGGATGGTGGGATCCATGGGTGCTAGCGCGCTGGTCATTAAAAAAATCGTCGGGCTCAAGCGCTCGTTGATGGCGTGATTGCGAATCACGTCGGCACCCCGACTGACGTGCAGATAGACCATGCCGTCGCTTATTTTATTTTTATCGACCAATGTGCGGATGACATCTGCCCAGTCGTTCGTTGCCATTGGCATAGGCATGCCAATGGCGTTTAGGCTTCTATCGAGGCGAGCGAGGTGCTCTTTGAAAAGAAAAGGCCGGCCCGCATACACTGGGATGACTTCATACACCGCATCTGCGAACAAAAAACCACGATCCAGTGGTGAGATAGCGGCGTCTGCAAGCGGCAGAAACCGTCCACTTAACCAGACGATCGGGACGGTCGCATTCATCAGTTGAACCAAAGGCGGACGGTATCGATCAGACGTCTGAAGAGGTTACCCGTCGCGATGTCGGTTGCCGGATACACCGGCACATCGGCAATCACGGCATCACCGACGGTCACTTTGAGGCGACCGACTTCGGATGTGTTGGCGATCGGTGCCACTAGGCGGGGGTTTAAGAAGAGCTGCGCCTTAGCGCCCACCAGGTCGCCGCGCCCGACGGTGGCATATACGGCATTTTTCACAACGACGCTCACGGGGGAGCCCACTTTGAACACAGGGGCGACACCGATGGGCTGTGCGGCTGTATACAGTCGACGCGTTTCATAAAAATTGAAGCCATAGCCGAGTAAGGCGGCACTGGCATCCTCACGCGCCTTGAAGCTGGCGGTGCCCATGACCACGGAGACTAGGCGCATGCCGTTTCGTAAAGCGGAGGCCGCTAGGCAATAGCCGGCCGCATCCGTATGGCCGGTTTTTATACCGTCGACGGTTGAATCTTTTTCGAGTAGCCCGTTGCGATTTTGCTGCGTGATGTTGTTATAGGTGAATTCACGCTGTGAATACCATTTGTAGTATTCAGGGAAGTCTCTGACCAAAGCGGCCCCTAAGACGCCAATATCATGCGCGGTGGTGAAATGCTGCGCGTCGGGTAATCCCGGCGAGTTAGTCCAGTGGGAGCCGGTGAGCCCGAGTCGTTGCGCATAGTCATTCATCATGACCGCAAAAGTGGTTTCTGAACCCGCCACGGCTTCGGCCAGCGCGATGGTGGCGTCATTGCCGGATTGCACAATCATGCCTTGGATCAGGATATCGACGCGCACGCGAGTACCGACGTTAACAAAAGTACGGGAGCCCTCAGCGCGCCAGGCGTGCTCTGAGATAGGGACTTCTTGTTCGAGTTTGAGCTTGCCGCTTTTGAGGGCGTCAAAAATGACGTAGGCGCTCATCAGTTTGGTGAGGCTTGCCGGTTCTACCCGCTCGGTGTCCGCTTGGCCGGCGAGGATACGTCCGCTGAACGCATCCAGTAGTACATAGCTTTTTGCCGATACGGGTGGCGGCGGTGGGATGGTGGCGGCGCCTAGGGCTGTCGCGCTCACCAGCAGGGTGAGGGCGGTGAATGCGAGGCAGCGAGCAAAGCAATGCGGCATGTCAGGACACCTGTGAGGTAGGCAACAACAGGGCGCTAGTTTAGCGCGTGGCGTGTCTTTGCGGTGTGCTCAGTGAGGCGCTAGGGTGACCGTTTTTAGGCCCATGGCATGTAGCTGGTCGGTGAGCGCGTCGAGGCGTGCGACGGAGTCGATCGGGCCGACACGGACGCGGTATAGGTCTTGCTGCTCAAGGTGGCTGTGTTGTATGAACGCAGACGGAATGCCTTTGGCGTTCAGCCGATCAAGCAATTGATGGGCGTTGTGCTCGACGGTGAATGCGCCCACCTGCGCGTAGAGCGGCGCGATGGGTGGTGGCGGTGGGGCGTGAGCGTCGGCACTCAGCACCTGAAGTTCCACGAAGGCGGTTCCCTCACGGATCATGTCGAGTTTGAGGGCGGCCGCATAGGATAAATCGATGATTCGGTTTGCCTTGAAGGGTCCGCGGTCATTGAGGCGGACGACCACCGAGCGTCCGTTTTTAAGGTGAGTGATCCGGACGTATGCCGGCAGTGGCAAGGTGCGATGCGCCCCCGTCATGGCGTACATGTTGTAAGGCTCACCCACCGAGGTGCGCTCCCCGTGAAAGTCGGGTCCGTACCAGGAGGCGACCCCGCGCTCGACATAGTTCTGCGATTGGGCGAGCACGTTGTAGCGTTGTCCGGCGACGTCGTAGAAGGGGGGATTACCCAGCCGGGCGCGTGGCTCTTGGGTGGGGATGGCGTCGGGTAAGGCCAACAGTTCCGCATCGGTGGGGCGGGTGAGTGGCAGTCCACTGCGCGGTGCGGGGCGATCGGGGATGCTGACGCGTCGCGACGGGCCTGCGCAGGCCACCAACAGACACAGGCAGCATGCGGCCAAGCGCGCCACGCTGCGCCATGGGCGAGCGCCTGCGGGCCGATCACGCGTGGTCACGGAGAGTGCTGGGTTCGGTGGCGGGTGGTGGGTGTGTCAGTGGCCGCGGTGGGGTTAGGGGTTTGGGCAATCGCCGCTGCCAGTTCCGTTGCCGCTAGGGCATACATGGGACTGCGGTTGTAGCGGGTAATCACCCAGAAGTTGTGATACCCCACGCGGTAGATGGGCCCGTCACTGCCACGCAAAGCAAGAAACAGGGCAGGCGCCGTGTTGGGCGCTAGGGCCTTGAATTCGACGCCTTTATTTTTCAGTGAACCGACGGTTTCACTGAATTCTATGCGATTGCCCGCGAGGCCTTCGACGTCTGGATCGCGCAGTTCCGCCACCGACACCACCGGCTCATCGTGGTGCCAGCCGTTGGTGACGAAATAGTTGGCCACACTTTCAATGATGTCTGCCCAGTCGTTCCACAGGTCAATATGACCATCGGTGTCGCCGTCGCGTGCGAAGGAGCGGTAGCTCCTTGGCATGAATTGGGGCGCCCCCATGGCGCCGGCGTAGGAACCCATCGCGGTGAGTGGATCAAACGCCGCCTCTTTCGACAGCAATAAGAACTGCTCGAGTTCGCCTCTAAAGTAGCTGGCTCGTGGTGGGTAATCAAATGCGAGCGTGGCAAGTGCATCGAGCACCCGATACTTGCCCATGGTTCGACCGTAAGAGGTTTCAATACCGACGATGGCGGCGATAATTTCCGCAGGCACGCCGGTCCGGTGGGCGGCGGACTCCAGCTGCTTTTGGTGTTCAGCATAGAATTCATGGCCTTCGCGAATGCGTTTTTCGGTCATGAAAATCGATCGATACTCGGACCACGGGCGGACGCGTTCGGCGGGTCGCTCCATGGCGTCGACGATGGACGCCCGAAATTCCGCATTGGCGAGCACGTGGGTCACCCAGTCTTTATCGAAGTGATCGCGGCTCACTACCTCGTCAATAAAGGATTTAACCTCGGGTCGATTGATGTCCATGGTGCCTGCGTGGGCAGTCATGAAGCCCATCGATACGCATAATCCGAGCAGGGTGTTCTTTAACATCAGGCGCCTACTAACTGACGATGACGGTGGAGTGACATCAGAATGCCAAAACTAGCGAGCAAGGTCACCATCGCTGTGCCCCCATAGCTGATGAGGGGCAGTGGCACGCCGACGACCGGCAAGATACCACTGACCATTCCGGTATTTACAAAAGCATAGACGAAGAAGGTCAGCGCGAAGCTGCCGCAGACCAGTCGAGCGTAGGTGTTTTGTGCCCCGACTGACAAGTACAGCGAGCGAGCAACGATCGCCAGGTAAAGGAGTAGAAGTACAAACTGTATGACCAACCCCAGTTCCTCACCAATGACTGCAAAAATAAAGTCCGTGGAACGTTCTGGTAAAAACTCGAGCTGAGCCTGGCTGCCATGGGTCCAGCCTTTACCGAATAGACCCCCCGAGCCTAAGGCAATCTGTGATTGGATGCTGTGGTAACCGGCTCCCAACGGGTCTTGTGAGGGATCTAAGAAAGTGAGTACCCGATTTCTTTGATAGTCACGCATGAAATGCCATGCAATGGGCACAGCGGCGGCAATCCCCAAGGCGCCGGCGATGATCACGGCGGTTGATAAACCGGCGAGGAATACCACCAAAAGGCCCGCTGAGGCGACCAGTAGAGCGGTGCCCAGATCAGGCTGTTTGGCGATCAGCACCGCTGGCACCAAAATGATAACCATCAGCACCAGTACATCTCGCAAAGACGGCGGTAAGGGTCGTTCATGCACGTACCAGGCACACATCATAGGGACCGCTAGTTTCATAATCTCCGAGGGTTGAAATCGAAAAAGACGCAGGTCGAGCCAGCGTTGCGCGCCTTTACCGACACTGCCGTGTACCGCGACCAGTAGCAGCAGCACCACACCGACGCCATAGAGAATCGGCGAGATGCGTCGTAACCACGGGGGTGGTACTTGAGCGAGCAACACCAGAGTCAGCAGGGCCAATAGCAGGCGCTCGAGTTGGCTCAGCCATTGGCCTATGTTCTCGCCGGTTGCGCTGTAGAGGACGAACAAGCCAAAGGTGATCACGGTGGCCAGCAGTCCAAGCAGCGGACCATCTAAATGGAAGCGGCGTAGTAATTGTGCGGACGCAGAGAGCGTACGGCGTGTCGGTGAATTAGGATGAAGACCCGCCAGCATGTTCAACGCTCCTGTGGGTCTGCGACCGCTTCAACCGGTGCAGGCCCCGTCTCATCGTATTTGCCGAGCAAATACGCATCCAGTACCCGGCGAGCGATCGGTGCAGCCGCGCTGCCGCCGTGACCGCCATTTTCAACGAGTACCGCCACCGCCAAGGTGGGTGCTTCGGCAGGGGCAAACACAATAAACAATGCATGATCGCGCAGCCGCTCACTCACGCGACCCGCTTCATACTTTTGATTCTGCCCTATATTGAATACTTGCGCGGTTCCGCTTTTGCCTGCCATTCGATAGGGCGCGCCGCGCGCCGAGGCAGCCCCTGTGCCGCCAGGCTCCATGACTCGCTCCATGCCCTCTAAGATCACGTCCCAATGCGTGGGATCTTTGAGTGTCAGCGCCGGGTCTTCCACTGGGGGTAATGGCTTGACTTGGCGAGTCACCGCATCACGGATGGCCGTGACTAAGCGGGGTCGGTAGTTCTTGCCGCGCGTGGCGATGATGCCGGCGGCGTGCGCCAATTGTAGGGGAGTGGTTAACAGATAGCCTTGACCGATACCCACAATCACCGTTTCGCCTGGGTACCAGGCTTGCTTGTAGGCCTGTTGTTTCCACGCGGGGGAGGGTACTAATCCGGGTCGTTCACCGCTGATGTCAATGCCGGTTAATTTGCCAAAACCCAATTCGCTCAGTGCCGTGTGGATGTGTTCAATGCCCAATACCTCGGCGAGGCCGTAAAAATAGACGTCGCAGGAGGTGGCAATGGCGTGACGCATGTCGACTGTGCCGTGCCCTTCTTTTTTCCAGTCACGATATACATGGCTTGATCCAGGCAAAGTGAATCCACCGTGACAATTGCGCACCGCGGTCGGATCAATGGCGTCGTACTCAAGTCCCGCGAGACCCATAAACGGCTTGATGGTTGAGCCGGGTGGGTAGGTGCCGCGCAAGGCGCGATCGAATAATGGTTTATCGAGATCATCTCGGAGCGCGACATATTCTTTGGTTGAGATGCCGCGGGTGAATTTATTAGGATCGTAAGTCGGTGTGGAAACTAAGGCGACGATGTTGCCCGTATTCGGATCAAGAGCGACCACGGCACCTCGCCGTCCGGCGAGTGCGGTCTCTGCAATGCGCTGGATGCGCATATCGATTCCTAGGATCAGATCGTTACCACCGCGCGGCGGCTTATTCTCCAAGTGAATTGGTACGCCGCCTAAGCGATCGACATGGCGGCCTTGCGCATTCACGACGACCTGTTGTTGCCCCGCCGCTCCATGCAGTTCTGTTTCGTAGGCGCTTTCGAGGCCGCTCTTGCCGATCAAGGCTGAGCCACCATATTCATCGCGATCAATGCGCTTTAGATCGTCTTCGGAAATGATGCCCACATAGCCTAATGCATGGACTGCTGATTCGCCGAAGGGATACCAGCGGGCTAAGCGCGTCTGAATTTCCACGCCGGGAAACGCATACTGACGAACGGAAAAAGTGGCGATGTCGGTTTCTGATAAGGACAGGCGCAGCGGCACAGGCGAAAATTTTCGCCCCGTGCGAATCACTCGCTCGAGTGATGGTACTTGGTCGGGGTCAATCAAGCCTAAGTCGGCGAGACGGCGCAAAGTGTCGGCGACATCGGGCACTTGCTCTGGCGTCAGCTCTAGTTCATAGGCGGGGGTATTTTCTGCGAGCACCGCCCCCATGCGGTCATAAATGAGACCGCGATCCGGTGGCATGGGTTCTAGGCGCACGCGATTGCCTTGCGAGAGCTCTGAGTAGTAGCTGTGCTTGATCACTTGCAGATAGAACAGACGCCCCATCACGCCACATATCAGGACAGCGGCGGTGATCAGCGCAATCAGGGTTCGGTTGCTGAACAGGCGTTGTTCGCGCCAATGGTCTTTAATCCTAACGGCGCGTGGCATGGAGTTAGCTGCGGTGGGTATAGCGGGCCAACAGGCCGCTGAGCGGTAGCCAGAGCGCTGCACCCGTGAGCGCGGGCAGCCAGCGCGCCCAACCGGTGATGGGATGACCCGTTATGCCATCAATCCAAAATAATAAAAACTGATAGAGCCATAACAGGCTCATGACCACCAGCGCTTGCTGGGTTAGTGGGAACATGCGAATGCGTAGGTGAAAATAGTGAACGAGATAAGCAATGACTACGAAGGCAAACGCATTCTCGCCGAGCACTAACCCGCGGAAGGCGTCTAAGGACAGGCCGGCGAGCCACGCGTAAGTCAGTCCGCCGATGCGCGGTGTCATCAAGGCGAACCAGATCATGACTAACAATAGAAAATCGGGTCGCAACAAATCGAGCAGATGCGGCAAGGGGATCGCGGCCAGCAAGAGCGCCAGCAGCCCGACGGCGATGGAGAAAAGTCGCGGATGGCGTGCGAAGGGACTCATCGGGGCGCCACCGCCCGTGTTTTGGGTGCAGAGACCGCGCGCTGGGTGGCGGGCGATGCGGGCGGTGCTAACGTGGCCGTGGGGATTGCACTCAATACCAGAATGTGGCGCGCGCGGTCTAAGGCAGCCGCAGGCTGCGCGGACACCAGTGCCAAGGGTTCGGCGGGGTCGCGATTGACTTCGACAATGCGTCCTACCGGCAAGCCTGCTGGGAAAACACCCCCCAGTCCGGAGGTGACTAAGGTGTCATTCACCTCGATGTCGGCGTTGCGTGGTAGATAAGGCAAGATCAAACGATGAGCGTCTCCTGCGCCCATCGCCACGGTGCGTATGCCATTGCGTTCGATTTGTACCGGAATGGCGTGTCCTGGGTCGGAGAGTAAAATGACCTCGGTGGTCATCGGTCCCACGGTCACGGTCTGGCCAAATACCCCACGGGCGTCAATGACCGGTTGGCCAGCGGTCAGACCATCATGGGCGCCCTGATCGATCAGCACCCGTTGTCGTAAGCGATCCAGATCGATCTGCAAAATAGTAGCGGCTTGCGCGCTCTCCGCGGAGGCGGGCTTAGCGCCCAGTAGGGTCCGCAGTTGTTGATTTTCTTCTTCGAGTGTGGCCAGCTTCAGTAGTTTGAGGCTGCTCTCTTGCGCGCTGTGTTTGAGTGTCGTGTTCTCGTCTTGTAGTGAGCGATGCGCACTCAGTGAGGCGTTCGCCCAATCCCAAGCGGAGGCGGGGGCATCGACTAAGCGTTGCAACGGATAAGCGGCGAGTGACAACCCGCGCCGGACGGTGTTGAGTCCTTGGCCGCGGTAGTCAGCCACGATCAGCGCAATCGATAAGCCAACTAAGATCAGTGCGCGAAGCCCCAGTGCGGATACTCGCGATTGCGCGTACGGCGTACGAGCTTCATTTAGCCGTGACAACCGAGCGCTCCGGTCAGCGCATTACTGAAGACCGAAGGAGCCAGGGTGCTCTCCCGATAGCTCAAGGATTCGTCCGCCACCCCGGGCGACACAAGTCAGTGGGTCCTCGGCAATCAACACCGGCAAGCCGGTTTCTTCCATGAGAAGCTTATCGATGTCTTTAATGAGTGCGCCACCACCGGTGAGCACGATGCCGCGCTCGGCCACGTCCGCACCGAGTTCCGGTGGGGTCTGCTCAAGTGCTTGCTTCACGGCGCTTACAATGCCTTGCAGTGGCTCTTGTAGGGCCTCTAGGATTTCATTGGAATTTAAGGTAAATGAGCGCGGAATGCCTTCCGATAGGTTGCGTCCCTTGACGGACATTTCACGCACTTGATGACCCGGATAAGCGGAGCCAATTTCAATCTTGATGCGCTCTGCCGTTGCTTCACCGATCAAGATGCCGTAATTGCGTCGAACGTAGTTGATGATCGCATCATCAAATCGATCGCCACCGATGCGCGCTGAGGCGGCGTATACGATGCCGTTCAGCGAGATCACAGCAACCTCGGAGGTGCCGCCACCAATATCTAATACCATCGAGCCGCGTGGTTCATGCACAGGCAGACCGGCACCCACCGCCGCCGCCATGGGTTCATCGACCAACACGACACTGCGCGCGCCGGCCCCTTCCGCTGATTCCTTGATGGCTCGTCGCTCGACTTGAGTGGAGCCGACCGGCACACACACCAACACGCGGGGACTGGGTCGCAGGAATCGATTGCCGTGTACTTTGTTGATGAAGTACTGAAGCATTTTTTCTGTGTAGGTGAAATCGGCGATCACGCCGTCCTTCATCGGACGAATAGCGGTGATGTGGCCGGGTGTGCGGCCCAACATATTTTTTGCTTCGACGCCCACAGCGACAATGGTTTTGCCACCTCGCCCCGGTTCATCGCGCACGGCAACAACGGAGGGCTCGTCCAACACGATCCCTTTGCCACGAACGTAGATCAGTGTGTTGGCGGTACCGAGGTCAATGGAGACATCGTTAGAAAAATAGCCGCGTAGGCTCTTGAACATGGGCGCTCGTAAAAAACAGGGTGATTGAATGATGAGCACCGCACGACTGAACCAGACTCAGGCGTGCGAGCGAAGGTGTCTAATCTAACAACGGGGACGACAATCCACAAGGCGACGTGTATGATCGACAGGGTCAGTTACGAGCCGATTTTGGTCGATTCCCATGAGCTTAACCCGTAAAGACGTCGAGGGTATCGCCCACCTCGCACGGCTACAGATGACCGAGGCGGAGCTGGCGGCCTATCCGGAGAGCCTCTCCAAAATCCTCACCCTGGTGGATCAGCTGAATGCGGTCCCGACGGGCGTCATTGAGCCGATGGCTCACCCTTTAGAGGGGGAAATTCAGCGTCTGCGCCCCGATGGTGTGACCGAAACCGATGCGCACCGCAAATACCAGGCAAATGCCCCCCAGGTAGCCAGTGGCCTGTATGTGGTGCCGAGGGTGATCGAATGACCCTCCATACCCGCTCCTTGGCGGCGTTGGCTTTGGGGCTCACCGCTCGGGAATTCTCCTCGGTAGAGCTCACCCAGCACTTTTTAGATCGAATTGCTGCATCCAATGGTGCTTTAAACGCCTTTTTGACGGTGACCGCAGAACGCGCCCTGAGCGATGCGAAGCGAGCGGATGCCCTGTTGGCCAAAAATCAGGGTGGCGCCCTAACGGGCATTCCCATTGCTCATAAAGATATTTTTTGCACGGATGGCATCCAAACCACCTGTGCGTCCAAGATGTTGAAAGGTTTTGTGGCGCCCTATGACGCCGCCGTGGTCGAGCGCCTCACCGCGGCGGGTACCGTCTTATTGGGTAAGACCAATATGGACGAATTCGCCATGGGATCCTCGAATGAGACCAGCCATTTTGGTCCGGTCAAAAATCCATGGGATCTGGCCAAGGTGCCGGGGGGGTCCTCCGGTGGGTCGGCGGCCGTGGTGGCCGCACGGCTCGCGCCGGCAGCCACCGGTACCGATACCGGCGGGTCGATTCGCCAACCGGCGGCGCTCACCGGCATCAGTGGGATCAAGCCCACCTACGGACGCGTGTCGCGCTACGGCATGATTGCTTTTGCGTCGAGTCTTGACCAAGCCGGCATCATGGCGGCTTCCGCCGAGGACTGTGCGGCGCTGTTGGCGCCGATGGCGGGTTTTGATGCCAGAGACTCGACCTCGGTCGAGCGCGCGGTACCCGATTACGTGGCCGGTCTTCAGCAATCACTGAAGGGTCTTAAGATCGGCATTCTGAAAGAATTCTTTGCAGAGGGGCTTGAGGCGCACACCGGTGCGCGAGTGCAGGCGGCGATTGAAGAGTATCGGCGTCTGGGCGCTGAGATCGTGGAAGTGAGCTGTCCGAATTTGCCCTTGTCGGTACCCACCTATTATGTGGTGGCGCCGGCTGAAGCCTCCTCCAACCTGTCACGCTTTGATGGGGTGCGGTTTGGTTATCGTTGCGAAAACCCGCGTGATTTACTCGATCTGTATAAGCGCTCGCGTGGTGAGGGCTTTGGGTCGGAAGTGAAGCGGCGCATCATGACCGGTACCTACGTGCTGTCGGCCGGTTACTACGACGCCTATTATTTGAAAGCGCAGAAAGTCCGTTCGCTGATCACCGATGATTTTAAACGGGCATTCTCACAAGTCGACGTCCTGCTAGGACCCACGGCGCCCGGTCCGGCTTTTGCCATCGGCGATAAGGTGGATGACCCGGTCACCATGTATTTAAATGATATCTACACGATCGGTGCCAACCTCGCCGGCCTGCCTGCCATGTCCATTCCCTGTGGATTTGTGAATGAGCTGCCGGTGGGCTTGCAATTGATTGGCCCTCACTTTTCAGAAAGCCAGTTATTGGCCGTGGCGCACGGCTACCAGCAGGTCACTGACTTTCATAGCCGAGTGCCGGCGGCTTACGCATGAGAGTGCCATCATGAGTGAATTCATCACGCCGGCAGGTTGGGAAGTTGTCATCGGGCTTGAGATCCACGCGCAACTGGCTACCCGCTCAAAGATTTTCTCAGGCTCCGCCACCGCCTACGGTGCGATGCCTAATACCCAAGCGAGTCTCGTGGATCTGGGTTATCCCGGGACGTTGCCGGTGCTCAATCAAGAGGCGGTGCGTATGGCCGTCAAGTTCGGTCTGGCCACCGGATCGCGAGTGGCTGATCGCTCGGTGTTTGCGCGCAAAAATTATTTCTATCCGGATCTGCCGAAGGGCTATCAGATCAGTCAGTATGAAAAGCCGATCGTTGAGAAGGGCTCGATCGATGTGTTGCAAGAGGACGGCATCACTAAGCGAGTCGGCATCACGCGCGCGCATTTAGAAGAGGATGCCGGCAAGTCCATGCATGAAGGACTTGAAAATGCCAGTGGCATTGATCTGAATCGTGCGGGCACGCCCTTACTTGAGATTGTTTCAGAGCCTGATATGCGATCTGCTCGTGAAGCGGTTGCCTATCTTAAGAAAATTCATACGCTGGTTCGTTACCTTGAGATCTGCGACGGCAACATGCAGGAAGGGTCCTTCCGCTGCGATGCCAACGTGTCGGTCAGGCGGATCGGTGCGGAGCGCTTAGGCACCCGTTGTGAGATCAAAAACGTCAACTCTTTTCGCTATGTTGAAAAAGCCATTCATTACGAAGTGATTCGACAGATCGATGTATTGGAGTCGGGTGGGAAAATCATTCAGGAGACGCGCTTGTATGACGCGGCCAAGGATGAAACCCGCTCAATGCGCTCGAAAGAAGAAGCCAACGACTACCGTTACTTCCCCGATCCCGATTTATTGCCCGTTGTCTTAGATGAGGCATTCATCACCAGCGTGCGCGCCACCTTGCCTGAGTTGCCCGATGAGAAAGCGGCACGATTCATGGCGAGTTATGGCTTATCGGCCTATGACGCGGCGCTTTTAACTGCCAGTCGTGACGTCGCTGCGTTTTATGAGGCGGTGGTGGCGGCAGCCAAGCCCGATGCCGGACTGGCTAAGTTAGCGGCCAACTGGGTGATGGGAGATTTTTCTGCTTTCCTTAATCGGGATGGACTGGAGTTGAGTGCGGCTAAAGTCTCAACGAGTGGGTTGGCTGGCCTTTTGGATCGACTCAGTGACCAGACGATTTCCGGAAAAATCGCCAAAGAGGTATTTGAGTTGATGTGGGCTGAGGGCCTGTCGGCTGATGCGGTGATTGAAGCCAAAGGCTGGCGCCAAATCACGGATACCCGCGCGATTGAAGCCGCGATCGATGCGGTGATTGCCGCCAACCCAGAGCAGTTAGCGGATTACCGCTCCGGTAAGGACAAACTGTTCGGATTTTTCGTGGGTCAGGCGATGAAAGCGACTCAGGGAAAAGCCAATCCGGCACAATTAAACGAGCTCTTAAAGAGCAAGCTCGCGTCCCATTAGCATCGTGCAGGCGGCCGATACCCTGCAGGGTTTTGTTTTTGAACAATTTGCGGTGCGTGGGTATTTGGTTCGCCTGGATGCTTCCTGGCGTGCGCTCATTGAGCATCACACCTATCCCGACCCTATTCGTCACGCCTTAGGCGAGGGCGTGGCGGCCACCTTGCTGTTGGCGGCCACTTTAAAATTTGATGGCCAGCTGATTTTGCAAGTGCAGGGTCCTGGGCCTATGCATTTGATGGTGATTCAAACGACATCAAATTTCGGCGTGCGTGGTGTGGCGCGATTTCGTACCGATGCGCCGATGGAGGGCTTAGGCCTCAAAGGCCTATCGGGTGAGGGTCAGTTGACGGTGACGGTGGAAAACAAAGACCGCTCCTCCCGCTATCAGGGGGTTGTCCCGTTGGTGGGCGAGCGTTTTGCGGCGTGTTTCGAATCCTACTTTGAGCGTTCGGAGCAGTTACCGACGCGTCTGTGGCTCACTGCGACCGATCAGGGCGTGGCCGGTTTATTGCTGCAACGTCTTCCCAGTGGGGCCAGCGCCTCGTCCGCTGAGTTGGAGCATGCGGTGTCCTTAGGTGATGATGATTGGAATCGGGTAGTGACGCTCGCCGCCACCGTGACGCCCAGTGAACTGGCGACGCTGTCGCCTGAAGCGCTGCTATGGCGTCTGTTTAATGAAGAACAGGTGCGGTTATTTGATTCGTCACCCGTCTTTTTTCAATGTGCCTGCTCGCGTGAGCGGGTAAGCGGCATTTTGCGAGCGCTGGGTGAGGTCGAGGTCAAAGAGATCGTCGCTGAGCAGGGTGGGGTGGAAGTGCGTTGCGAGTTTTGTAATCGCTTGTGGCGATATGATCCGGTAGACGCGCTGGGTATTTTTTTGGGCGATGAGTCGCTGTCGCCTCCGAAATTATTACAGTGAGGCGTGTGGGGTTGGGTCGAGCGCCCGCATATAGCGGGTGCCACCGAGTGCGTTCATCTGCTCCATGATCCAGTCAGCGCGGCGTTGGACGTAGGCGCTTGGATGATCGGCATGTAGTTTTTTAGGATTCGGTAGGACGGCGGCCAGTAAGGCCGACTGGCGCTGTGTTAACAGAGCGGCGTCGGTATGAAAGAGTCTGGGGGCCGCCGCCCCCACGCCGTAGATGCCAGGACCGAACTCGGCAATATTCAAATACATCTCGAGGATGCGTTGCTTAGGCCAAGTCGCTTCGATGAGCACCGTGAGGTAGGCCTCGAGCCCTTTTCGCACGAGGCTGGGTCCCGGCCACAAAAATAGATTTTTAGCGACTTGCTGAGAAAGCGTGCTCGCGCCCCGCAAGCGCTTGCCCTGTTCTCGTTCTTTGACCGCCTGGTCAATGGCATCAAAGTCAAAGCCGGGATGGAAAGCAAACTTTTGGTCTTCCGAGGAAATGACTGCAAGTTTCACATGACGGGAGATGCGCGCATACGGCACGAAGCGGTAGTCGGCGCGCCAATGAATGTCACCACTGAGCCACGCGCTAAGCGCTTGCTCGGCAATGAAGGCGGTGGTCGGTGGTGCGATGAAGCGTAACGACACGACCAGACCGAGGGTAATGGCGAAACTTAAACCCATCACCCATAGCAAAAAGCGTCGACAGACGCGCATGGCCTGACAGAGGGCTGCCATGCGCGGTTGATCAGCCGTCGATCACCGTCACGGAGGAGACCAGTACCGGGTCTAACGGAACGTCCTCATGGCCTGCCTTAGAACCGGTTTTGACCGCAGCAATTTTGTCGATGACTGACATGCCCTCGCTGACGTAAGCGAACACGGCGTAGCCGGCATTGCCTGGACCTGGATCCAAAAAGGCATTGTCTTTGAGATTGACAAAGAACTGCGAGGTCGCGCTGTGGGGATCATTGGTGCGAGCCATCGACAGGGTGCCGCGGCGATTCTTGAGGCCATTAGAGGACTCATTTTTAATTGGCTCGCGGGTTTTTTTCTGACTCATGTCGGCGGTCATACCGCCACCTTGGATCACGAAGTTAGGTATGACCCGATGAAAAACCGTGCTATCAAAGTGCTTAGAGGTCACATACTCCAAGAAATTCTGGCAGGTGATCGGGGCTTCAGCCGTATTGAGTTCTATGCTGAAGTCGCCTAATGAGGTGTGAAAGGTAATCATCGAGTGTCTCCTTTGGCCAAAAACGGGGGGTGGCCTGCCGCTATTCTAATCGGGCCGGACGCCGGATGTGACGCGTTCGAGGCCTGCCAGGTCGCGATGGGTGGTCACCGCTGAGAAGCCGGCGTCCGTCAGCAGGGTTCGGACCGCGACGCCTTGCTCATACCCATGCTCGAGGTACAGGCTGCCGGCTGCTTTTAAGTGAGCAGCGGCGGTGTTGGCGATCTGTTTGAGATCCGCAAGGCCGGAGGGGCCTGCGACCAGCGCTTGCAGTGGCTCGAAGCCGAGTGCGGGTGTCGCCAGATGCGGGTCGGTGCTCGCCAGATAGGGTGGATTGGCGACGATCACATCGTATGAGCGACCGGGCACGGCCTCAAGCCACGTGCCCTGATGCAGTTGTACGTGCGAGTATCCTAATAGCGAGCAGTTGAGTCGTGCGATCTCCAAGGCCGCTTCGCTCGCATCGGTGAGATCGATACTGGCATCGGCTCGCTCGCTCGCGATCGCAAGGCCCACCGCGCCGCTGCCGGTACCGAGATCGAGGACGGTGGGTGCGACTTTGTCGGTCATTGTCGATAGTGCCAGTTCCACCAGCAGTTCCGTCTCTGGACGCGGCACTAACACCGCCGGGGTCACCCGCAAGGTCAGCGTCCAAAAATCCCAATGGCCGATTAAGTAGGCGATGGGCTCGCCATGGGTTCGCCTGAGGATCAATGCCTCAAAGGTGCTCTGGGCCGTTTCGCTCAGTGGCTCGGCGCTGCGGCTTCTTAACTGGCGTCGATCACAGTCCAGCACGTGTGCCAATAAGAGTTCAGCATCTAAGCGCGGCGAGTCGCTGGTGGCTTCGAGTGTTTGCACACCACGGGCGAGCGCGCCCTCGCTCATTCGAGTTCAGCCAACTGCTCTGCTTCGAACTCACGTGCGAGAGGCGCCAACACGGAGTCTAAATCGCCGGTCATGATGTGATCGAGTTTATAGAGCGTGAGCTCAACCCGATGGTCAGTGAGGCGACCTTGGGGGAAATTATAGGTGCGGATGCGCTCCGAGCGATCGCCGGTACCCACCTGCAACTTACGCGTGGCGGCTTGCTGTGATTGCTGCCGTTCGCGCTCACCGGCCAATAACTTGGCTTTCAGTAATGACATGGCGCGCGATCGATTTTTATGTTGCGATCGCTCTTCCTGGCAGGCCACGACAATGCCCGTTGGAATGTGGGTCAGGCGCACCGCCGAATCGGTTTTATTGACATGTTGGCCGCCGGCGCCAGAAGAACGATAGGTATCGACGCGCAAATCAGCATCGGCAATGGTGACATCCTCGACCGTATCGAGTTCAGGCAAGATCGCCACGGTGCAGGTGGAGGTGTGGACGCGGCCTTGTGCTTCCGTGGCAGGTACCCGCTGCACGCGATGGGTGCCTGATTCAAACTTCAGTCGCGAATAGGCGCCTTGGCCGACTAAGCGACAGATCACTTCGCGATAGCCGCCGTGCTCGCCACGACTCTCCGAGAGAATCTCAGTTTTCCATCCTTGGCTGTCCGCGTAGCGGGTGTACATACGAAATAAATCGCCAGCGAAGATGGCCGCCTCATCACCCCCTGCACCGGCACGAATCTCGATAAAAATATTACCGTCATCATGCGGGTCTTTAGGAATGAGCAAGCGCTGCAAAGCCTCTTCTTCGCTCTGCAGTTGCTCGGCTAAATGCGCTTGCTCCTCTTCCGCCATGGCGCGCATCTCAGGATCTGCGTCTTTGGCCATATCAGCCGCGAGGCGCGCGCTGTCTTCGAGTGCCATGAATGAGCGAAAGCGCAGCGCAACGGCTTCGAGGCGCGCGTATTCCATGGACAGCTCCCTGAAGCGATCGCTGCGACCGGACAGGGTTGCATCTCCCAACATACGACCCACTTCCTCGTAGCGATCGGCTAAACGCTCAAGACGACGGCGGATGGACTCCCTCATTCTGGGTCACCGTCGAGGTGAAATAGGCGACGCGCCGCGGACACTAAGGTGTCATCGTCCGCCTCACCCGCTTGTCGCAGTTCGTGGGTGGGGGCATGGATTAAGCGGTGAGTGAGGGTGTCGGCTAAGTAAG
The DNA here is from genome assembly GCA_903862885.1 of uncultured Pseudomonadota bacterium. GTDB lineage: Bacteria > Pseudomonadota > Gammaproteobacteria > Steroidobacterales > Steroidobacteraceae > CAIKZZ01. The sequence goes on from CAIOZU010000004.1 coordinate 112,331, forward strand.
TCATGGCTTCCTGAGGAGAGCGACCCGCCGTCAGCAGTTTGAGTGCTTGGTCGAGGGTCTGGGTGCGCACCTGTAAGGCGGTGGATCGTAAGTCGCGGATAGTGGGTACCGCTTGTTGGATGCGTAGGCCTGATAAAAAACGGGCGACTTCTTCTTTGATCAGAAGACGGGCTTCGCGCGCGCCATCTTCACGGGCTTTTAAGTTACCGCTGACCACCCCTTGCAGATCATCGATCGTGTAAAGGTAGATATCCTCAAACTGGGCGACAGCAGGATCAATGTCGCGAGGAACCGCCAGATCGATCATGAGCATCGGTCGATGACGACGCTCCGCTAAAGCGGAGGCGACCTGCGGTGCGGTGATGATAGCTAAAGGACTCGCGGTGGAGCACACCACGATGTCAGCCTCCGCCAGATGATGTTCAGTGGCCTCCAGTGAAATAGCGAGAGCGTTGAATTCGCTGGCCAGCAGCTGGGCGCGTGTAATGCTGCGATTGGCGATGATCATGCGCTTTAGGCCATGCGCGTGCAGGTGGCGCGCGGCTAAGGCAATGGTGTCACCCGCGCCGACCAATAGCGCGGTGTGCTGACTTAAGCCTGCAAAGATTTGCTTGGCGAGACTGACCGCCGCGTAGGCCACGGACACCGCGTGTGCGCCGATTTGGGTTTCGGTGCGGATTCGCTTGGCCACCGAAAAAGTCGCTTGGAAAAGTCGATTCAAGGTGGGGCCCGCGGTGCCTTGACTATGCGCCGATCGGTAAGCCTCTTTCAGCTGACCTAAGATCTGCGGTTCACCCAGCACCATCGAATCAAGGCCGGCTGCTACGGAGAAGGCATGCTCAATCGCTTGGTCGCCTTCATGCATATAAACGCAATCCGCTAGACTGACATCCGTTGCATGATAAGTCTGTAGCCACTCGCTCACGACTAACGGCGAGGCGGCAACACAATACAGCTCGGTGCGATTGCAGGTGGAGACGATGATGCTTTCCTCGGCGATCCCATGGGCGAGCGAGCGCAGCGCGGCCGGCAGATGGTCCGCATTGAAGACGACGAGTTCTCGCAACGCCAGAGGCGCGGTACGATGATTGATACCGACAACAACGAGGGGCATGCGTGGCCTGGGTCAAGCTAGGGTGCGATTGTCGGTTAACGGGCCGCTGCAGGGCAAGCCGGTTCGGGAGGGGCGATCCTATGCGATATAGTGACTTTATGTGGCAACGATTCTCTCAGGGTCTGTTTGGGGTGCTGCTGGGGGCTTTCGGGCTCCTAGCGGGATGCGCCGGGGCAGGCAAAGTCAATGAACAGATGGTGTGGGCTGAGGTGGCCCTCGAGCGGGGTCAGCCGGCGGTGGCGAGCCGCGCGTATGGGCGGGCGGCGAGCTTAAGCCGGGACGCGGCGGTCTGGGAGCGGGCGGCGCGCGTGGCGTTTGAGCAGAGCCAGTATCGAGAATTGGCGGGTATCGCCAAAGTATGGCTGAACCACGACCCTAAAAACGAAACGGCGCAGCGATTTTTGGCCGTGGCGCTACTTGAGTTAGATGATCGAGTAGCGGCGAAGGCGAGTGTGCGCCACTTGATTCAATCCGCTTATCCTTCGCCGGCCGAGGCCTTTGACAGTCTCGCGCGCTCCTTGGCCGAGTTGCACAACGAGGCGGGTGTTGCCTTTGTGATGCGCTCCTTGGCGATGGATGACGCCCACGAGCCAGCGGCTCAGCTGGCGGCGGCGAGTCTGTCCTTGCAGGCGGGTGATGTGGGGGCCGCCCTGGTGGCGACGGAGCGGGCGCTGGGATTGCGTCCGGTGTGGCCTGAGGCGCGTTCGCTGCAAGCGCGTGCCCAGGTGGCACTCGGTCATTGCGCGGAGGGCTTGTCGTCGGCCGCCCTGTTGGCCGCGGAAGGCGGCGACTCGGATCGCTTAGTGTATGCGTGGCTGTTGATTCGTTGTGATCGCCCGGCGGAAGCGCGCCCTTATTTATCAGATCTCACGCGCAGCCGCTCGTTTCGGGCGCAGGCTCTGGAGGCGCTTGGTGGATTAGATTTGGATGCCCATCGCTTAGACGATGCGCTTGCCCATTACAACGAGCTCATGGCGCTCGGTCGAAATACGGAAGCGGCGACCTATGGCCTCGCGTTGGTGGCAGAGCGGCGCGGTGATCGGGAGCGTGCGGTATCTTTGTATCGACGTGTGCTCACCGGCTCACGCGCGGTCACGGCGCAATTGCGTGCTTATCGATTGTTGCTCGACCAAGGCATGGAACTGCAAGCCGCTTATGCCTTGGATATGTTCGTTGCGAATTCACCGGATGATCGGGTGGAAGTGACGGCTGGGCGCGCCGATCTATTGGCTGATCGCGGGCAAGCCGCAGCGGCTTTGGCGCTGTTGCAGCGAGTGATGCCGCAATACCCCGATCGCCAAGAGCTCGGCTTTAGTAAAGCGACCGTGCTCGAGAAAGACGGTCAGATCCCGGCTGCGATTGCGCAATTGCGTGAGATGTTGGCGCATCGGCCAACGGATGCGACCACTCAAAATGCGTTGGGCTTTACCTTGGCTGAGCACGGTCTCAAGCTCGATGAGGCGGAGCGACTCATTCGGTCGGCGCTAAAGGCGCGTCCTGACAGTGCCGCGATGCAAGACAGTTTAGGGTGGGTGTTGTATCGGCGCGGGCAGCTGAGCGAGGCACTGCGCTTCGTCAGTGCCGCCTACGCACTCGATGCGGATCCGGAGATCGCGCTGCACTTAGGTTGGGTGCGTTGGGGCTTGGGCGATCAGGCTGAGGCGCGTCGTATCTGGCGCGCCGCCTTGGCGCAATCGCCCGCCGAGAAGCGACTGCAGAGCGTCATTGCGCAGCATCCCGAGTCGTTGTGAGGCAAGCGATGACGCGTCTTCTGTTCATCAGTGTTTTGATTGCCGCACTGGTTGGGTGCGCGGCGCCGTCTAAGCGGCCGGCCGCTACTCAGGTCGCGAGGGTGACGAGGGGGGCACTGCCCACCCACTGGCGCGCGGTGGGACGGGTGGCGGTTAAGCAAGCGGGTGAGGGATGGAGCGCGCACTTTGATTGGCAACAGGTGGATGAGCGCGCCGAGGTGCATGTGCAGGGTCCGTTGGGTGCGGGGGCCGTTTTGGTGACCCTGACACCCGGCCATGTGCGCATTGAATCCGCATCAAAGCCGCCACAGGAGTGGGATGCCCCGGAGGATGCCCTGGCATCCGATCGGCAACAGCCGCTCGGTTGGGGGGTTCCCATGGCGGCGCTGCCTTATTGGATGATGGGGGTGCCCGAGCTCGCGGTGCCCTCGATCGACCGTGAGGGGGGCTTTGAGCAGCGACAATGGCAGGTAAGGCCCACCGAGCGCACGCGCGTCGGGGGGGCCGACATCGAGTTGCCGACGCGTCTTGAGATGAGTCACGGGGATACGCGTCTGCGATGGGTGATTGATCAATGGCAGGTGGGTACGCCGTGAGTGCAGAGGCGTGGCCGGCACCGGCCAAATTGAATCTGTTTTTGCACGTCACGGGGCGTCGTCCAGAGGGTTATCATGAGCTCCAAACGGTCTTTCAAATAATTGATTTGATTGATGAATTAGAGTTTTCGGTCAATCAAAGTGGGCGCATTCGTCGGGTGCGCGGACCGATGGATATTGACCCATCCATCGATCTGGTGGTTCGTGCTGCCGAGTGCTTGCGAACGGCCGCCGGTCGGCCTGACCTGGGGGTGGATATCGCCCTTGCCAAGCGGATCCCAGTGGGCGCGGGTCTTGGCGGGGGCAGTTCCGATGCGGCCACGGTGCTGGTGGCCTTGAATGCACTGTGGGGTTTGGGCTTCCCGGTGCAACGCCTGCATACCCTGGGACGCACGTTGGGTGCGGATGTGCCGCTTTTTATAGGCGGGCAGAACGCCTGGGGCGCTGGGATTGGTGATGTATTGAGCCCCGTGGCACTGCCACCGAGGGCCTATGCCGTGGTCTTTCCAGGGGTCGCGGTCTCCACGGCTGAAATCTTCCAGGCTTCTGAATTGACACGAAATTCCCCCGCGATCACAATAGGCGGCTCGGTCTTTGCCACCGCATCGGATCTGACGTTGCCCGGTCATAACGATCTGCAGCCTGTCGTGGTCGCGCGTTATCCGCCGGTGCAAGCGGCGTTGAGGTGGTTGACGGAGCGTGCGCCCGCGCGCATGACAGGATCGGGAGCGAGCGTGTTTTCCGTGTGTCTGACGCAATCGGCAGCGCAGGCGGTCCTCGAGGGGCTGCCGGCTGACTGGTTGGGATGGGCAGTGAACGGATTGGCGCGCTCGCCGCTGATGGAGCGACTCGCGGTGCAGCGAGCGGTGACCGGTGCGATTGGGGCGTAGCCAAGTGGTACGGCAGCGGATTTTGATTCCGCCATGCGAAGGTTCGAATCCTTCCGCCCCAGCCATTTATAATTGAACGACCTCGGGTTGGTGGAGAGCGCACAGTGTCCGAGTCACAGATGGCTGTATTTTCAGGGAACGCCAATCCCGTCCTGGCCTTAGACATAGCGAAGCACTTGATGCTGCCGCTCGGTCGGGCGCACGTGGGGCATTTCAGTGATGGCGAAGTCACGGTCGAGTTGATGGACAATGTCCGCGGCCGCGATGTATTCATCGTGCAGCCCACCTGTCCGCCAGCAACCAACGATCACCTGATGGAATTGCTGCTGATGGCAGATGCTTGTAAGCGGGCCAGCGCCGGGCGCATCACAGCGGTCGTACCGTATTTTGGTTATGCGCGCCAAGACCGCCGGCCGCGTGCGACGCGTGTCGCCATCACCGCGAAGTTAGTCGCCAATATGATCGCCGGGGCTGGCGTCAGTCGCGTACTGACGGTGGATCTGCATGCCGATCAAATCCAGGGTTTTTTCGATATCCCAGTGGATAACGTGTACGCCTCACCGGTATTGCTCGGAGACGCGTGGAAGCAGAAGTACGAGAACATGATTGTTGTCTCCCCCGATGTGGGAGGGGTGGTGCGCGCACGGGCACTGGCGAAGCGTCTGGATGATGCTGATTTGGCTATTATTGATAAGCGCCGTCCTCGTGCCAATGAATCCAAAGTGATGAATATCATCGGCGATGTCGCGGGTAAGACTTGCGTGATGATCGATGACATGGTGGATACCGCCGGCACCTTGTGTCATGCCGCAGCGGCTTTGAAAGAAGAGGGCGCGGTGCGGGTAGTGGCTTATATCACCCACGCGGTGTTATCCGGCGATGCGGTCGCCAAGATTGATCGCTCAGTGCTCGATGAATTGGTGGTGACAGACACCATTCCATTGAGTGCGAGTGCGGCGCAGTCAACTAAGATCAGACAACTGTCCGTGGCTGGTTTGCTGGCCGAAACTATGCGGCGGATCCGTGATGAAGAGTCAGTGAGTTCGTTGTATATCGATTAGGAATTTAACCTTCGGCATGGTGCCGTGGGTCTACGAAGCTGCAGTGCGCTTGGTCGCGGGGTGCTGCAGATTCTTGTGTTAAGGAGAGGATGATGAAAAGTTCTTTTGAATTGATCGCGGAGCCACGCGAAGACCAGGGGAAGGGTGCGAGCCGCCGCCTGCGTCACGCTGGGCGCGTTCCCGCGATTTTGTATGGTGGGGAGCAGACGCCGTTGGCGTTGTCCCTCGATCACACAAAATTGCAGTTGGCGATGGAGAATGAAAAGTTTTATTCCGCCATCACTCAAATCAAGGTGAATGGTGGTGTGCAGCAAGCCATTTTGCGTGACGTTCAGCGTCACCCTTGGAAAAGTCTGATCGTGCATGTGGATTTCCAGCGAGTGGAAGAGAACCAGTTGCTGCGTGTGTTGGTGCCCTTGCACTTCACAGGCGAGGCCATTTCGCCAGGTGTTAAAACACAAGGCGGCATGATGTCGCACTTGCGTAATGACCTGGTGGTCGAGTGCTTGCCTAAGCATCTGCCTGAATTCATCACCGTCGATGTCTCCGGCTTAAGCCTCAATCAATCCTTACATCTGTCAGATGTGGTGCTGCCTGAAGGGGTGGTATCGGTTGAGTTGAAGAGCGGCAAAGACGTGTCGATTGTCGCGGTGCATGCGCAGCGTGCGGAAGAAGCCGAATCGCCCATCGCGGCGGCGGCGGGTGCGGCATCGGGCGCTGCGGGTGCTGCGGCACCGGCCGCAGCTGCGGCCGGCGCCAAGCCTGCGGCGGGTGCCAAGCCTGCGGATGGCGCGAAGAAGGACGCGAAGAAGTAGCGCCTGCCTTCCTGAATTGTTGGCTGTTTTCTGCTGCTCTAGATGCTTCTCGATCTAGGGCGGCTTGACAGTCAACCGTTCTGGGCCGGTGTTGCCATGGCGGGTCTTGCCATCCAGTTGATCGTTGGTCTCGGTAACCCGGGGCCTGAGCATGCCGCGACTCGTCATAACGCGGGGTTTTGGTGTGTCGATCTGTTAGCCGAGCGGCTGCACGCCAGTTGGCGAGCACATGCGCGTTACCACGGTGAAGTGGCGCGTGGCGCGTTGTCGGGTCATGAACTGTGGCTGTTGAAGCCAACGACTTATATGAATCGTAGTGGCCTGTCGGTGCAGGCCATGGCCGATTATTTTCAGATAGAGCCTGCCCGGATCTTGGTGGTGCACGACGACCTGGATCTGCCCTTAGGCGCCTTGCGTTTGAAGCAAGGGGGTGGGGCTGGCGGGCACAATGGGCTGAAGGATCTGATCGCGCACCTAGGTGACGCTTTTTGGCGATTGCGGGTAGGTATTGGACATCCGGGTCAGCGCCAACAGGTGATCGATTATGTGTTGCAGCGCGCATCGAAGGCAGAACAGGTCTGTCTGGATGAAGCGGTGGATGCGGCCGCACAGGTGGTGCCCGCTTTATTGACCGATGGCGCGGGAAAAGTCATGAACAAACTGCATCGGCGTGTGCCGGTGGCAGCAGGGGAGCTCAGTGGGAATTAAGTGTGGCATCGTCGGTCTTCCTAACGTCGGTAAGTCGACGCTTTTTAATGCGCTCACGCGCGCGCAGATTGCGGCTGAAAATTATCCGTTTTGCACCATTGATCCCAATGTCGGTGTGGTGCCGGTGCCTGACCTGCGTCTGTCTACGCTAGCGGCCATTGCCAAGTCAGAAAAAATATTGCCAGCCACGATCGAGTTCGTGGACATCGCCGGTATTGTCAAAGGCGCATCGCAAGGAGAAGGTTTAGGTAATAAATTCCTAGCTAATATCCGTGAAGTCGATGCCATCGGGCATGTGGTTCGCTGTTTTGAAAATGACGACATCATTCATGTCGCCGGCAAGGTCAACCCCTTGTCTGATATTGAGACCATCAATACCGAGTTAGCGCTCGCTGATCTAGAGACTGCTGAAAAGGGTCTGCAGCGTGCTGAAAAAGCAGCCAAAGCCCAGGATAAGGAGGCGATGCGGGTGCGTGATGTCATCCGCCGGGTGCGTGATGCGTTAAATCAAGGTCAGCCGGCGCGCGCCGTGACGCTGGATGAGCAGGAGCGTTTGATCGTTCGCGAGCTGCAGTTATTGACTATGAAGCCTGTGTTGTATATCGCCAATGTGTCGGATGATGGCTTTAAGAACAATGAGTTACTGGCAGCCGTTGAGAAATTGGCGGCGTCTGAGGGGGCGGGCGTGGTCGCGGTGTGTGCGTCCATCGAGGCGGAGATCGCCCAATTAGAGGACGCCGATCGAGAGGAGTTCCTGAAGGAACTCGGTCTGGATGAGCCGGGTCTTAATCGGGTGATTCGCGGCGGCTACGCGTTGTTGGGTCTCCAGACGTATTTTACGGTAGGCCCCAAAGAGGCGCGCGCATGGACGGTAAAGAAAGGTTGTACTGCCCCACAGGCGGCCGGTGTCATTCATACTGACTTTGAGCGCGGCTTTATTCGTGCAGAAGTGATCGGCTATGACGACTACGTGACCCATCGTGGCGAAGCCGGTGCGCGGGAGACCGGCAAGATGAGATTGGAAGGCAAGGAATATATCGTGCGTGAAGGTGATGTCATGCATTTTAGATTTAACGTGTGATGAGTCGAGCGCAGAGAGCGACTGATCCACTTACCGTTGGCTGTGAGGAATCCCAGTGAAGAATTCAGTCTTGATTAAATGTCTGGTGATATTGCTCATGCTCACCGGTTTGGTGGGCTGTGGTGGCCATGGTGGTTCATCGAATAATGTCGGTGTCACCACGGGTGGTGGTGTGGGTGTCAGTTTAACGACTCCCACGGGCAGCACCGTCATTTATGAAGGGACGCAAATTGAAATCGATGCAACGGTGTTAGGTGATGCCAGCAATGCAGGCGTTACCTGGTCGCTGGTAGCGGGCAGTGTCGGTACGATTGCAAGCCAAACGCCAACGAAGTTGATTTATCAGGCGCCAGCCAGTGTCGTGGGAGCGTTCTCTGCCACAGTGATCGCGACGTCCATCACTTCTCCCACCGAGTATTCGCAAGCCTCTATCACGGTGAATGGAACTCCCGTGATTCTAACGCCTGCGATTTTCCCGGCGAATGAGAAAGTGGCTTATGGCACTTATCTCAGTGTGGCCGGCGGTACGCCGCCCTATGTGTGGAGTATCAGTGCAGGGACCTTGCCTGCTGGCTTGAGTCTGTCGGGGAGCACCTCAGCGAGTACCTCCATTCAAGGTACACCGACCGCGCCTGGCATCTCGACCGTGACCGTGTTGGTCACTGATTACAATGGACTCACCGCCAGCCAAGACGTCACCTTGACGGTCAGCCCGCAGACCGCCTGTTTGTTGGCTGGTCAGTATGCCTACCTTTCAATGGGCTTATATCAAGCGTATCCGGCAGTTCGAGCGGGCAGTTTTACCGTGAATGCAACCACTGGCGTGGTGACCGGTATGTTTGATGCCAAGAATTCAGGGGGTGCTTCAAGTGGCGCGGCATTGACCGATGGCCTGTGCGCGACGCGAGCTCAAAATTACGGTGAGATGACGATGGTCTCGGCGAGCCGCAATGAAAAATTTAACTATGTGACTGCCAGTAGTTTAAACCTCGGCCACTTACAGCAAAATGACTCGACTGGAGACTTGGCCGCGGGTCAGTTCACGCGTCAAGACAGCGCGGCGTTTAATTTCAACCAGTTGCAAGGCGCTTGGGTATTTGGTGTGGTCGGTGATGATGGCCAGAAAAATCGGCTGGTTGAGATCGGTCAACTGTCCTTAGATGCGAGTGGTGCGGCGATTGGTGTTGCCGATAACAATGCCGTGAGTAATGCAGCGGTGAATGGCACCTTAAGTGCGCTCTTCACAGTGCCCGATGCCAACGGTCGCGGTACGGTCACCTGGCAGGTCAACGGTCAAAGTCTGCCGATGGCTTACTATGTGGTGGATGCGAATTCGATTTATTTGGTGAGTAACGACACCTCACTGACCACCCCGCGTGTGGCGGGTCGCATGACCCGACAGAGCGGTCTTAATTTTGATTCCACCAGCTTAACTGGTCCTGGCATCACGTCCTCCGTGTTGAGTCTGTGGGGCAGTACGTCCGGACAGAGTCAGCCGAATGCGACCGTCGCCTTGGCGCGATTGTCGGGATCCACCGCTCAGACGGGCAATGCCTCGGCGGCTGTCGATGTGGCGCTGGATACGGTCGCGAGTGGTGCGGTGGATGTCTATGCCACTTATGCCGCGCAGTCCTATTCAGTCGCTGCGATCAATGGCCGTGGATCATTAACCCTCAGTGCCTCAGGTGCGGCGACGCGGACGCTGGTTTTTTATACGGATGGGGCGGGTGGCGGCTACTTTTTAGAGCCTAGCAGTGCCGCGGGCAACTTTGGTATTTTGCAGCCGCAGATTGGCGTGCCCTTTACTTCGTTTGCCGCTACCTACTTTCAGGGCGGCACGATGTTTGCTGTGGCGACCGCGCCGATCAGTACGCTCGCGCAGTTGCTGTTACAGAATGGGTCTTTGTCAGGAGCCGTGTCAGGCAGCTACGCTCTGTATGCTGACACCGGCCGGGTGGTGGCAAGCGTCAGCCGAATCTTGCTCGGTGGTAGTGATTTGGTGATTTATTTGCTATCTGCCAATGCGTTGGTGGCAATGGGGGATGGCTTGAATTCGCAAAACAGTCAAATCGCTTGGTTTGAGGCTTTTTAATCGGACTTTTTTAATTTAAATGGCTGAGCGTCTTGACGGGACGCCTTGGCATGCCAAAATCGCGTCCCGCTGACTCGTCAGCGGTTTAGGTTGAGAGGCTAGGTAGCTCAGACGGTTAGAGCACGGGATTCATAACCCCGGGGTCGGGGGTTCGATTCCCCCCCTAGCCACCATTCACCGATGGTGGCAATTGCGTTACTGTCCACTCAGAACGCGCCAACATGAGCAGCTCGACTACGGGATTATTTCTACAACGAGCTCGGCTCACGTATTAGCCGCGATACAGCAAGGAGCGCTTTTATCACACGTTTTATGATGAGGTTTGTATCGGCTTATGGTTTGAGCGCTCTAATGGGCATTGCGTTAGCGGGGGGGTATCCAACTGTGCAGATAACCAACCTGACTGGGAGCCCAATTTCAGTTTCTACGAATGTTTGCGGATTGCCCGCTGTTATTCTTTTAGTCAGCACGATAGGCGCTTGCACGAACGGCACGGCGGCTAACTTTACGATAACCGCACCACTGCAAGGGCCGCTTTGGCAATTTTCAACGCTGAATGGTGGTTGGGGTTACACATGTGCGACAAACTGGTCTGGCTCTCCCGTAATGCGGGCATGCACAGTTAATTCTACTGCTACTGTTGCTCTGGAAATTCTCATGTGATCAAGTATCTGTCGGTACGGTGACAGCTATGACATAGGGGCTGTGACCTGACTTAAGATAACTGGTCTAGCCTGATGGTGATGCTTGAGCGCCAGGATGAGAGTGGTTGTGGCGGGTCAGTCAGCTCAAGCGTTTGGCCACGGTGTGCCGGGTAAGAGCGCCGCGCTCAGTTACAGGGAAGGTGGTGAGCGTTCTACTGGATGGGGCCACGCTGGGGCATCTACCAGACTGAAGCGTTGAGGCTCGTATATAAAACAAGCACGTAGCGCGACTTATCGGTAGCCTCCTAGTCACCTTTTCATGGCCATCGGCAACGCCGTATTTCGGCGGCTAACAGGGCCTATCACGGCGTGCCCCCAGCCGGTGCATTTTATCATGACGGCTTCTGTGTATTTAAATCGACTGATGCCTTGACTCGAATCGAATCCATCCGCCAGACTCCGATCCATTCGCTCGGGTTAAAAGACAGCATTTAAAAAGCAGTCTGATTTCGAGTCTGAATAAACAAATGACATCCATATTTAGGCGAGCGTGTTGACGCGTCGCAGGGAACTCTAATGAAATCCTTACCTCCACAGATGCTAGTGCATCTGCTCCTGCAGCTGACGGTTTTGCTTGCCGTGGCGCATGTCCTAGGCCAGGTCACGCGCCGAATGGGCGTGACTTCTCTGGTGGGGCAAGTCAGCGCGGGCTTATTGCTCGGTCCCTCCGTGCTGGGCCATTGGTTTCCAGATTTGCAGCGCCTTATATTTCCATACGACCAGAATCAGGCGAACCTTCTGTCCGCCATTTGCAGCATCGGTTTGCTGCTTTATCTCTTCGTCTGCGGGCTTGAAGTGAATCTCGGTCTCATTCAAAAGAAGGGGCGCCAATGTCTCACGGTCTCCATGGGTGGCTTAACTCTGCCATTGATTGGTGGCTACCTATTGGGTCAGTCGCTGCCTGATTCCTTTCTGTCAGCACCGGGTAGTCGTTTGCCGCTGGCGCTGTTTTTGGCCGTCGCCATGTCGGTGTCCTCGCTCACCGCCATCACTACGCTCTTTCGGGAAACAGGCACGACCAAGCAGGCCATCGCACAGCTCACGATTGGAGCGACCATGGTCGACGACATCGTTGCCTGGGTGTCCATCGCGGTCATCGCTCAGTTGTATGCGAGCGGACGCTTTGATGCGCTGCTCGCGGGACGCTCTGTTCTCACCGCGATCGCGTTCATTGTATTTATATTCACGGTTGGCCGGTGGTTGCTACGCCGTGTACTCATATTGAGCAACAAGCTGTCACCGGATGCCTCGGCGCAAGTGGCGTTTATGGTGATTACCGCTATCTGCGTTAGCCTACTCACTGATCAAATAGGGCTCGCCGTCGAACTGGGCGCATTTGTCGCTGGGATCGTTCTGGGCTCTTTGTCTGAACTGCGAGCCGCCACCGTGCACGCCCTGACCATCACCGTCGCTTCATTTTTGCTGCCCTTGTATTTTGGGCTCTCCGGGTTGCGTCTGGATCTATGGACTCTATTTTCTGCAGAGTCCGCACTCTGGCTGGGTGCGATTATTGCAGTCGCCACTGTGTGCAAAGCCGGTGGCGTCTATCTCGGGTCGTGGTTGAACAGACAGCCCACCGGCGAGTCCGTCATGATGAGTCTCGCCATGAACTCGCGTGGCGGTACGGAGATTGTGATCGCGTCAATGGGTCTGTCGATCGGGCTCTTGTCGCAACAAATTTACGCGATGATTGTCATCATGGCGGTGGCGACCGTGCTCCTTTCGGTGCCAGCTGCGGCGTGGGCACTTAAGCGGTGTAAGCCAGATGAGCTGCCGGAGGATCCTGCCGCTCTGGCTTTTATTCATGACAGCGCACGGGGCCACCCTGGCATCGCTTTTGGTCTGATCGAGCAGGAGCAGTTGCGGTTGGCGAGGCGCCTCGTAGGCTACTGCGACGCCTTGCGTACTGACTCCGACGCAACCATCAGCGCTGCCGCAATGAAGCTGTATGCACCGTTCACATCGGTTGCCTCGGGAACCGAATCTTTCATGCGATCGATGATGGGTCGATACATGATTGATAAAGAGGTCGAACGGCTGACCTTATTGCAAAGTCGCCTCGCGATGCTAGTCGGCCTTAATCAATGCTTGAACTCGCTTTGTCTCACCACAAGCAGCGTGGTTCGCGGCGGTACAGTGGCGCAAACTCGCTTGACCTTCGTCGATTCGATTGATTTTTTACTGGGTATGATGGTCGAGGCGAGTGTGTCGGAAAACGATGAATTACTTGTGGCATTTTTGAATGCGACGAGCGAGCGGTCTGGGTTGCTAGAAAAAATCCGCGACCACTATGCGGCTGAAGACAACGGCCTCACTAAGTCAGAAAAAGCGATTTTGTTTGATTTAACAGGTAGCTTCCAACAGATGCTATGGCTGTCTCATCAAATGGCGAAGCTAATGATATTAGGCCGTGAGCATGGCCAAACCGGTGAGGTGACTGGCTCTTCCGTCCTGCAGGCGTCATGACGGCAGATCCTGCGAAAAAACGTCGATGAACTCATCGAAGCAACGCATTTTATTAAGGATGATTTGAGTGTCTATCAGCATGCTAGAGGAGTTTCTGCTCCTCACCCTCGAGGATGAGGGCGGACAATTCGATACGGTTCCTGAAATTTTACTGACCTGCGGGGTGGCCGGCGCCCTGCTGATGGATTTGTCACTGCGAGGTCGTATTGACTCGGACCTGACGGCTGTGTGGGTAGTGGATCCGACCCCCACCGGTGACTCGCTACTGGATCAGGTGCTTGCGCAAGTGGCCTCTGAGCCCCTCACGCTAGATGCCAGTGCCTGGTTGCGGAAAGTCTCGGTCACCGCCCTTAAGTACCGGCAGGCTGCGATTGAGCGTCTTTGTGAGCGCGGTATTTTACACCCAGTGGACGTGGGTTTCCGATGGGTGATGCAGTCACGTCGCTATCCGGTCAGTCATGGCAGTGAGCGGGTTGAGGTCAAAGAGCGACTGAAGCAGCTGATGTTAGGCGGTGAGATACCGACACCTTATGACTGCGCATTAGTGTCCCTTGCGGCATCCTGTCGCGTGTTCGAGCGGATATTGGCGCCCCGCCTGTTTAATGACGCACGCGTTCGTATCGATCAGTTAGCGGGTCTTGACATGATTGGTGGGCGCATTGCGACAGCCGCCCGCACGCTGACTGCAGAGCTCCAGAAAGTCGAGCGCGTCGCAATTGCAGCGGGTATGGCGGGCAACGTGATCGAGTGGTATGACTTCAGTGTGTACGGCTACTTTGCCCTCATCATGGGGCCGCTTTTTTTTCCAATGGCCAGTACCGCCATGACGTTGATGGCGACCTTCGGCGTATTCGCGTTGGGTCTACTCGGGCGGCCCATCGGTGCCGTGATCGTCGGTCATGTGGGCGATCGAATCAGTCGTCGGCAGGCGGTCATGCTCTCGGTGACTCTAATGGCCATTCCCAGTCTATTGACCGGTCTGCTACCGACCTATGCGCAGGTGGGCGTGCTCGCTCCCTTGGGATTATTACTGATGCGCTTCTGTCAAGGCATCGCGGTGGGTGGAGAATACGCGAGCTCGTCGGTCATGTTGGTGGAATCAGCTCTGCCAAACCGGCGCGGCTTGATTAGCAGTCTCTCTAAAATGAGCGCGGTCTTAGGAATCATGCTCAGCTCGGGCGTGGGGGCGCTGATCATGGCGCTGTTACCGGCTGCATGGGGCTGGCGAATAGCGTTTCTGTTCGGCTTTGCGCTCAGTCTCGTCGCTTTAGTGATTCGCCGACAGCTCCCGAACAAACAACTCATGGCTGCCACTGCTAAGTCACGCACCACACCGCTGGTGGAGATTGTCAGAGATCACTGGAGGGCGGTGCTTAAGGTGAGTGGACTGGTGGCCAGTGCATTCATTGGGGCGTATCTCAGTGGTGTCTACTTGATGACTTGGCTCATGGAGAACACCGCACTCGGTGCGGCAAAGATTCTGTTAATTAATATGCTGGTTCTCGGCGTGTCTTTGTTTTTAATTCCACTCTTCAATGCCCTGTCAGATCGTGTAGGTCGAAAGCCCTTGCTGATCATCGGCAGTTTGGGGGCGGCGTTGTTCACGGTGCCGCTCTTTATGGTCATGGCAGGTGCGGGTGCGGTACTGGTGCTGGTCGCACGGTTTGCGCTGTCCCTGCTATTGGTCTGCATGAACGGTGGCTCCACGGTCTATTTAGTGGAATCGTTTCCTCGGCACTTGCGTACCACCGGCCTCGCGATCAGTTTGAATCTCGCCGCCATTATTTTTGGTGGCACCTTGCCGCTGATGGCGGTGTGGCTGACGAGCGCCACCGGCAGCTCACTGGCCCCGGCATGGTATTTTGTGGTGGCCGCACTCCTGACCGCCGTGTTGGCGATACCGATGCAGAATTTAGATCGTCGTGCTGAGTAGATCGACGCGCTGAGTTAAGCGATCATTATCAGTCTTGATTTGACGATGACCAAGACCGTATCGTCTCGGATAGACCACAAGGCTCGCGTGGTGCGCAGCA
>CAIOZU010000005.1 GCA_903862885.1 uncultured Pseudomonadota bacterium
CATCACCACCTTCAATACGGATGCCATCGCATTAGGGCTGCTCGGCGTACTGGAACTGCTATGGCAAGGCTTTGCCTTCCAACCGGAGTCCAGCATCGATCGTGATCAAGCACGGACGCGCGCGATGGCTTATTTAAGCTCCATTTTCCCCACCGCTTTCACAGAACCGGTGGTGAGCGCCCACGGTCGTCTATCGGAAGCGGCTTACACCCGCCCACAACAACTCAGCCTTGAGCGCGCTGGGCTGTTTGCTCACAGCTGGCAATTCGCAGGCCTCGCCGCTGAGCTGGTCGCCACCGGTGATTACCTCACAGTCGATAGCGCCTATGAGCCGATCCTCATTTTAAGAACGTCGGATGGCACGCTGCAGGGCTTTAAAAATCTATGCCCAAGCCGCGCCCATGTGCTGTTGGTCGCTCGCCAAGGTCAGGCAACGACAGGCATCCACTGTGCGCTGCACGGTTTACATTTTAATGCCAACGGGGCCGCCCTAGAAGGTGGCCTCTCCCTATCCGCTGTAGACGTTTTAAATCACCAAGGCTTGGTCTTCGTGCGTTCGCACAGTGCGCCCAAGGTCGCCCCCTTACCGGCGCTTGGCCTCTCAGCCGCGACGCTTAAAACCTTAGCCTCACTCCGCCAGCCAGTCGTCGAGGTCTCCCATACCGAGGTGTTGGCGGATTGGAAAATCGGTGTGGAGTTGTGGCTTGAACGAGCGGCCGCGCATAGCCACCACAGCTGGGATCAGCGCGTGAAGCCAGAATCGGGGCGAGCGGGCCAGTACCTTGCGCCGAATCAGTGGCTGGAAACGACCGCCAGCGGACTGGTTTTATCCCAATGGATCCCCTTAAGTACCGGTCGAAGCCGACTGACCCAGTTCCATATCCACCTTACCCCGCAAAGCACCCCCCCAACACCCCGCCCACCGACGCCGGAAATCGATATCCAGTTCGCCGAATCGATGCAGCGCAGCTTAGAATTACACCTAGGATCGGCGCTTGACCCAAAGTCAGCACCGGAGGCCTTACTGTCCTTTCACCAATCGATCGCCGCGCTCTCACCGGGCGGCCCTAAAGATGCTGGAGATTTGTCATGACCACTGCCCTGACCACATCAGAGTGGCACGCACGCGCCAAGGCGCTTCGCTATGCCACCGGCCATTTTATCGATGGCGACCACGTAGCCCCCGGTAAGGCGCTCTTTCCAGTCATCAATCCAGCCACGGGCGAGCGATTGTGTGAAGTGGCGGCAGGTACCGCGGCTGATATTGATCGAGCGGTTGCCTCCGGCCGTCGTGCCTTCGCGAATGGCTCATGGCGTCGCATGGCCCCACGGGACCGCATGGCGATCTTGTGCAAGTTTGCGGATCTCATCGAAGCCAACGCGGAGCGCTTTGCGATCTTAGATACCCTTGTGATGGGTAAACCGATCAGCGACATGCTGAACATTGATATCCCCTCCGCCGCCCTCACCTTTAAATACTTCGCGGAGTTAAGCGATAAAATGGATGGCAGCGTCACCGCCACCGCGAGTGATGCCTTCCATTACATCCTGCGCGAACCCTTAGGCGTGGTTGGCTGCATCGTGCCTTGGAATTACCCCCTGCTCATGGCCTCGTGGAAAGTGGCCCCCGCACTCGCCGCCGGCAACTCGGTGGTCTTAAAGCCTGCCGAACAATCACCCCTGTCGGCGCTTCTGATGGCGGAGCTTTTTAGCGAAGCCGGTGGCCCACCGGGCGTATTTAACGTCGTCAATGGTATGGGCGAAACGGTCGGCAGCGCGCTGGCACTTCATCCCAACGTCAATAAAATCGCTTTCACCGGCTCAACGGAAGTGGGCAAGCTGATGCTGGTCTATGCCGGTCAGTCGAACATGAAGCGTGTGAGTCTCGAGTGCGGTGGCAAATCACCGCAGATTTTCTTGCGAGATTTGGCCGACATGGATCGTGCCGTGACCTACGCCATCAACGGCATTTTCGGCAATATGGGCGAGGTCTGTAACGCAGGCTCGCGCTTACTGATCGATAAACCCATCGCTGGTGAGTTCATTGAGCGCTTTATCGCCAAGGGTAAAACCGCTTATCGCCCCGGGGATCCGCTGGATCCATCAACCAACATGGGTCCTATGGTCACCGCGTCACATTGCGCACGGGTGGTGGATTACATCGGTCGCGGCAAGAAAGACGGCGCACGCTTAGAGTTTGGTGGCGACACCCCGAACCTGCCTGGCAACTTTGTGAACCCCACGCTGTTCTCCGGTGTAAACAATCGCATGACCATTGCTCAAGAAGAAATTTTCGGACCCGTGGCGGCGGCGATTGAGGTCGATGGGATCGAAGAAGCACTGGCGATTGCTAATGACTCTATTTATGGTCTCGCCGCCTCCGTTTGGACCGAGAACTTAAACACGGCGCATAAGGCGGTGCGTGATCTGGAAGCCGGTGTGATTTGGGTGAACTGCTTCGATCATGGTGATATGACGCAGCCCTTTGGTGGATACAAACAGTCTGGCCAAGGTCGCGATAAGTGCTTGGAAAGCCTACTGTCGTACACGCAAACCAAATCCGCCTGGATTCATCTGGGCTGATAGCACAACGACGGATCATCCAAAGACAAGCCGAGCACTAAAAACCCGCGACGATCGCGGGTTTTTTTTGACCGATCAGCACCTCAGTCAGGGTCTTCACCCTAAATCGTTAGCCGTTTTCGTTAACTCAGACCAGTAAGACCCTCGTTTGCAGATATCTTGCACGGCAATAGATCATTCGTTATAAAAGATCTTTAAAGACCGTTTAAGTCCCATAAAGGCTCATTTGAGACCCTTATGAAATACACCCTACCGTCTTCACCCTTGCGTGCATTACGCGCCATTAACAAACTGGGCGCATACCTATCCCGCGCTCGCCGACGCCGGCGGCTCTCACAGGCATCTTTCGCGGAACGCCGTGGTCTGTCACTCGCTACCATCAAGAGATAGGAGTAAGGCGATACAGGCATTGGCCTTGAAGCGCTTGCTCGCGTCTTGCATGTGCTCGGTGAAACGGAACGCTTGAGCCACCTTTTAGACACCAGTGAGGATGCGCTCGGTCTTCTCTTAATGGATGAGCAACTTCCTAAACGCATCCGGTCGCGTTCGGTTAAGGCGGTCACATGAGGACTGTTAG
This sequence comes from uncultured Pseudomonadota bacterium, assembly GCA_903862885.1. GTDB lineage: Bacteria > Pseudomonadota > Gammaproteobacteria > Steroidobacterales > Steroidobacteraceae > CAIKZZ01. Next base: position 3,161 of record CAIOZU010000005.1, read on the forward strand.
TAAAAACGGACGATTAGCATCTTTCTAGGACGGGCGGCGATCGTGCCTGGACAGTTCTACGTACCGGATAGCCGCTACGAGCATTCGATTGAACGATTCATTCACGATTTTTAGGTAGCAACTCCGTCAAGGCATATAGCGTTTTCTGGGGAAAGCGCTCGATCGGATAGTATTTTCCAATTATAGCAATCGCATTTTCATAGGTCTGCACGTCCAGATGCCGCAGCAGATAGCGGACATCATCCTCGTCGTGAAACTCAGCGCCGATACGCATCGCCAAGCACTTCATAGCAAGCAAGTATTCCGGCTTTGCAACCATCACCCGTAAATAAGTTGTCTCAAGGAACGGTACGAAATCACCGCGTGCACTCATGAAGCCTTTTACGCCATCATTCAGCCAGTCCGGACAGAGGCCGGCGCGCGCCGCCACACGGGTAGCGGCTTCGCGAACTTTTTCTGCTGGTTGAAACACAGCTTCGACATCCTGGGTAGACGGGCGCGCAGCGTATGCAAGGCACATCACCGCACCACCCGCGATGAATAATTCACCTTTAATTTCTGCGTGACTTAATTCCTCATTGAGAAGGTGAAATAACCGCCTAATATCTTTCGATGAGAGCGCCTCCATTGTTATACCCGCGCACCCAAAGTCGAATCAATAAACAGATTGCGACTTCGGAAAGCAGCAGGCGAATGTGTCAGCAAATAGAGCCTTAAGCTCACAAGCTCCGTACCAAACCAAGGCTCGGGCAGTGCACCGATCGTCTGCGTCCACGGGGGTACCGGGAGGTTACGCTCCGCACAACCCATCTCAACCATCGCAGCGACATAATTAGCGATGAATGGGCTAAGACTGGCTGTCGGTGATTGCGCGATTGCATCGCGAAACGCGGAACCTTTTAGCCCTGACAACAGCGAATTCAATTCCGCTAGTGCGAAACGAGGCGTCGCCGCATCGGCCACAGCGGTCACGAGCGCATCGAATCGCCTGTTGTTTGCGGATAGCACAAGACTCAGCACATACGCAGACATGTCCATGCGGGCGTCTTTAGCCGCTCGCTGAATAGCCCGCTTCTCTGCGTC
>CAIOZU010000006.1 GCA_903862885.1 uncultured Pseudomonadota bacterium
ATAGGCCACCCGCACCTGAGACGACGGTGGTGCGTTTGACGACAGTGAAGAAAATAAGCGAGACTCAGATCGCTGCGTAACAGACATCAGAGCTGGACCAGTTAAAGCAGGTCGGTCACTCTCATTGAATGCCGTGAACTCGGCATGACCAAAGATCGCGCTCTTGATATCAGATGCGGGTATGCGCAACTTGCTGTAGCCGGGCCTAAGATCCTCAAACAACACTGCACGAACAGCAGGTAAGACCTCCCAGAATAGCTTGAGAGCGTCGATGTCTCTGGTGGGGATGCCGCCCTTCAGGTGGCCCGTTAGGTCCTGTAGGTCCTCAGGTTCAGAGGTATCGATATACCGCGGTAGGTTGAGATTGTAGTCGTTCTTGGTATCCGATATCTCGGTGACCGGCACCATGCCTGAGTAGCCAGCTATCTCAGCTTCTTTTGTGAATGTATCCACGATGCGGTGGATGTCTTGTTCACGAAGTCGATTCTTTGGACCATCCTTAATGAAGCTCTTCGACGCATCGATCATGAAGATGCCGTTACGAGCGTTTGCACCTTCCTTGTCGAGCACAATGATGCAAGCAGGAATGCCGGTGCCGTAAAACAGGTTGGCCGGCAGCCCAATGATGGCCCGAAGGATGCCGCGCTTAATAAGGTTCGCGCGAATAGCTCCTTCAGCGCCGCCTCTGAACAGGACACCGTGCGGAAGGATACAAGCACCCTTACCAGCAGCCTTCAGTGACCTCACGATGTGCAGTAGATAGGCGTAGTCGCCCTGCTTGGAAGGCGGTATACCGTAACCGTCGAAGCGACCATGCGGGTCAGCATCAGGGTTTAAGCCTGTGCTCCAACGCTTATCGCTGAACGGTGGATTGGCTACCACATAATCAAATGTCTTAAGGTTTGCGGTGTCAGTAAATTTAGGGTCTGAAAGCGTATTTCCCTGCTTGATCTCCGCCGTGGCGTAGTCGTGCAGGATCATATTCATACGGGCAAGGCCAGCGGTGGCGTTGTCCTTTTCCTGTCCGTACAGGGTGACCTTCACATCCTTGCCACGGGCTGCCTCGTCGCCCACCTTCAGCAGCAAGGATCCTGATCCACAGGTGGGGTCATAGACTGTGGTGCTGTTGCTAGTGCTGGCATACCGAATGCCGAGGATTTGGGCAATGATGCGGCTGACCTCAGCAGGTGTATAGAACTGACCCTTGCTCTTGCCGCTCTCCGTGGCGAAGTGGCGCATCAGGTACTCGTAGGCATCACCCAGCAGGTCATCGCCATCAGCGCGGTTCTGTGAGAAGTCGAGTGCTGGATTCTCAAAGATCGCAATTAAGTTGGTGAGACGCTCGACCTTGTCCTTGCCCTCACCTAACTTTGCAGGATCATTGAAGTCCGGCATGTCGGATAACTTGTTAGCTACCGCCAGTGGCCCAAGGATCTTCTTATTGATGTCGTCGCCGATGTTTGGTGTGCCCTTGAGCGCAACCATGTCAGCGAAGCTCGCGCCCTTAGGGATCGTTATAGGAGCGTATGGCTTACCTGCAAATTTGTCACTGACGTACTTGACGAACAAGAGGACGAGGACATAGTCCTTGTACTGGCTGGCATCCATGCCGCCACGGAGTTCATCGCAGCTTGCCCAGAGAGATGAGTAAAGTTCGGACTTCTTGATTGCCATATGGGACTTAGTCGTTATCTGGGTGTTACAGGTGATACGGTGTTACAGCGTTGCCTTTGCAGTGGACTGTTGTGCCTCGAGAGCGTAGCCCTTTAAGTCGGGTGACTGTGAGATGGCTTAACCATAAAACACACCTAATTGGTTCTAAATACAGGACACTCGCTATGTGACCTGACATTTACTTAGGCAGCGGGACTTAATTGGCGGTTTAAATCACTGAAAATGATTAAATCATAAGCCTCTGAAATATAACAATATTAATTCCGAGCCACCTGTCGATAAATACTGGATTTACGTACAGTACGGCACCCAATTATTTGCAACCTATAAAAGAAAGCGGAAATTCGATCCGGTTAATTAAAGCGCCTATAAAAAGCTTCAACCGCAGCAGCCACTATTTGGCGGCAGTTAGCCTCTCGCGGGCATTGGCTAGCCAAGCATGATGAGGGGCGGGTTGTAACACCGTTACACCTGTATCACCTCGAAATGAGGTAGGTCCTGAACTGCAAGTAAGTGAGCTTTTAAGATCTGGCACCCGCCCTACTCCAGCTACCAACTATGCCGTTCTACTGCCTACACAGTGCCTACACAGGATTCACAAACGAAAAAGCCACCTCACGGTGGCTTTCTAAGTCATTGATTTGCTTGGTAGCGGGGGTAGGATTTGAACCTACGACCTTCGGGTTATGAGCCCGACGAGCTGCCAGACTGCTCCACCCCGCACCGGTCTGAGCCGCCCAATATACCGGTCTAACTGATTTCATGCAACGCGAGTTATGGCAGCGCTTTCGCAATCGTCTCCGCCAGGTTCGAATTCAGCACACCCAACACCAAAGCCGCCAAGGCATTGGCACTGAGCAAAAACTTAAACGCCGGACTTGCCACCAATAGAGCACTTTCACTCGGCGCATCAAAGAACATCACCTTAATGACGCGAAGGTAATAAAACGCACCGATCACTGAAAAAAGAACCGCCACCACCGCCAACCACGTTAGTCCGATATCCAACACGGCTTGAACCACATACAACTTGGCGAAAAACCCAACAAAGGGCGGCACACCCGCGGTACTCATCATCAAAAACAGCATCATCCAAGCAAACCAGGGGCTTCGATGCGCCAAGCCCTTAAAGTCATCAATGCGATCTGCCTCAAAACCACGACGCGCCAGAAGAATAATCATCGCGAACGAACCCATCGCCATCAGCACGTAGGAGATCGTGTAAAAAAGCGCTGCACGATAACCGAAGGGCGTGCCCGCTAAGAAGCCAAGTAAAATAAAGCCCACATTAGATATCGTTGAATACGCGAGCATTCGCTTTAGATTGGTTTGCGCAACGGCAACCACATTACCGACCGCCAGCGACAGCACGACGAGCAGGATCAACATCGGTTGCCACGCATCGAGCGCACCACCAAGGCCCTCCGCCAGGACTCTAAAAGCCAGCGCAAAGTACGCAAGCTTTGGTGCAGCACTCAAAAACATAGTGACCGAGGTGGGCGCACCCTCATAAACGTCTGGCACCCACATATGGAAAGGCACCGCACCAAACTTAAAGGCAATGCCAGCCAACAAGAACGCTAGACCGAATAAGAGCCCGACTTGATGCGCTGCCCCACTGTGAAACTGAAGTGTCAATTGCGCTAAATCAAAGGTGCCACTCACCCCATAGAGAATCGAGATACCGTACAGCAAGAGCCCGGATGCGATGGCACCTAGAACAAAGTACTTCATGGCGGACTCCGCCGCGACCGGCGAATCTCGATCAAAAGCCACCAAGGTGTATTGCGACAGCGCCAGCAACTCAATCCCCATATACAGCGTCAGCAGGCTTCGCGCGGAAGCCATCACAAAGATGCCTAAGGTGGCAAACAATACCAATACGAAATACTCACCCTTTAGTAATCCACGCTGGATCAGATAATCCTTGGAGTACAAGAACACCGCCGCCACTGCTCCACAGGTCACTAACTTTAAAAGCTTGGCGACCCCATCAACGACAAACAAGCCACTGAAGCCTATGTGGCTTCCATCCGGCAACGCCGCTGTGAACACCGCCGTCACCAGCAACGTCAACAAACTCAGCAAATAGCTGACCTGGCGCCGCGCGTCAGACAGACACGCGTCCAGCAACAAGATGAAGCAGGTAGCAGCCAACAGCACCACCTCAGGCAGCGCCAACAGCAGGTCAGGGGTGGCAAAGATATTCATAAATACTGTCTTAGCCTCACAGCTTACTGATCATCATCAGGCTCAGCAGATGGCGAAGCGTAGGCTCCATCAACTCCGTGAGGGGCCGCGGATAAATGCCAAGCGCTAAGACCGCCACTGCCGACACCGCAAGCACAAAAAACTCGCGGCCATTAACATCCGACAAGGCAGCGACTTGGTCGTTCGCAACCGCGCCGAATACCACCCGCTTAATCAGCCATAAGGTGTACGCGGCACCGAGGATTAAGGTCATACCAGCCACCAGCGCGAACCAGAAGTTCGCATGGAACGCCGCCAGAACCACCATAAACTCACCGACGAAGCCTGAGGTACCCGGTAGGCCCGCATTGGCCATACCAAAGAGCACCATGAAAGCGCTAAAGATCGGCATGGTATTGACGACTCCACCGTAGGCGGCAATGTCACGCGTGTGCATTCGATCATAAAGCACGCCCACACAGAGGAACAATGCACCGGACACCAAGCCGTGCGAAATCATCTGCACCATGGCACCCGACAGTGCGAGCGTCGCACCCAAAGCGTGGCCGGTCGCCGCCACAATGGAAAAAGCCAAGAAGCAGCCCAGTGTCACAAAACCCATGTGCGCAATGGACGAATAAGCGATGAGTTTCTTCATGTCGCGTTGGACGAGCGCCACGAGACCAATGTAGACCACAGCCACCAAGGACAGACCGATCACCAGCCAGGCCAGCTCGCGCGAGGCATCCGGCGTAATCGGCAAACTAAAGCGCAAGAAGCCATAGCCGCCCATCTTCAGCATGATCGCTGCCAGAATCACTGAGCCGCCGGTGGGTGCTTCGACGTGCGCATCGGGCAACCACGTGTGCACCGGCACCATAGGAACCTTGACTGCAAAAGCGGCAAAGAACGCAAGGAAAATGAGTGTCTGCTGTTGCAAGCCGAGCGGCAACTGCACGAGTGCGGCGAGATCATAACTGCCACTTTTCAGATATAGATAAATGAGTGCAACCAGCATCAACACCGAACCCAGAAACGTATACAGGAAGAACTTAAGCGTGGCATATACCCGTCGCGCCCCACCCCATACTCCGATGATAATAAACATCGGCAGCAACATCGCTTCCCAGAACACATAAAACAGCAAGGCATCTGCGGCGGCAAACACACCGATCATGAGTCCTTCCATGATCAGAAAAGCGGCCACGTACTGCGCTGGACGCTTCTCGATGCGAGTCCAGCCCGCGATGAGCACCAAGATCGTCGAAAAAGTCGTCAGCAAAATAAGCGGCAGAGAGATCCCATCCACGCCTAAGTGATAAGTCGAATGCAAGCCAGGGATCCACGCGAGCTGCTCATTAAACTGCAGCGCCGCACTGTGCGTATCAAAGCCGAGATATAAGGGGACACTGGCCATGAGGGTGATCACGGCGATGCACAGTGCCAGCCATCGCGCCTGCGTCGCCCGACGGTCACCCAAGCACATGACCAGCACGCCACCGAAGACGGGAAACCAAGTCAACGCACTGAGAAAGGGGAAATTCATCGTGTGCCTTCCGTATTCATCTGACTCAGGCCTGCCACAAGAACCAGGCAAGCACGCCCGCTAGCCCTATGATCATCACAAAGGCATAGTGGTAGAGATAACCCGATTGGAATCGACGCGCGACACCGGCTAACCAACCGACGGTCTTCGCAGACCCATTGACCAACGTCCCATCGATCAACCACTCATCGCCGATCCGCCAAAAGCCGTAGCCTAACAATCGACTGCCACCGGCCAGCACCTGCTGATTGAACCAGTCAAAGCCATACTTATGCTCAAGCACCGCCAGAATCGGACCGAGCCGTGCGGTGATCTTCTCAGGCAGTTCAGGCCGCTTCAGATAAAGGAACCAAGCGAGCGCAACCCCGGCAGCAGCCAAATACAGTGTGGGCGCCCGAAAGGCCTCACACAGGAAGGGCCAAGGCCCCTCAAAGGAGCGCCCCAAGTGCCCTAAGACGTCATGTGATGGTGCGACGGTGATGACGCCATCAAAGAAGCCGCCGAACAGGACCGGGCCCACCGTGAACCAGCCCACCAGCACCGAGGGTATAGCGAGCAGTATTAAGGGCAGCGTCACCACCCACGGGCTCTCATGGAGGTGCGCACGGGTGTGCTCATCCATGCGTTCTTTGCCGTGGAAGGTCATAAAGATCATACGGAACGTATAAAACGCGGTGATAAAGACGCCCGCTGTAACGCAAACCTGCGCGTAACCGGCACCGATCGCGTGCGACTCCCCCACTGCCTCGATCAAAGCGTCCTTGGAGAAAAACCCAGAGAACCCAGGAAAGCCAATGAGCGCGAGCGCACCCAATAAAGAGGTGACATAGGTGATCGGCAGGTACTTACGAAGACCACCCATCCGGCGCATATCTTGCTCGTGGTGCATCGCCACAATCACAGACCCCGCTCCTAAGAACAGCAAAGCCTTAAAGAAGGCATGGGTCATCAGATGAAAAATGGCCGCCGAATAAGCCGATACACCCAGTGCCACCGTCATGTAGCCCAACTGTGACAAGGTGGAATACGCCACCACCCGCTTGATGTCATTGGCCACCATGCCCAGAAATCCCATAAACAAGGCGGTGGTGGCGCCAATCACCAACACCACGCTCAAAGCGGTCGGTGATAACTCAAACAGTGGCGACATACGCGCCACCATAAAGATACCAGCCGTGACCATCGTGGCCGCATGGATCAGTGCAGAAATCGGCGTAGGACCTTCCATCGAGTCCGGCAACCAGACATGCAGTGGCACCTGTGCAGACTTACCCATGGCGCCGATGAATAAACAAATGCAGATGACCGTCATCGCATTCCAAGCGTATCCATTCAGCAGCACCATACTGTGCTTAACAATCTCAGGCGCCGCCTGAAAGGCGTCGCTGTAGGCCAATGATCCGGTGTAGTACACCACGCCGGCAATACCGAGCAGGAAGCCTAAGTCACCGACCCGATTGACCAAGAATGCCTTCATGTTGGCAAAAATAGCGGACGGCCGTGTAAACCAAAATCCGATCAATAGATAGGACACCAAACCCACCGCTTCCCAGCCAAAGAACAGCTGCAAGAAGTTGTTACTCATGACCAGCATCAGCATCGCAAAGGTAAACAGCGAGATATAAGAGAAAAATCTCTGATAACCGGGATCATCGTGCATATAGCCAATCGTATAGATATGCACCATCAGCGACACAAAGGTCACCACCACCATCATGAGCGCTGTCAGGTGATCGATGAGGAAGCCGACTTGCATGCTAAGGCCATCCGACACCAGCCACGTGTAAACGGTGGCGTTGTAGCGCGGTGAGCCGTCGAACACCTGCCCCTTAAATACGAACAGCGATAACACCAGCGCCATCGCCACGCCGACAATCGTGACGACATGCGCGCCCGTGCGCCCGATCCACTTGCCCGCCAAGCCCGCCAATAGGGCAGCAACCAAAGGCGCCAATGGAATCGCGAGATAGACCTGTTCCATCATCACCCTTGCATCCGATTCAAGCTATCCACATTAATACTGCGACCTTCTCTGAACAGCACCACCAGAATCGCCAATCCAATGGCCGACTCCGCAGCGGCAACCGTCAAGATAAAAAACACGAACACCTGCCCATTGACATCGCCGAGCCAACGACTGAACGCCACGAAGTTAAAGTTCACGGCCAGCAACATGAGCTCGATACACATCAGCAGCACGATGACGTTTTTGCGATTGAGGAAAATACCGGCCACTGCAATACTGAACAGGATGCCGGCGAGCACCAAAAAATGGGGCAAGCCAATCATCGCACCTGCTCCGAGTCTACTTTCATGATTCGTACGCGATCTTGCCGCCGCACCGCCACTTGGGCCGCAATGTCTTGCTGCTTATAGCCCGGCCGCTTACGCATGGTGAGACTAATCGCTGCGACCATGGCCACCAACAGCACCACAGCGGCCAACTGAAACGGCAGCAGATAGTCGGTGTAAAGCAATGCGCCTAAGGCTTTGGTGTTAGAAAAACCCACGGGCATCGCCGGCGCCCAACTGGATAGATCGAGGCCCAAATGGCGCACCCAGACGACGTAGGTGATCTCCGCCACCATAATTGCCGCCACCAACACGCCAAGCGGCGCATAGCGTGTAAAACCCTCTCTCAGTTGCGCGATATTAATATCCAGCATCATCACCACAAATAAGAACAAGACCATCACCGCACCGACATACACCAGCACCAACACAATCCCTAAGAACTCAGCCTGCAGTAACAGCCAGAGCGCCGCACTATTAAAGAAAGCGAGCACCAACGCGAGCGCTGCGTGCACCGGGTTTTTTGACAGCACAACGCCCAAGGCCGAAGCCACCAGCACCGTCGCGAACACATAAAAGAGGATCGTTGTTAACACATCCAGTCTCCGGCACTCAACGGTAAGGCGCGTCTGCGGTCTTATCCGCAGTGATCATGGCTTGAAATCGATCGCCCACGGCCAACAGCTTGTCTTTGGTCATGATGTTCTCGCCGCGGTTCTCCATGTGGTACTCATGGATGCGGGTCTCAACAATTGCGTCCACCGGACAGGCCTCTTCACAGAACCCGCAATAGATACACTTGAACAAATCGATATCATAGCGAGTGGTGCGCCGCGTGCCATCATTAGACACATCCGACTCAATGGTGATGGCAAGCGCTGGACAAACGGCCTCACACAGCTTACAGGCAATACAGCGCTCCTCGCCATTAGGATAACGACGCAGCGCGTGTAGTCCCCGATACCGAACCGACTGGGGCGTCTTCTCCTGCGGATAGTGCACCGTGAACTTCGGCTTCCACATGTACTTAAACGTAAGTGCCAAGCCTGACAACAGCTCGCCGAGCAATAACGTTTTAGCAAAATGACGCAGTGATGCCACAGTAATATCCTTTAACCCACGGCCCACGGGCCCACACGGAACCACGCCAAGCCGCATTCCACACCGATCCAAACAATCGTGAGCGGGATAAACACTTTCCAACCGAGGCGCATGATCTGGTCATAGCGGTAGCGCGGGAAGGTCGCTCGGAACCACAGAAAACAAAACAAGAACAGCGACACCTTAAGCGCCAGCCACACAAAAGACGGCTGCGCAAACACCGCATCGGATGCGAGCACCCCTTGCAAAGGGGATAGCCAGCCGCCCAAGAACATCAGTGCCGCGAGGGTCGCGACTAAAATCATATTCGCGTACTCAGGCAGTGCAAACAGGGTGGCAAAGGTGGCACCAGAGTATTCGACATGAAAACCCGCGACGATCTCAGACTCCCCCTCGGCCACATCAAAAGGTGCACGGTTGGTTTCAGCGATGCCTGAGATAAAGTAAATGACCATCAAGGGGAATAGCCACAGCCAATACCAATGCGTGACACCCCCACTTTGCGACTCCACAATCGCCGACAAATTGAGACTCCCCGCCGCCATCAATACACCGACTAACGCAAAGCCCATCGCGATTTCATAGGCGACAATCTGAGCCGCCGAACGCATCGCACCGAGCAGTGCGTACTTCGAGTTGGCCGCCCAACCGGCCAGAATGATGCCGTAGACACCGAGTGAGGTGAGCGCCAACACCAGCAAAAGCCCGGCGTCGATGTCAGCCAGGACAAACTGCGGCGAAAAGGGAATGACGGCCCAGGTCGACAAGGCCGGCACCAAGGCCAGTAAGGGCGCCACAAGAAACAGCACCTTGTCGGATTTGGTCGGGACGATAACTTCTTTAAGCAACAGCTTGATCACATCCGCAAAGGGCTGCGCCACTCCTTTGAAAAATGGCAGGCCAAAGATGCGAATCTGATTAGGGCCATGGCGCACCTGTATGAAGCCAATGACTTTGCGCTCTGCATAAGTCATCAAAGCGACCAACACCACCACAGCGAGCATCACGCCCACGACCTCAATCACCATCAGAATCAATGAGCGAAGGTCTAGCGGCCACTGCATCCAGAGATTGAGCAACATAGCCATCGCTTAGTACACCGTAACCGCTTGACGAGCGACCAGCGTGTCCTGCAAGGCACTCGCTCGCCGTACAATCGGATCCACCTGATACATCGGCAGACTAGCCAGATTCCCAGCGAGTGCTCCGGCGATCTGCCATTCGCCGCGATAGGCGGTCTCTGCTGATGTCACGCGTGCATGCGCGACAGCGCCTAACACCTGTTGGAGCTCTAGACGAACTGCCTCGGACGACTCATAGTCAAATCCTGGTAGTCCGAGCAAGTTAGCCAGCACCCGCAACACCTTCCAACCCGGTCGCGCCTCACCGACCAAGCGTGCCGCGGCTACAAAGGACTGCCAACGACCCTCCACATTCACGAAGGTGCCCGAGGTCTCAGCGAAGGTGCCTATCGGCAAGATCACGTGGGCGTGGGCAATCGCCTCGGGCGAGGCAAAAGGCGTGATCGCCAGCACGAAGTCGGCGGTAGCCAGTTGCCCGGTCAGCGCCGTACTCGCCGTATCGAGACCCGGCTCGAGACCACCGAACAAGACGTACGCGGACAGCGGCGTACTCGCCATCTCGGCGGCATTCAAACCCACTGCCGATACGGGCTCACCCGCCGCCTCCCGATGTGGCAACACACCCGCCAAGGAGGCCCCAACGGCATTACTGCCGGTCGGCAGATAGCCCAAGGTCGCCCCCGCTAAGCCGGCGACTACCGAGGCAACGGCCCGAAGGTCGGCGCGCGCTGGGTGACGCTCCACCAGGCCGCCCAACAGCAGCAAGCGGCGCCCTCCCTGACATAGGCTGTTAGCGATCAGGCGCTGCCCATCAGTGGGTGGGGCTCCTTGCAGCCACGCCGGCACAGCCTGTCCGGTGGCCTCGGCGATTGCACGGCCGACGGAAGCCAACTCAGCGACCATCGCATCCGCTGACACCGCGCGGTTCGATGCGACCGGAAACAAATATTCAAAGGCGACTGGATTGATAAACGACACCGAGGTCTGGTGGTGGATCGCGGCTGTCCTGACCCGATGTGCCAGTAACGGCGCTTCCTGACGAAGATCCGAGCCCACCACCAAGAGCGCACTCAGTTGCTCCATCGCCGCGATCTCAACCCCGAGTCCCGGATAGAGAGGATCCGCACTTTGGTCACGAAAATCCTGCTGCCTTAAGCGATGATCGAGGTTGCTAATCCCTAAGGTTCGCGCCAATCGAGACAATAACCACGCTTCCTCCGTGGTCGCACTGGGCAGGGACAGCACCCCCACCTGCTCGACACCGCGCTGCGCAATGACCTGCTGAAGACCCTGCGCTGCCGCCTCGAGTGCACTCTCCCAATCCGTCGTCACCCACACACCCGCCTGTCGGACCATCGGACTCAACAAGCGATCCGACGCATAGATCCCTTCATAAGAGAAACGATCGCGATCAGAAATCCACGTCTCATTGACTGACTCGTTAGCCTGTGGCACGACACGCATTAAGGTGCCGCGACGCACATGTCCGGACAGATTGCTGCCTAAGGCGTCGTGCGGCGACACCATCGGCGTCTGCGTCATCTCCCACGACCGACCCTGGTAGCGAAAGGGCTTGGAATTCAATGCGCCCACCGGACACAAATCGATGATGTTGCCCGACAATTCGTGATTCACACTCTGCTCAACCCACGTGCTGATCTGGGTCGCCTCACCACGACCCATGGTACCAAGCTCCTGAAGGCCTGCGATTTCAGCGGTGAAGCGCACACACCGTGTGCAATGGATGCACCGGGTCATATCGGTGGACACCAACGGACCGATATTCTTGTCCTTGACCACGCGCTTACGCTCTTCAAATCGCGCCGCATCTCGACCAAAGCCCATCGCCAAATCTTGCAATTCACACTCGCCGCCCTGATCACAGATAGGGCAATCTAGCGGATGGTTAATTAACAAAAACTCCATCGTCGCCTTCTGCGCACCGAGCGCCTTCGGCGACTTAGTGAAGATCTTCATCCCCTCTGCAATCGGTGTCGCACACGCGGGCAAGGGCTTAGGCGCCTTTTCCACTTCGACCAAACACATGCGACAGTTAGCCGCCACCGACAGCTTCTCGTGATAGCAGAAGCGCGGCACATAGGCTTGGTGCGCGTCGGTCACATGAATAATCATCTGACCCTTGCGGCCTTGCACCGCAACGCCATCAACCTCTACATTAACAATGTCCTGACTCATGGGCGCTTATTCCGGATCAACATCAGGCCGCGCGCCGTGATGGGTCGCTGACCAAACTACGGCCACCGTGCTCGATCATGTACTCGAACTCGTGACGGTAGTGCTTCATAAAACTCTGGATAGGCCAGGCTGCTGCATCCCCTAAGGCGCAGATCGTGTGACCCTCAATGCGATTGGCGACATCTAACAGCAGATCCAAGTCCGCCACCTTGCCTTGACCCGCCAAGATGCGGCGAATCAATCGATTCAACCAGCCCGTGCCCTCACGACAGGGGGTGCACTGACCGCAGGACTCCGCCATATAAAAGCGCGAGACGCGCTCCAGCACCTTGACCATGCACGTGCTGTCATCCATCACAATCACAGCCCCGGTCCCTAAGGAACTGCCCACTTTCTTTAAGCCGTCATAGTCCATGGTCGCCTCGCGCATCAGCGCCGCGGGCACCACCGGCACCGACGAGCCGCCCGGTATCACTGCCTTAAGGCGCCCTCCGTGACGAATACCGCCGCACACCTCATCAATTAATTCGTTAAAGGAGATTCCCAACGGCAACTCATAGTTGCCGGGTCGATTGACGTGACCCGACACAGAAAAAATCGCGGTGCCACCGGAGTTCGCAACCCCTAAGCCCGCGAACCACTGAGGCCCTTTACGCAAAATAGTCGGCACGGAGGCAAAGCTTTGCGTGTTATTGATGGTCGTGGGCCTGCCATACAATCCAAAGTTCGCGGGGAACGGTGGCTTGAAACGTGGCTTACCGGGCTTGCCCTCGAGGGACTCCAGCAGTGCGGTCTCCTCGCCACAGATGTAGGCACCGGCACCGGCGACCGCATACAGATCAAAATCCACGCCCGAACCCTGCACGTTCTGACCCAACAGGCCGGCGGCATACGCCTCTTGCAGTGCGCCCTCAAAGCGCGGAAAGGGCTCCGCCAAGAACTCACCGCGAATGTAGTTGTAGCCGACAGTGGCGCCCATCACGTAGCCACCGATCGCCATGCCCTCAATCACCGAATGCGGATTGAAGCGCAAGATATCCCGGTCATGGCAAGTGCCTGGCTCTGACTCATCCGAATTGCACACCGCATACTTCTGCCCGGGCGCGTTACGCGGCATAAAACTCCACTTAAGGCCGGTCGGAAAACCTGCCCCGCCCCGACCCCGAAGCCCCGACGCTTTGAGATCCTCAATGATCTTCTCCGGCGGCGTTTTCTCACGAAGAATTCGCTCCCACACTTGGTAGCCGCCAATGCCGCGATAAGTAGCCAAAGACCAGCTATTTGGCAGATTGAGCGTCTCAAAACACACTTGGTTCATGTCACGCGCCATACGTCCTACTCCACACTGTCTAGAATCTGCGCCGCTTTCTCCGGCGTTAAATTCTCGTAGTACACGTGATCAATCATCATCATCGGCGCATTGTTGCAAGCGGCCAAGCATTCTTCCTCGCACTTCAGATAAAATTTTCCATCTGGCGTGCTCTCACCGATCTTAATGCCCAGCTTCTTCTCGACACTCGCCACAATCTCATCGGAACCACACAGCATGCAGGAAATATTAGTACACACAGAGACGTGCACCCGACCGACTGGTTTGACCTCAAACATCGAGTAGAAAGTGGCTACTTCATACACCTGAATAGGCGGCAAGCGCAGATGATCAGCCACCGCATCCATCAAGGCAGCAGTCAAAAAACCCTGGTTCTGATGTTGAGCGGCACGCAGCGCTGCTAAAACGGCCGAGCGCTGACGACCGTCTGGAAACTTTTTCATCCACGCATCGATCTCATGGCGGGTGTGCTCCGAGAGCACAGCCCCCTCCATAACAGCCGCGTCGACGGGTGCGTGACTCATCGGTCGATTTCTCCAAACACGATATCCAAGGTGCCAATCACGGCAACCACGTCGGCCAGCATATGACCACGCACCATTTCATCCATAGCCGCTAAATGCGCAAATCCCGGCGCACGCGCCTTCAGTCGGTAAGGCTTGTTAGCACCATCCGACACCAGCCAAACCCCAAACTCGCCCTTCGGCGCTTCCACCGCCGCATAGCACTCCCCGGCAGGCACCGTGTAGCCCTCGGTCATCAGCTTAAAGTGATGAATCAGTGACTCCATATCGCCTTTCATATCCGCACGTCTTGGCGGAACGATCTTATGGTCATTCAACATCACCGAGCCGGGGTTCTTGCGCAGCCAATCAATACACTGGCGGATGATGCGATTCGACTGACGCATCTCTTCGACCCGCACCAGATAACGGTCGTAACAATCACCGTTGACGCCGATCGGAATATCAAAATCCAACTGGTCATACACTTCATAGGGTTGATGCTTGCGCAAATCCCACAGCACCCCAGAGCCACGCAACACAGGCCCTGTCATCGACAGCGCCTTAGCCCGTTCCGGGGTGACCACCCCAATATTGACCGTGCGCTGCTTCCAGATACGGTTATCAGTCAGCAGTGTTTCATATTCATCGACACAGCGCGGAAAGCGATCCGTGAAGTCTTGAATAAAATCGAGCAGAGACCCAGAGCGCGCTTCATTCAGCCGATCGATTTCTTTCTTCGAGCGAAATTTTGAAGGTTGATACTTCGGCATCTCAGCGGGCAGATCGCGATACACACCCCCGGGCCGATAATAGGTCGCGTGCATGCGCGCGCCTGAGACGGCCTCATAGCAGTCCATCAAATCTTCTCGCTCTCGAAAACAATACAAGAACACCGTCATGGCACCGATGTCGATCCCATGCGCACCCAACCACATCAGATGGTTGAGAATACGGGTGATCTCATCGAACATCACCCGGATGTACTGCGCCCGAAGCGGCACGTTGACACCCAACAAGCGCTCAATACTCATCACATAGGCGTGCTCATTGCACATCATGGAGACATAATCGAGCCGATCCATGTAGCCGATGCTCTGATTAAAAGGCTTTGACTCTGCTAGCTTTTCAGTACCACGATGCAACAGCCCAATGTGCGGATCGGCTTTTTGCACGACCTCGCCATCCATTTCCAGTACCAAACGCAAGACGCCGTGCGCCGCGGGATGTTGTGGGCCGAAGTTGAGAGTGAAATTATGAATCTCAGACATTGGGCTTCCCCACCAACGGCGTCTGCTGCAAGCTGGGCGCATAGCGCGAGTCATCGCGGATGACCTTAGGGACCAATACCCGCGGCTCGATGCTCACTGGCTCGTAGATCACGCGGCCTTGAGCGGCGTCATAGCGCACCTCAACGTGTCCTGACAGCGGGAAGTCTTTACGAAATGGGTGACCGATGAAGCCGTAGTCGGTCAGGATCCGCCGCAGATCCGGGTGACCCCGAAAGAAAATACCGAACAGGTCAAAGGCCTCACGCTCAAACCAATTAGCACCTGGCCACACGTCGACCACAGAATCCACCATCGGTGGCTCACCCGCACTGCAGTACACGCGCAGTCTCAATCGCTGATTAAGACGCACCGACAGCACATGATAGGTTACCGCGAAGCGCCGCTCGGCGGTTAAGGCATCCACTTTGGCTTCTGCGGTATGTCGTGTGACATCGCGACCGACCACGCCGCGACCAAAGCCGGTCGCGGTGGCATCGTGGGTGTTCCACTCATCGGTCCCAAACGTGAGGTAATCAATCCCGGCCACATCAATCAATGTATCGAATGCACAGCGCGGGTCATCCCGCAGCGCCCGACACACCTCAATCAGGCCACCGGCCGTTAATTCAAAAGCCACCTCACCCGCTACCGTCGGCAAGGCAGAGACACGCGCACCACCGATCTCGGTCACCGCACGGACCAATGCCTCGCGCCGACTCACAGGCGCCAACGACACGGCGCTGTCGATGTCACTCATGGCATTCATCGGGCGATGGTGCTCGTGCGCCGAATTTTATTCTGCAGCTGCAAAATCCCATACATCAATGCTTCTGCGGAGGGCGGACAGCCTGGCACATAGACATCCACCGGGACGATGCGATCGCACCCACGCACCACCGAATAGGAGTAATGGTAATAGCCACCCCCATTGGCGCACGATCCCATGGAAATGACCCATCGAGGCTCTGGCATCTGGTCGTAGACCTTACGCAGCGCGGGCGCCATTTTATTCACTAAGGTGCCGGCCACGATCATCACGTCGGCTTGCCGAGGGCTCGGTCGGAACACCACACCAAAGCGATCCAAATCATAGCGAGCTGCGCCGGCGTGCATCATCTCCACCGCACAGCACGCCAGACCAAAGGTCATCGGCCACAGCGATCCGGTGCGCGCCCAATTCATCAAGTCGTCTAAGCGAGCCGTGACAAAGCCCTTATCCTTTAGGCCCGCATCGACTTCAGCGACTAATCCCATTCAAGCGCTCCCTTCTTCCACTCGTAGACGAAGCCGATCACCAAAATACCCAGAAAGACCGCCATCGATGCGATACCTAAATGACCCAGCGCGCGCAGCGATACCGCCCACGGGAACAAGAAAGCGATTTCTAGATCAAACAAAATGAAGAGAATGGCCACTAAGTAGTAGCGCACATCAAACTTCATG
The DNA here is from genome assembly GCA_903862885.1 of uncultured Pseudomonadota bacterium. GTDB lineage: Bacteria > Pseudomonadota > Gammaproteobacteria > Steroidobacterales > Steroidobacteraceae > CAIKZZ01. Next base: position 16,629 of record CAIOZU010000006.1, read on the forward strand.
CGCGAATCTTCAAAAGGCTCAAAGCCGCACTCATAAGGCGACAACTTTTCGGTATTCGGACGCCGAGGCCCCAACACAAAACCGAGCGCAATGAGCATCGCGCCAAAACCGCCAGCAATGACTAGGAACACGAGGATGGGAAGATAATTTGCAAGCATCGCCGACGTTCCTAGGCCGCATGTGCGGAGGCCACGATAACCGCCGCATTCTAGACGTTGTCGGTCGCTTCGTCACCCTTAGATGGATGATCTTTTTACATTTTTTTATTGACTCAAGATCACTCAAGGTCATCAGAGGTGGTGCCGACGGCCGGACTCGAACCGGCACACCTTACGGTGCTAGCACCTCAAGCTAGTGCGTCTACCAATTCCGCCACGTCGGCCACGATCTCTGATGAACTGATTTGCCTAGACCGATCTGTTAAGGCGCAGGCGCAGGCGTCACCGGCACTGCGGGGGTCTGTTGAGCCGGCACCTGCACGAGCAGGCTCTTAGGCGCCACCACGGTCCGGTGACTGGCCATATAGGCTAAGGACAAGCTGGTAACAAAAAACAGCGTGGCTAGGACCGCCGTGCTCCTCGACAGGAAGGTGGACGATCCACGGGCGCCAAACACCGTGCCGGATGCACCGGATCCGAAACCCGCACCTGCATCGGCGCCTTTACCGCGCTGGAGCAGCACAAGCCCAATCAGGCCCAAAGACAGAAGCAAATGCACGACCAGCACAAATTGTTGCAACATAACTCTTATTCCAACGCCACCGCCCTAAGGGGCGGCCGCACCAATCTTTAAAAACTCATCCGCGTGCAGCGAGGCTCCACCCACCAGCCCCCCGTCGATATCCGGCTGAGCAAAGAGCTCAGCAGCGTTCGACGCCTTGACGCTGCCGCCGTACAGGATCCGCACCGAGCGGGCTATCATAGCATCCTGCACCGCCACCCGTCCGCGGATGAAAGCGTGCACCGCCTGCGCCTGCTCAACGGTCGCCGTTTTGCCCGTGCCAATCGCCCAAACCGGCTCATAGGCAATGATCGCCCGGCTCAAGGCCGCCACCCCCGCAACGTCCAAAACGGCCGCCAGCTGACGCCCGACCACCGTCTCGGTGACCCCCCGTTCGCGTTCATCGAGGCTTTCGCCCACACACAAGATCGGCACCAACCCGGCGGCCTGCGCGGCCTGGAACTTGCGGGCAATCAAAGCATCGTCTTCTGCATACAAGGCACGTCGCTCCGAGTGCCCCACCAGCACATGGGTACAGCCGACATCATGCAACATGGTACCGGAAACCTCACCGGTGAAGGCTCCAGGCCCCGGATCCGCGCACAGATCCTGAGCACCTAGACGCCAGACACTGCCTGACAGCTGACGACTGATCTCTAATAAATAGGGGAAAGGCGGACACACCAACACATCACAGGCGAAGTCTTCAGCGCCCTCCAACAAGGCGCCGACTAAACGGGCCTGATCGGCACGCACACCATGCATCTTCCAATTGCCGGCAACCACAGATCGACGCATAGCAGCTTCCTTAGGGGGCGCCGAGGATAACCGCGCACCCCTTCAAAATCAATGCACACAGCGGCCGACCACCTAGCCCTAGGCGGGTAACACCGTGGCCACGATCCGCGCGAGCTCTTCAGCCACTTCGCGAACCACATACTCATCACGCCCCTCCACCATCACGCGGATGACGGGCTCCGTCCCCGACGCACGAAGCACCACCCGACCGTGCTCGGCCAGTCGCTCTTCCGCGCGCGACACGGCCGCCTGAATAGACTCGCCATCTAAGGCTATTTTTTTCTTGACCCTGACGTTTAAAAGCACCTGTGGGTAACGCGCCATAGGCGCAACCAGATCCGACAGCGATTGACCCGTGCGCTGCATGATCGCCAGTATCTGCAAGGCACTCACCAAGGCATCACCGGTCGTGGCCTTATCCAGACACAGCAGGTGACCCGAGCTTTCACCGCCGACCACGCCACCGCGTGCGCGCAGCAATTCCAGCACATAACGGTCACCGACCGCCGCTCGTAGAAACTCAATGCCCAGCGCCTTGAGCGCGTGCTCAAGGCCTAAGTTACTCATGACCGTACCCACCACCGGCCCCTGAAGAGCACCGGCCAGCTTACGACCGCGCGCCAATACATACAGCAACTGATCGCCATCGACCAGATGGCCGTTCGTGTCGACCATCACTAAGCGATCCCCATCGCCATCCAGTGCGATACCCGCATGCGCATGCACTCCTTTAACGGTCAACTGCAGCAATTCAGGGTGAGTGGAACCACAGCCGGCATTGATATTGCGGCCATTAGGCGAACAACCAATGGGGATGATCTCAGCGCCTAAGGCGGCGAGCACGCGCGGCGCCACCTTGTAGCCTGCACCATTTGCACAGTCGACTACCAGCTTAAGGCCTTCCAGACTGAGGTCGGATGGGAAAGTCGCTCGGCACTGCTCTTCATAAAGCAAGCCCGCATGATCAATGCGCGCGGCCCGACCGAGGCTGCTCGACTCCGCCGTGGTAGGCTCCGCACTCAAGCCGCGCTCGATGTCACGCTCCAAGGCATCCGACAGCTTAGAACCCTGCCCGTCAAAGAACTTAATGCCGTTGTCATCAAAGGGATTGTGCGACGCGCTGATGACGATACCGAAGTCACAGCCTAACTGTTGGGTCAAAAAAGCAATCGCGGGTGTTGGCAGTGGACCCACTAACTTGACGTTGACCCCGGCGGCAACAAAACCCGCCTCCAGTGCCGACTCAAACATATACCCGGACACGCGCGTGTCTTTACCGATCAACACCGCACCCCCGTGCGGCGCCAACACGCGAGCCGCCGCATGCGCCAGACGCACGGCGAAAGTCACCGTCATAGGATCCTTGCCGACACGACCGCGAATGCCATCCGTACCGAAGTAATGTCGAGTCATCCGCTTGCTCCTCGTGTCCGCCTGCAGGCGTACCCCACCCTCACCGCATCCACCGTCGGCGCCACCTCGTGGGCACGCACGATCGACGCACCCCGCTCGACCGCCAAGGTCGCCAACGCCACACTGCCCGCCAATCGATCCTCGATCGGCCGCCCCGTCAGGTGACCGACCCACGACTTTCGTGACACGCCAATAAGCAGCGGCACGCCTAAATCCGTGAACTGCTCTAACTGCGCCATCAGCGCCTCATTATGCGCGATGCTTTTCCCAAAACCGAAGCCCGGATCGATCACTAAGCGGGTGCGCTCAATACCAGCCGCCTCACACAGACGAATCCGCTGACTTAACCACGCGCGCACCTCGGCCACCACCGCTTGATAATGGGGCGCCACTTGCATCGACACAGGCTCCCCCTGCATGTGCATCACACAGGCACCGAGCTGATGGCGCGCCAGCGCCGCCAATGCCGCCGGCTGCGTGAAACCACGCACATCATTAATCAGGTGTGCACCGGCGGCGGCCACCGCGTCAATCACCGCTGCCCGACTGGTGTCCACCGAGATCATGACATCGAGGTGGGCGATCGCCTCCACGACCGGCACCACCCGACGAATCTCTTCTTCAATGGAGGGCGGCTGCGAGCCCGGTCGAGTGGACTCACCCCCCACATCAATGAGGCGGGCACCCTCCGCGACCATGCGCGTGGCGAGGGCGAGGGCGACGCTCGGATCTTGATAGCGCCCCCCATCTGAAAAAGAATCCGGGGTGACATTGATCACGCCCATCACCACCGGCGCCTCTAAGGGAAGCACCCGGGATCCAGCGCGCAAAGCGTTCATCCCGGCAGGTCTCTTCTACTCAGTCGAATCAGTGGGAACTTGCAGGGCTGACAACACCCCCGAGTCCTGACTGGGGCGCACTGCCCGCGGCGGGGGGTGCTGAGCCATCCGGTGGCGACAGGCCCGCATCATCCCAGCCGGCGGGGGGTTTAGGCTCTAAGCCCGCCATGATGTCCTTGATCTGACTCTCATCGATGGTTTCATAACGCATCAAGGCTTCGGACATTTTATGTAGCTCATTGAGATGCGCCTCCAACACCAACTTTGCCCGCGCATAGTTGGCGTCGATCACTTGCCTCACCTCTTCGTCGATCACATGCGCGGTCACATCCGATACTTGCTTGTGCTGGGTGACACTGCGACCTAAAAAGACCTCGCCTTGATCTTCACTGTAGGTCTGCGGCCCTAAGCGCTCCGACAAACCCCACTTGGTGACCATGTTACGAGCCAGGTCCGTGGCGCGTTCAATGTCATTGGATGCACCCGTCGTGATGGAATCGCGACCGAACACCAACTCCTCAGCGACCCGCCCTCCAAACAAGGTGGCGATGGCACTTTCTAAACGCCGCTTGGTGGTGCTGTAACGGTCTTGCTCCGGCAAGAACATCGTGACCCCAAGCGCCCGACCACGCGGAATAATCGTGACTTTATAAACTGGATCGTGCTCCGGCATGGTGAGTCCCACGATCGCATGCCCGGCCTCATGATAAGCCGTGAGGCGCTTCTCCTCGTCGGTCATCACCATCGAACGACGTTCCGCACCCATCATGATTTTGTCTTTGGCGCGTTCAAACTCCTCCATCGATACCACGCGGCGATTGCCACGCGCAGCAAACAGAGCGGCCTCATTCACGAGGTTAGACAGATCCGCACCGGAGAAACCCGGTGTGCCGCGCGCGATGATGCCTGGCTTCACATCATCAGCCACCGGCACCTTACGCATATGCACCTTGAGAATCTGCTCGCGACCGCGAACATCCGGTAGTGGCACCACCACCTGACGATCGAAGCGACCTGGACGCAAGAGTGCCGGATCGAGGACATCTGGTCGGTTAGTGGCAGCGATGACAATGATGCCTTCATTGCCTTCAAAGCCATCCATCTCCACCAACAACTGGTTCAGCGTCTGCTCACGCTCGTCATGGCCGCCACCAAGGCCCGCACCCCGATGACGTCCGACTGCATCGATCTCATCGATAAAAATGATGCACGGCGCGTGTTTCTTTGCCTGCTCAAACATGTCGCGTACGCGTGAGGCGCCGACACCGACAAACATCTCCACAAAATCGGATCCGGAGATGGTAAAAAATGGCACTTTGGCTTCACCGGCGATCGCCCGAGCCAGCAAGGTCTTACCTGTCCCTGGGCTTCCCACCATCAGCACGCCCTTCGGAATCTTACCGCCGAGCTTTTGAAACTTAGCCGGATCTTTGAGGAAGTCGACGATCTCTTTGACTTCGTCCTTGGCTTCCTCCACCCCTGCCACATCGGCAAAAGTGACATTCACCTGATCTTCATTCAGCAAGCGGGCGCGGCTTTTCCCAAAGCTCATCGCACCACGACCACCCGCACCGCCTTGCATCTGGCGCATGAAGTAAACCCACACCCCGATGATCAACAGCACCGGGAAGGACGACATAAATAACTGCATCAGCATCGACTGACGCTCAGGTGCCGCGGCACCAAAGTTCACGTCGTGCTTTTTAAGCAAACCAATCAGCGCGGTGTTGTCCGTCTCTGGGCTGTAGGTGACGTAGGCGTCGCCATTGGCGCGCGCGCCCGCAATGGTCTCACCCTTGAGAGTGGCCGTTTTCACGGTGTTATTTTCAACTTCCGTCAAAAACTGTGAGTAGGGCATCTCCGGGTTGCTCCCGGCACGTCCACTAAAATTTGAGAACACCGCCAGTAGAACCACTGCGATGACAACCCACAAAATGACGTTCTTGGTCAAATCGTTCAAGCACCACTCCTGAAACCGAATCCTATGGAATTATAGGATACGCCTACCCGTTGCCAGCAGATACATCTCTGCACTTCTAGACCGTGACGCAGGCGGCTTTTTCATGCTGACTTTGCTAAACCCCTTGCGCACCAAACGCAGGTAGTCATCAAAGCCCGCACCCTGAAACAGCTTGCTCAAAAACACCCCACCCGGCTTCAAGTGCTGGCAGGCGAACTCGAGGGCGAGCTCCGCCAAGTCCATTTGCCGCGGGTGGTCGACCGCATCAATACCGCTCATATTGGGGGCCATATCCGACATCACAAGGTCCACCGGCCGATCACCCAATACGGCCTTCAATTCCGCCAAGGGCGCTGGCTCACGAAAATCCCCCTGCAAGAAGGTGACCCCCGTCACGGCCTCCATGGGGAGGATGTCACAAGCTATAATTAATCCCTTTCCTTTCAATACTTTAGAGGCGTATTGACTCCAGCCACCCGGGGCTGCGCCTAGATCAATAATGACCATCCCCGGGCGAATCAGGCGCTCCGCCTCATCGAGCTCGCTGAGCTTAAACGCCGCCCGCGAACGGAAACCCTCTTTACGGGCCCGCTTCACATAGGCATCGCTCTGATGCTCCTTGAGCCACCGCTCGCTGCTTTTACTGCGCTTCGCCATGCTTTATTTAGACCCGACTGACCGCGGCATCCCTATAATGCCGCGATGGAACTCACTGAACGCCAAAAGAAACATCTCCGCCGCTTAGGGCATGCCTTACACCCCTTAGTCACTTTAGGAGGCCAAAGCGGCCTCACCGATGGCGTGGCCTTAGAAATGGAGCGGGCCCTCACCGACCACGAACTCGTCAAGGTCAAATCCTGGCTACCCGACCGCGAGTCTCGGGAAGCAGCCTTTACAGGCTTAGCCACCCAGACCCGAAGCGCACTCGTGCAACGCATCGGACACGTGGGACTGTTTTACCGACCGCACACCGGCATCAAACGCATTCTGCTACCTGACTGACGACGCTGCACGACCGACGCTGCACGACCGACGCTTCACTACCGACGCAAGGCGGCGATCAGAAGACCGAGCACCCACACGGTCGCCAACGCATACAGACCCGTAGACACCGCATGCCACGCTCGAAATGGCTCCGAGTCCGCGCCACTCGTGAAGCGCGCGATCTCAAGCAGTGGGCGCACACCCCACTGACTGAGCGCCATGAGCCCTGCCGGCATGAGACGCCACCCCATCGCACTGAGGCGCGCGCTCTTAGCCACGCGACACAAAGCCCACACCACCAGCACTAAGGCCATGATCACCGAGAGCACCGTGAGTTGACGCAGCAGCGCACCCACCAAAAGCCCCGCGCTGTGCCGATCAGGGAGTTCTTTGAAAATCAACGGCGGCACCAGCGCACCGACCGAGACTAAAGCACCCGCCCAAACCGAGAGCAACAACTGCTCAACTAACTTAAGCCCTGCGCGCACCGCTTACTCGTAGCGAATCGCGACGATTTCATAGACGCGTACCCCGCCGGGCGCCTGCACATCCACCACCTCGCCCTCTTCCTTACCAATCAGCGCGCGCGCAATCGGTGAGGTGATCGCAATCAGCCCTTGACGAATATCGGCCTCATCATCGCCCACGATCTGATACGTCACCTGCGTACCGCCGTCTTCACTGACCAAATCTACCGTCACCCCAAACATCACCTTGCCGTTGCGAGGCAACTTAGACACATCGATGATCTCATTGTGACCGAGCCGAAACTCGATTTCATTAATCCGACCTTCAATAAAGCCTTGCTGCTCACGCGCCGCGTGATATTCAGCATTCTCAGATAGATCTCCATGGGCGCGCGCTTCAGCGATCGCTTTGATCACCGCCGGCCGATCAATCGACTTCAGTTTTTTTACCTCAGCCCGCAAGCGCTCAGCACCTTGCGAGGTCATGGCATTGCGTTTCACGTTGTAAATTCCTTATGCAAGTCCTGCAACCGGTTCACTTCGATGTCTGCCAAATGATCCAGCGCGTCGCAGGTCGCCCGCGCCGCCGCCACTGTCGTGTAATAAGTGACTCGACGCGCCACCGCCTCACGTCGAATAGAGCGGGATTCACGTACCGCTTGCTTACCCTCAGTGGTGTTGACGATCAAATCGATTTCATCGTTTTTTATCATATCGACAATATGCGGTCGACCTTCACGCACCTTGAGGGCGCGACGGCAGGGAATACCGATGGCTTCAAGGGCCAACGCTGTCCCCTCGGTTGCCAAAATCTCAAAGCCTCTAGCAATCAACTGGCGCGCCAGATCGATGGCCCCTGGCTTGTCCCGTTCCCGCACCGAAATCAGACAAATACCGCGGGTTGGCAGGGTGACCCCGGAGCCTGCCTGCGCTTTCGCGTAGGCCTCACCGAAACTCTGACCGGTGCCCATCACCTCACCGGTGGACTTCATCTCAGGCCCCAAGATGGGGTCAGCCTCCGGGAACTTGGCAAATGGGAAGACCGCCTCTTTCACAGAATAAAAACGCGGTACGCGCTCCGCTAAGATGCCCTGCGCGGTCAAGCTTCGTCCGCTCATGACCCGCGCCGCGATCTTCGCTAATGGCAAACCGGTGGCCTTAGAGACAAAGGGCACCGTGCGAGACGCACGCGGGTTCACCTCAAGCACATAGACGGCGTCTCCTTGAATGGCGAACTGCACATTCATCAGGCCCACCACTTTGAGCGCATGCGCCATTTGTCTCGTCTGCCGACGCAGTTCATCCTGCAAGACAGCCGACAGTGTGTTCGGTGGCAGCGAACAGGACGAATCACCCGAGTGCACACCCGCCTGCTCAATATGCTCCATGATGCCGCCGATCAGCACCGTCTCGCCGTCACAGATGGCATCCACATCGACTTCAGTGGCCAAATCTAAGAAGCGATCGAGCAGCACCGGACTGTCGTTCGAGACGCGCACCGCCTCGGTCATATACACCCGCAAGTCGTCCTCATTGAACACCACTTCCATTGCCCGGCCACCGAGCACATAGGAAGGTCTGACAATCAAGGGATAGCCGACTTGGCGGGCCAACTCCACCGCCTGCTCTTCGGTACGTGCGGTCGCATTAGCCGGTTGCTTTAAGCCCAAGGTAGCAATCAATTGCTGAAAGCGCTCGCGATCCTCGGCGACATCGATCGCATCGGGGCTAGTACCGATAATCGGCGCACCGGCCGCAGCCAAGGCACGCGCTAGCTTAAGCGGCGTCTGCCCGCCGTACTGCACGATCACCCCCACCGGCTTTTCAATCGCAATGATTTCCATGACATCTTCAAATGTCAGCGGCTCAAAGTACAAGCGATCCGAGGTGTCATAATCGGTCGATACCGTCTCAGGATTGCAATTGACCATGATGGTTTCAAAGCCATCTTCACGCAGCGCGAGCGCCGCATGCACACAACAATAATCAAATTCAATGCCTTGGCCGATGCGATTAGGACCACCCCCTAAGATCACGATCTTGCGCGCATTAGAGGGAGCGGCTTCGCACTCCTCCTCATAGGTGGAGTACAGATAAGCGGTGGTGGTGGCAAACTCTGCCGCACAGGTATCCACTCGCTTGTACACCGGATGCAAGCCTAAGGCGTGTCGGTGCGAGCGCATCGCTTGCTCGGACATCCCCAGCAGGTGCGCGAGGCGCGCATCCGCAAATCCCTTACGCTTTAGACGCCGCAACCGCTCGCGCTGCAGTCCGACAAGACCCTCCGCACGCACTTGCTGCTCTTCCTTCACCAGATCCTCAATCTGTACCAAAAACCAAGGATCGATCGAGGTCAACTCAAAGAGGCGCTCACGCGACCAGCCCGCTCGGAAGGCATCTGCGACATACAGCAGTCGTTCGCCACTCGGGTGCCGTAGCTCATGCATGAGGAAGGCCTCACGCTCTTCGGTCAATGGCAGCACCATCAGCTCATTAAATCCGGACAATCCGGTTTCCATGCTACGCAGCGCTTTTTGCAGCGACTCTTGCAAGGTGCGACCAATCGCCATTGCCTCACCCACGGATTTCATCTGCGTGGTGAGCCGGGTGTTGGCACCCGGGAATTTCTCAAAGGTGAAACGCGGAATCTTCGTCACCACATAATCGATGGCCGGTTCAAACGACGCAGGCGTAGCCCCACCGGTGATGTCATTACGCAATTCATCGAGGGTATAACCAATTGCCAGCTTCGCGGCGATCTTGGCAATCGGAAAACCGGTCGCTTTGGATGCTAAGGCGGATGAGCGGGACACGCGCGGATTCATCTCAATGACCAACACCCGACCATCCACCGGATTGATCGCAAACTGTACGTTGGAACCGCCCGTCTCGACACCAATCTTACGCAGCACCGCGATCGAGGCATCGCGTAGCCGTTGATATTCCTTATCCGTCAGCGTTTGGGCGGGAGCAACGGTAATCGAATCGCCGGTGTGCACACCCATCGGATCAATATTTTCAATGGCGCACACAATGATGCAGTTGTCAGCCCGGTCTCTGACCACCTCCATCTCAAACTCTTTCCAGCCCAGCACCGACTCTTCCAGTAACACCTCACTGGTCGGCGACGCATCGAGGCCACGCGCGACAATCGCTTCAAACTCTTCCCGGTTATAAGCAATACCACCGCCACTGCCGCCCAACGTAAAGGAGGGACGGATCACCGTGGGATAGCCGATCTCACTTTGCACCGCCAACGCCTCCTCGAGGCTATGGGCGATGCGCGCACTGGGGGTTTCCAGACCAATATCGGTCATGGCATGGCGAAAAAGCTCACGGTCTTCCGCCATATCAATGGCGTCACGCGATGCACCAATCAGCTGACAGCCGTACTGCTCAAGCACCCCTTCACGCACCAGATCCAAGGCACAGTTGAGTGCCGTCTGTCCGCCCATGGTGGGCAACAGCGCATCTGGCCGTTCCTTATCAATGATGCGAGCAATAGTCCGCCAGTGCACCGGTTCAATGTACACCGCGTCCGCCATATCTGGATCGGTCATGATGGTGGCCGGATTCGAGTTCACCAAGATGACTCGATAGCCCTCTTCGCGCAACGCCTTGCACGCCTGTGCGCCAGAATAATCAAACTCACAGGCTTGACCGATGACGATCGGCCCGGCACCTATGATCAGAATACTTTTAAGGTCAGTCCGTTTTGGCATGGTGTCGTAAGCTTGGCTGGGTCACTGTGTTAAGAACGAGGCAGTACACGTTTGCTGCTGATGGGGCGCGCGGCATTGGCGGGTAGCCGCGCTTGCATCGCATCCATAAAGCGCTGAAAAAGCCCGGCCACGTCATGCGGTCCCGGACTCGCCTCGGGATGTCCTTGAAAACTAAAAACCGGACGGTCGGTTAATTCAATGCCCTGTAAAGAGCCATCAAACAACGAGCGGTGCGTGGCACGCAGCTGCGTAGGCAAACTCGCCTCATCCACCGCAAACCCGTGATTTTGACTCGTGATTAATACGCGACCGGTGCGCAGATCCTGCACGGGGTGATTCGCTCCGTGATGACCAAATTTCATCTTCAGGGTACGCGCCCCACAGGCCAGTGCCAGTAACTGATGCCCAAGGCAAATGCCGAAGATAGGCACGCCGTGGGTCAGCAAGGCCTGAATGGCGGTGATCGCATAGTCACATGGCTCAGGATCTCCCGGGCCATTCGACAAAAAGACGCCATCGGGTTTCAAGGCCAACACCGACGCTGCACTACTTTGCGCAGGCACCACGGTCACTCGACAGCCGTGATCCGCTAGCATGCGCAAAATATTGCGCTTAATGCCAAAGTCGTAAGCCACCACATGCAGTCGCGGTAAGGCCGGTGTGATCACCTGACCCGAACCTTCCCAATGCGTCCCGTCATTCCACTGATAGGCGTCCGTGGTGGAGACCACCTTGGCCAGATCCATGCCTTTGAGTCCAGGAAATTCACGGGCGCGCTGCAAAGCGGCCGCTTCATCGCCACAGTCAGCGGTCATGATGCAACCGGCGAGTGCGCCCTTTTGTCGCAGCAAGCGCGTGAGGCGTCGCGTGTCAATCTCCGCGATGCTGACTACTCGTGCACGGGCCAGAAAACTGCCGAGCGATTCGTTGGCCCGCCAGTTGCTGTGCAGCAAGGGAAGATCGCGAATCACAAGGCCCGCCGCCGCCACCGCGGGAGATTCCATATCTTCTGGGGTCGCACCGGTGTTACCAATGTGCGGGTAGGTCAAAGTCACGATCTGTCGTGAGTAGGACGGGTCGCTCAGGATTTCCTGATAACCGGTCATGGCGGTATTAAAAACCACTTCGCCAGTGGCGCTTCCCAGCGCGCCTACAGAAATACCCCGGAAGACAGATCCGTCTTCCAGGGCGAGAGTTGCAGTTATCGTCACGCGGGTCTCCACGAGGCCACCGGCCGCCGTCAACGATCACCGAGGATTCGGTGACCTGTCGTGGGAGCCCGGTCTGAGGACGCCAGATACGTCAAGGCGGGAAGAGTCGCCTTTTTGGAACTCCACCCGCCTAGGGAAAACGCCATCTGATCCGGAACGCGATTTTACGTGAGCACACCACCGTCTGTCCAACCGTCTGTGCGCACCCACACCTCAACTCAGGCCCAATACGTCGTCCATGGTGTACAAACCGGGTCGGGCTGCCCGCAGCCAACTGGCCGCACGCAAGGCGCCATACGCAAAAGTCATGCGATCGTGGGCCCGATGAGTGAGCTCTAAGCGCTCACCCGGCCCGGCAAAGAGCACGGTGTGATCGCCCGCAATGTCACCGCCGCGGACCGAAACAAAGCCGATACTGCCTTCCACCCGCGCACCGGCCGGGCGCACCGCTGGATTCGCGAGCACCGACCCGCCACGCTTCGATGCCGCTGCTTCGCCCAAGGCGAGTGCGGTACCGGACGGGGCATCCACCTTGTAGCGGTGGTGCGCTTCCATTACTTCGATGTCGTACTCAGGCGGCAAGGCGGCCGCCGCCTGCGCCACCAAGCGCGCCAATAGATTAATACCGAGACTGGTATTGGCGGCTCGCAACACAGGGATTCGGCCACTCGCCTCACCCAATAAACCGAGTGTTTGCGGTAAAAGCCCCGTGGTACCGACCAACAGCGCACAGTCCGCGGACACGCACGCATCGATGTTCGCCTCCACCGCGGCGGCCACTGAAAAATCCACCGCGACCTCCGCCTGTGCTAACGCCTCCGCCCGGTGGGCGGTGACGCACACGCCAAAGGAGCGGCCTAAAGTCGCGACCTCACCCACATCCTGACCGAGGGCAGGACTGTCGGCCGATGCCAAGGCACCCACCAACTCAAACTCGGTGCTGTCATGGATTGCACGCAGCAGGCAACGTCCCATACGGCCGGTGGCGCCCAACAGGGCGATCCGCACGGGCTCGTGGTGCGCGCTCATACGCCGAGCGTCCCGAAAAACTTCTTCACGCCGCTCAACCACGACGAACTGCGCGGACTGTGCTTGGGATCATTATTAAGTGATACATCCAATTTACGTAGTAAGTCCTTCTGATCATTAGAAAGATTAACCGGCGTCTCGATCGATACCTTGCAGTACAAGTCGCCGATCGCGCCACCCCGAACCGGTCTCACCCCTTGCCCTTTGAGCCGAAACACCCGCCCGGTCTGACTCTCTGCCGGCACTTTGATGGTGGCGTGACCGGCCAAGGTCGGCACCTCAATCTCGCCCCCTAAGGCTGCGGTGGTGAAGGGGATCGGCACCTCACACGACAGATCCGCCCCCTGTCGCTCAAATATCTCATGTGAGCGGACCGCAATCTCTACGTACAGATCCCCGGCTGGCCCGCCATTGCGGCCCGCTTCGCCCTCACCGGACAGTCGAATGCGATCTCCCGTGTCCACCCCAGCCGGCACCTTCACCTGCAGCGTGCGGGCACGTCGCACCCGACCCTGACCTAAGCAGCTGTCGCAGGGTTTATCAATGATGACCCCACGCCCCTTGCAGCGCGGGCATGGCTGCTGCACCGCGAAGATTCCCTGCTGCATGCGCACTTGGCCGACGCCATTACACGTGGTGCAACGATTGGGCGTGCTGCCCTTTGACGCACCCGTGCCGCCACAGGGATCGCACTCCCCTAGGGTCGAGACATCGATCTCTGCCGCATGCCCGAAAACCGCCTGTTCAAGATCCAACTCCAGCTCATAGCGAAGATCGGCACCCCGATACACCTGTCGACCACCGCCGCGGCGGCCACCGCCAAAAATATCGCCGAACACTTCGCCAAAAATATCACCGAACACTTCGCCCGGATCCACACCACCGCCTCGCCCGCCCTCTAAACCGGCGTGCCCAAACTGATCGTAGGCCGCGCGTTTTTGCGGATCAGAGAGCACCTCGTAGGCCTCTTTGACTTCCTTAAACGCATCCTCGCTGCCGGCGTCCCCCGGATTGCGATCGGGGTGATGCTTCATCGCTAAGCGCCGATAAGCCTTCTTCAGATCCGCCTCGACGGCGGTTCTAGGCACGTCGAGAAGCTCGTAATAATCACGCTTTGCCATGCACCCTCATCTCATAAACAGCACCGCCGCCAAGGATCTTTCGATCCTGGCGGCGTGCATCATTTCAAAAACCTCAGCGCCTAAACTGACGCATTAGGCCTTGTGATCTTTATTTTTTACTTCTTCAAACTCCGCATCGAGCACATCTTCCTTGGCCGCGCCCTCATGAGAGGTTGCGCCACCTTCCGGTGCGCCACCCGCCGCTTGACTCATGATCGCCGCCGCCGCCGTTGACAGCGCCTCGGCCTTGCGATCAATCATCTCCTTATCATCGGCCGCCATGGCCGTCTTTAAGTCACCGAGTGCAGACTCAATTTTAGCGCGATCTTCACTGCTCGCCTTCTCACCTAAGTCTTTCAGTGTTTTCGATACATCGTGACTTAAGGCATCGGCGCGATTGCGGGTCTCCACCAGCTCGCGAAACTTTTTGTCCTCGGCCGCATGCGCCTCGGCATCACTGACCATGCGCTTGATCTCATCCTCAGACAAGCCAGAGGATGCCTTGATGACGATCTTCTGCTCCTTCCCTGACCCTTTGTCTTTCGCGGACACATGCAGGATGCCGTTGGCATCGATGTCAAAGGTCACCTCGATCTGTGGGCTACCGCGGGGTGCCGGTGGGATGTCACTGAGATCAAAGCGACCGAGTGACTTATTGTCAGCCGCCCGATCACGCTCACCTTGCAGCACGTGAATAGTGACTGCCGGCTGATTGTCGTCCGCCGTCGAGAACACCTGATTCGCCTTCGTCGGAATGGTGGTGTTCTTCTCGATTAACTTAGTCATCACACTGCCTAAGGTCTCAATACCCAAGGACAGGGGCGTCACATCGAGCAGCAGCACATCCTTCACTTCGCCAGAGAGCACGCCGCCCTGAATCGCAGCACCCACGGCGACCGCCTCATCCGGGTTGACGTCCTTGCGAGGGTCTTGCCCAAAGAAGTCTTTAACCGCTTTTTGCACCATGGGCATACGAGTTTGGCCACCCACCAAGATGACCTCGGATATCTCTGCCAAGGCCAGGCCCGCATCCTTCATGGCCACCTTGCATGGAGTGATGGTGCGCGCCACCAGATCCTCAACCAACGACTCCAACTTGGCACGCGTGAGTTTCACGTTTAAGTGCTTAGGACCGGAGGCATCCGCCGTGATGTAGGGCAAGTTAATATCGGTCTGTTGACTCGCCGATAACTCAATCTTGGTCTTCTCAGCCGCTTCCTTCAGACGCTGCATCGCCAGCGGGTCTTTGCGCACATCGACTCCCGACTCTTTATGGAACTCATCAGCGATGAAATCCATGATGCGACGGTCAAAGTCCTCACCACCGAGAAAGGTATCGCCGTTGGTGGAGAGCACTTCAAACTGACGCTCACCGTCCACTTCCGCGATCTCAATGATCGACACGTCGAAGGTGCCGCCACCTAAGTCATACACGGCGATTTTGCGGTCGCCAGCGGCTTTATCCAAACCATAAGCCAAGGCCGCCGCGGTCGGCTCATTGATGATGCGCTTCACATTGAGACCCGCGATGCGTCCGGCATCCTTGGTGGCTTGGCGCTGCGAATCATTAAAGTAGGCGGGTACGGTGATGACCGCCTCGGTTACCTCTTCACCCAGGTAATCCTCGGCCGTCTTCTTCATCTTCATTAAGACGCGCGCTGAAATCTCTGGCGGGGCCATTTTCTTGCCCTGCGCTTCCACCCACGCATCGCCGTTGTCGGCTTTGACCACCTTATAAGGCACCATGTTGACGTCTTTTTGCACGACGTCATCGGCAAACTTACGGCCGATCAAACGCTTCACGGCATACAAGGTGTTCGCCGAGTTAGTGACCGCCTGGCGCTTAGCCGACTGGCCCACCAACACCTCATCGTCCTTGGTAAAGGCAATGATCGAGGGCGTCGTGCGATCGCCCTCACTGTTCTCGATGACCTTGGGCTTGCCGCCCTCCATGACCGCTACGCACGAGTTGGTCGTGCCAAGGTCGATTCCAATGACTTTACCCATAACGCAGCTCCTCAAAAGACTGTTAAAAATTCCGTGTTAACTGATGTGTGGCCGGATCTTTATTTATCAAGCCACCCGGCGAATCACGTGCCGCCGTCGGTCTCTGGGGCCTTAGAGACAATCACCCGCGCAGGCCGTAGCAAGCGGCCATTCAACAAATAACCGGTTTGCACGGTCTGCAAGACCGTCCCCGGAGGGTGCTCCGTCGAGGGCGCAGCCACCATCGCCTCGTGCTCCGCGGGATTAAAGGGCTGGCCGGTCGGATCGAGCAATCGAATACCGCTTTTTTCAAAGGCTTTTTGCAGCAAACGGTGGGTTGCCTCCTGGCCTTCCAACAGGCTTTTAACATCCGCCGAAGCGGCCGTGACCTTAGCCAATTCAAAACTATCAATGGCCGGCAAGAGCTCGTTAGCAAAGCGCTCGATGGCATAACGACTGGCCTGCTCGACATCCCGCGCGGCGCGCTTTCTGACATTCTCAAGCTCAGCCACGGCGCGCAGGTACTGCGCGTAATACGCCTCCGCCTGGACCTTGGCTTCACTGAGCGGATCGAGCGCCGCTGGGGCCTCTGCATCGGCCACCGGGGCATCTTCAGGGGGGACGGTCGACTCACTCATGGGCAGGCTCCACAAACTCAGGGAAAAGGCCGCAGGTCCCAATCGGGAGTCGGCGCCGCCCGCGAGAATGGGGGTTCACGGGCGCCAATTCAAGGGCATTGACGCTCCATAGGACGGGACTTGAGCCCTCAGCGCCCGCGCAGCGCCGATCCGAGCAAGCGGGCGGTCAGATCCACAATCGGGATCACCCGCTCGTAGGCCATGCGGGTAGGACCAATGACGCCCAACACCCCGACGATCTGGTTGTCAACGGTATACGGGGCAGTGACCACGCTGCAATCATCGAGCATCTGATAGCCCGACTCACGTCCGATGAAGATCTGCACGCGATCTGACTGCAGACACTGATCGAGCAGATGCAAGATATCGTTCTTTTCATTGAAGGCATCAAACAAACGTTTGAGTTTCTCCACATTGGATAACTCAGCGAAACCCATCAAATTGGTTTCACCGGCGATCACCACATCCATGCGATGCGAAGTATCCCGAGCGGCGGGTGAGAACATTTGCTCTGCCATGCCAATGGCATCCAACATCAATTGATTCATATGCACGCGCGTTTCTTGCAGCTGTGTCAGCAGCACCCCACGCACATCGGTCAACTCTCGGCCACTGAAGCGCTCATTTAAGAACCCAGCGGCACGCCGCAGTTCTTCAGCAGAAAACGGTCGCTCAGACTGAAGAATATGGTTGTGCACCTCACGGCCATTGACCACCATAATGGCCAACACGCGATTATCAGAGAGTGGTAAAAATTCAATTTGGGTCACGGCGGAATTCGCCCGCCGCGGTATCGTGACCACCCCCGCAAGGCTCGTGATGCTAGATAACAGTTGCGAAGCGGCTGCCACCAACTGCCGTGGATCATCCGAGCGCTCGCCGAAACGCTGCGATAGGGTACGCGCCAAGTCGACGTCCGCCGACACGTGCGGCTGCAGCTTCATCAGCGCATCCACAAAAAACCGATAGCCGCGTTCAGTGGGGATACGACCCGCCGAGGTATGTGGTGAACTGACAAACCCGAATTCTTCCAAGTCAGCCATGACGTTTCTGACCGTGGCCGCACTCACCGACAAGCCCGATTCCCGGGTCAGCGTGCGCGAACCCACCGGCTGACCGTCCCGAATATAGGACTCCACCAGCGCGGTCAGCAAACGCTGCGCGCGATCCGACAGCCGCGCACTCGCCGCGGGATCGTGACCGACGCTTTGAACATCCTCAGTCATTGCTAAATAAGCCCCTGTAAAGGAACAACTTTATTTCCTTTCCAACCCAATCTAACGAGCCGCACTTCGACGTGTCAAGCGGGTTGGCAGGACCCGGCACCGCGACACCAAGCCGCATCCCCACCCCACCTTCGCACAGAAAGCGCGTCGATGTTGACGCACTGAGGAATCTGCATGGTAATTTGGGGTCACTCATGAACCTCGCTTTTCACACTCTAGCCCTGATTGGTCGCTTTCAAGACCCGCGCGTCGCAGAGGCGATGACCGCCTTAGCCGCGCACGCCCAAAGTCGCGGGCTCACGGTGTTGGTAGACGACGCGGCGTCCCTCCCCGTCACGGCACCGGTCAAGCGGCTCCCCGAAGCGCAATTAGCAGCCCGTGCACAGTTGCTGGTGTCGGTGGGAGGAGATGGTACGTTATTACACACCGCGCGCCTCGCGACCGGCATTGATGTCCCCCTATTGGGTATCAACCGGGGCCGATTGGGGTTTTTAGCTGACATCAGCGCCAGCGAAATGCTTGAGCGCTTTGACGACGTCCTCCAGGGCCGCTTCAGTGAGGATCGGCGGCATCTGTTGCAGGCGCGCATTGTAGCCAACGGTCAAGCCGATCGGGTCATGCAAGCGCTCAATGATGTCGCCCTCCAAAAATGCGAGACCGGTCGCATGCTCGACTTTGAAACGTGGATCGATGGCTGTTTCGTTAACTCGCACGGTGGTGATGGCATGGTGATTGCCACGCCCACCGGATCGACCGCCTACGCACTGTCCTGTGGCGGCCCGATTCTCACACCGCATCTCGATGCGCTGGTGTTGGCACCCATCTCACCGCACACGCTCTCTGACCGTCCCATCGTGATTGATCGCCGCTGCCTGGTTGAAATCAAACCGGTTGCGCAGGCGCCCATGCGCGCGCAAGTCACCTGTGATGGCTTGGTGTTTGGCGATCTCCCCATGGATGGCCGCTTGGTCATTGAGCCGATCGAGGCAATGGTGCGTTTGTTGCACCCCCCCGGATATGACTATTACCGCATCCTCAGGTCGAAACTTCATTGGGGGCGCGGCGTGCGAGTCGGTCAAACGGATCTGTAAATGCTCACCCACCTGCAAATCAAAGATTTCGCGATCATCGATGCGGCAGAACTCGAGCTCACCGCAGGACTGACCGCACTGACCGGTGAAACCGGCGCGGGCAAATCCATTTTGGTGGACGCTGTGCTGTTAGCGATCGGCGGCCGCGGTGGCAGCGATGTCATTCGTGCGGGCTGTGAACGCACTGACATCGTGGCGACCTTTGCGCTCAAGGACCATCCCGCTGCAAAGGCGTGGCTGGACGCTCAAGACATAGAATATGAGCATGACGTGCAGTTACGCCGCGTCATTAGCCAAGATGGCCGATCACGCGCCTACCTCAACGGTCAAACCCAACCAATCACCCAAGTGCGTGCGCTCGGTGAATTGCTGCTCGATATCCACGGCCAGCAAGAGTTTCTTACCCTCACCCGCGCGACGACGCAGCGCGCCTTACTCGATGCCCACGGCCGACATGAGAGCGCCTTAGCGCCGGTCGCTCGGCTTGCGCTTGAGTATCGGGCACTGACTAACGAACTCAGTGCACTCAAAACGGCCGCGCTCGATCGCGACCAACGCATCGAGCTACTGACACACCAGATCCAAGAACTCACGGCGCTCGCATTAAAGCCAGGCGAGCCAGAGGCGCTGCAGACTGAAGCACAACGCCTAGGCAACCATGGCAGGCTAGCACTCGCCGCACAAAACGCGCTGCAGTGGGTATATGAAGAGGACGGCCAAGATGCCCATGGCAAAGCAGGCCGCGCACTCAATACCCTCAAAGCGGCCAGCGAATTTGATCCTAAACTCGCCCCTATCGGCCAGTTACTCGCCGATGCATTGATTCCACTGAAAGAAGCAGGCCAATCGCTCGCCGCCTATTTAGAGGCGCTCGATATGGATCCAAAGCGTCAAGACATCGTGCAAAGTCGCATTGCCACCATCGAACAGCTCGCCAGAAAGCATCGCCTCACCACGGCACAACTCCCCGAGCAGCTTGCACGCTTAACCACTGAACTACATCAGTTAACAGAGGCTGAGAGCACGCTCGCACACCTAGAAGCTCGTCAACAGGCCGTGCTGACAGACTATCAACCGCACGCAAAAGCACTGAGCCAAGCGCGCCACAAGGCAGCGCGCGCCTTAGGCAGCACGGTCACCGAACTGATGAAAGGCTTAGGCATGCCCGGCGGGCAATTCACGGTCGCCGTGCAAGCCGATGAAGCGATCATTGATCCACAGGGGATGGACACCATTGAATTCTTAGTGAGCGCAAACCCAGGGCAGCCGCCCAAGCCGATCGCTAAAGTCGCCTCGGGTGGTGAGTTATCGCGCATCAGCCTTGCCGTTCAGGTGGCGGCGGCTCACCAAACCGGCGGCAGCACCTGCATGATATTTGATGAAGTAGACGCCGGGGTGGGCGGTGCGGTCGCTGAAATGGTGGGTCGCGAACTCCATGCCCTCGGACAAAGGGGACAGGTGCTGTGCGTCACCCACTTAGCTCAAGTGGCAGGCCAAGCAGACCAGCACATTCAAGTCGCTAAAAAAACCGATGGCAAGCAAACGCGTACCGCACTGACCCCACTGAGTGCCGAGGCTAGGGTCGAAGAACTGGCGCGGATGTTAGCGGGCGTTGAGATCACCAGCGCCGCCCGAGAGCACGCACGCGAGATGTTGAGCCGACCCGCATCGGCACCGAAAAAGAAATCAAGCAATCAGCCCCTCACGCAAAAACGTAAAAGCGTTTAGAGCCTGCGGTGCGGACACTGTTCGCGCCGACAATGGCCGTACAAGGTCAAGGCGTGATCAGCGATCTCAAAGCCTAAGCGGTGCGCCGCCTTGGCCTGCAAGGATTCGATCTCCGCATCCGCGAACTCCTCCACCTCACCGCAATCAACGCAGACGATGTGATCGTGATGCTCACCGCGATTGAGTTCAAAGACCGCCGTGCCGCCCTCAAAATGATGACGCGTCACCAAGCCCGCGGCCTCGAACTGGGTCAACACCCGATACACCGTCGCCAGTCCAATGTCGTGATTGGACTCTAGTAGGCTTTTATATATGTCTTCAGCGCTCAGGTGACGCAGCACCGTGCCGGTGGGACCGGCCAAAATTTCCAGTATTTTCACCCGTGGCGTGGTGACTTTAAGGCCTGCCCGACGAAGATCTTGGCTTTCCACGCGCGTATCCCTCAGGTTCCGGTATCATCTCGGTCCATTATCCACCCATCGCCGTCCCCAAAACAGGGCGGGGACCCGAGATCGGAACATGAACTTAAGAAAGTGCTTGGTGATTGCTTCATTGGCCTTAGGCGGCAGCCTATTGGCTACTGGCTGCGTTTACCGGATCAATATTTCCCAAGGCAACTTCCTCGAAGCCAAGATGGTTGACCAAGTCACCCTGGGCATGACCCGCAGTCAGGTGCGTTATCTGTTGGGTACCCCGATGGTGGCTGATACCTTTCACCCCGATCGCTGGGACTATCTGTACTATTTTAAGAGCGGTAAGACCCAAAAAGTCGATCGCCAACTGATGATTCTATTTTTTGCGGAAGACAAACTGATCCGCATTGAAAAACCCACCGGCGCATTCCGCGACCCAAAAATTCCTGCCGTCTCAGGCGCTTAAGCCTTACCCATCTTCATCGGCGCGTCTTCATCGGGGTACGCGCCATGGTGCGTCCGCGCTTGGCTAACTCCCGTCGTGTGTCCTTGGGATCCGCTAGTAAAGGCCGGTAAATCTCTACTCGATCACCGGGCATCAGCCGTGTGTCAGGAGGCACGACACGACCAAAGACACCGACCACCCACTCAGCCCCGATATCGGGATGTACGCGTGACAGACCCGACCGTTGTACCGCTTGAGCCACCGTGGTACCGGCCGAAACGCTCACCGACACCACGGTCTGAACGGTGGGTGTTGCATACACCACGGACACCTCAAACTCAGTGGCTGGCACCATAGACCTCACGGGCGCGCGCGACGAACACATCGACTAAAGAATTCCAGGTGGACTCAAACAAGGGGCCAGCGAGCAGATCCAAGGCCGCGTTCTTAAATTCAAAGCGCACCAAAAGCTCCACCCGACAGCCCTTGAGGCGAGTGGGCGCACTCTCTGAAGACGGCTCCACAATCGGGATAAAGCGCCATCTCCCCGAAAACGACCGAAAAGGGCCATCTAACAGCGCCATCTCAATCTGCTCGCCCGGTATTAAGGTATTTTGAGTGGTGAGTGCGACCCTGACCCCTGCCCGACCCACCTCCAAAGTCGCAGACAGCGCCGTCGGGGTCTCCGTGAGCACCGCCGCCCCAATACACCACGGCACAAAGCGCGGATAGTTAGCCACGCCATTGACCAACGCGTACATCTGCATGGGCGTGTGCACCACTAAGGCACTGCGCTTGACTTCACGCATGAGGACTGATCAGGAGTTTAGCCATACCGCCATTGTGAGGTCAGAGCGCGCAGACGACAACGCAGATAGAATAGCAGACTGACTGTTGGACCCTAAGCCATGGCTTTGAAGGATAAAGACACCCACGAAGGCACGATCGCGCTCAATCGTAAAGCGCGGCATGACTATTTCATTGATGAGCGCTATGAGGCCGGCCTGGTGCTCATGGGCTGGGAAGTCAAATCCATGCGCGCCAGCCGCGTCCAACTCGGCGAGGGCTACGTGGCCGTCAAAAATGGCGAAGCGTGGTTACACGGCTGCCATCTCTCGCCCTTGAACTCAGCCTCCACCCATGTGATCGCCACCCCCACCCGCTCGCGCAAGCTGCTCATGAAGCGGCGCGAGATCGATCATCTTGAAAACGCGGTAGATCGCAAGGGCTACACGCTGATCCCGCTGTCTCTGTATTGGAAAGACGGCCGCGCCAAACTGGAGTTGGGGCTAGCGCGCGGTAAAAAAGACCATGACAAAAGGGACACGGAAAAAGAACGCGATTGGAATCGGGAGAAGGCACGCACGCTGCGTGCCCGCAACCGATAAAGACACGCCTTAGCTGATGCTAGGGCAGTGCCGCGGTGATCACGATTTCAACCAAATATCCAGGATTTGCCAACGCACCCTCACAGGTGGCTCGAGCGGGTGTATGCCCTTGCGGCACCCACGCATCCCATACTTTATTCATCGCAGCGAAATCACTCATCGTGCGCAGATAAATGGTGGCGCGAAGAATGTGCGTTTTATCAGTCCCCGCCTCGGCCAATAGTCGATCAATGGTAGCCACCACCTGCTGCGCTTGGGTCGTCACATCCGCGGTCGGATCATTAGCCACCTGGCCGGCCAAATACACGGTTTGGCCATGAATGACCGCCTCCGACATGCGCGCACCCATATGAAGTCGCTTAATCATCATTGCTCCTTGTCTCAGTTGAACCCAAAGCGCCACCAGACGCCTTTAAAAGCGTGAATGCTAACTGGAATTGGCATACCTAGGGGGATTGACTGCGCTATAATGAGAGTGCCAATGGGGGCGATCGGGCTCGACGTGGGTTACGAAACTCCAAGTGCATGCCGAGGTGCAAGTTCCTCGTAAAACTGTTTGCAAATTGTTAGCTGCGAACGACAACAGCTACGCTCTGGCGGCTTAAGCCCCGCCTACTCCACTCCTTTTCGTGCCTGTGCGGGGGGAGATGGGGTCGCAATCACAGGATCGCGGTCCACGCGTGTTTCGGGTAGTGGATAGCTAAAAAGGACGAGGCTGGCATCAGCGCACCCTGCCGACCGGGAGGCCTGACGTGAGAACAGTCGATCGGACAAGCATGTAGATCTTGTAGCGTAGGATTCGCGGACGGGGGTTCAATTCCCCCCGCCTCCACCATTATTTGAAATCCCAACTCTTATCGGTTGGGATTTTTTTTTGCCCGTTCCCCCGTGAAAACTGCAATGACGTCGCGCGCGTCGCTTCGGCGGCGGCGCGATTTCCCGCCCAATTCCCTCAAATACCTATCTCTGTTATCAGTAGGGACGCGAGCGCTCGCGACGCCACGTCTAGTATTTTCAATGACTTACGGACAGCGAGTTCGAAAAGTAATTTGGTCGGGCGGTGG
>CAIOZU010000007.1 GCA_903862885.1 uncultured Pseudomonadota bacterium
CCACCCATCAACACACCACCCAATGGTGGAGGGGGAAGGATTCGAACCTTCGAAGGCATAAGCCGGCAGATTTACAGTCTGCTCCCGTTGGCCGCTTGGGTACCCCTCCGGCAAATGAGCCGCGTATTTTCGGGCCGGCGTACATTCCTGTCAACGAAAAACTGACGAAAAGAGCCCTCTGGCGGTAATTATATTTTCCAGCCGCCTAAGGACCGGGAGGCCCTTCGCGACGGATCAAGGCTGCCGGCACGACGGGGCCGTCATAGTGGCACGGTCAGGGTCCGCGCGGTCAGTTCATTCTGACGTGCGTTCAGGCAGGTCGGTGACGCACCCGTCAGGGGTGCGATTGGCCGTTGCCACGCAGGGCGCGTTGGCAGCTCGCTGGGTACTTATATATAGCGGGTGTATGCGAGGGGTATGCGGGGGCGACGTCACGTGCAGCCAGCCCCTGGCCGTTTATGGATCGAAATCGCTCGAATAGTTAGTAAATAGGTTACATAACAGTAGGTTATGAGTTTATCGCCCGCCCTGAGACCGACTGGTTTTTGACTTTTCCCCACGCTCCATCACTTAAAAATGTGACGCAGCTCACACTTTAATGGCAGCGCCCCCAACCAGGGGTATTGACGGGGCGACCACCCGTTGAGACTGGTTATTCAGATGAGCCCCCTGCGCATCTCTCGTGTTGAGAATTTTTATGGAACGACGACGGCACCCTCGCCATCTTGGCCGCACCACCGTGTACATCAAAGCGCCGGGCGGTCAGGGCAAGGTATGCCGTGCACAAAATTTAAGTGCCAATGGCGTGTTCGTGACCAGTGGCAACCTCGGACTGCCGATGGGCAGCGTGGTCGATGTGGCCTTCGCCGTGAATCAGGGCGCCATCACCCGCCTGCACCGCCGCACCGCCGTGGTCGCCCACGTCACTCAAGGCGGCACCGGCCTTCGGATGCAATCCACCACACCGGCTGCAACCACGGCCCACTACAGTGACGCCAGCGCCCGCCTCTCCTAAATAAAGGCACCCCCCAGGCGACCAAATACTTTGCGGTCACCGACGCTCTCATGGTTTAACCTATAGGGCACCATGACACGAGACCCTCAGACCCCCGCCCGAGAGTACCGCTACTACGACCTGTTCATGGCGGCCTATGTGTGCATTCTGCTTTGCGTCAATCTCATTGGCGCCGCCAAAGTGTCCACCGTGACGATTCCATTCTGGGGTCCGGTGACTTTTTTATCCGGCGTGCTGTTTTTTCCCATCTCCTACTTCTTCGGTGACATTCTCACTGAAGTCTATGGTTATGCCCGCGATCGCCGTGTGGTGTGGGCAGGGTTCGGCGCACTCGCTTTTGCGTCCCTGATGACGGCCACCATCGTCCATCTGCCACCAGCGAAAGACTGGGCAAGCCATCAGCCTGCGATCGAGCAGGTATTCGGCAACACGCCGCGCATTGTCGCCGCATCAATTTTGGCATTCTGGTGTGGCTCGTTCGTCAACAGTTACGTGCTTGCGAAAATAAAAGTATGGACCCACGGTCGCTGGCTGTGGATGCGCACCATTGGGTCGACCATGTGTGGCGAGTTAGTCGACTCCTCTATTTTTCTGATGGGTGCTTTTTATGGACTGTGGAGCACACAGCTGTTGATCACTGCGCTTTGCAGCCAATACGTGCTTAAAGTCCTATGGGAGGTCCTTGCGACACCGCTGACCTATAAGATTGTACGTGTGGTCAAAAAAGCTGAAAACGAAGACTACTATGACCACAACACGCATTTCACCCCCTTTAGTTTAAAGACCTAAAGAGCGTCCGAGTCACGCACGGCTCCACCCAAGCGCTGGTCCACCCACTCAATCCAATGATGTACCGGGATGGCTGCACCTGACTGCAGATGAGACAAACAACCCACGTTAGCCGACAAGATGACTGACGGGGATCCCGCCATCAGCGCCACCAGCTTGGCATCCTTCAGTGACCCTGCCAACGCCGGTTGCAGTAAAGAATAACTACCCGCCGACCCACAGCACAGATGGCCATCAGCCACCGGCGTTAACTCAGCGCCCAACGCCACTAACGTGTTCTCAATGTCGCCTCGCAACTGCTGCCCATGCTGCAATGTGCAGGGGGACTGGAACGCGACCCGAATGGTGTCACTGTCCGCCCGATTTGCCCGCCAATCCACAGGCTGCGCGCTCAGCCACTCACTCAGATCCACGGCTTTAGCACTGACCTGAACCGCACGGTCTCGGTAATGCGTATCGTTTGCTAATAAACGCCCATAACTTTTTACTTGTGAGCCGCAACCAGACGCGGTCATCACAATCGCTTCCGCTCCACTCTTAAGCAATGGCCACCAGGCATCAATATTGCGGCGTGCAGCGGCCTGCGCCCCCTCAGCGTCTGACAAATGCGCACGCAGCGCGCCGCAACAACCACTGTCTGCGGCCACGACCGTCCTGACCTGCAAACGATTCAGTACACGAGCGGTGGCCTGATCGATCGCTGGACATAAGGCATCTTGCACGCAATTTTTTAAAAGAATGACGCACCTTGCATGAGGCATCACTGAGACCGACGCCGATCGACGAACCATGGGTACCTTTGATTTTAACCACCGAGGCAGCAGTGGTCGTAGACCACGCCCAACACGCAATACCAGCCGAAACACCTCTCTTCGTGACACCAGCTCTCGAATAGCGAAGCGCGCCAGCCGCTCACTGATCGGTCGTGTCACCTGCTGGTCGACCAGATCGCGACCAATCTCCAATAACCGACCGTACTGCACGCCGGATGGGCAGGTCGTCTCACAACTTAAGCAGGTCAAGCAGCGATCCAGATGGATCTGGGTGGAGCGCGTCGCTTCACCCCCCTCAAGTACTGCCTTAATTTGGTAAATGCGTCCACGCGGACTGTCTAACTCATCTCCGAGCAGCTGATACGTTGGGCAAGTAGCCAAACAAAACCCGCAATGCACACACGATCGCAAAATACGATCTGCCTCTTGACCAACGGGGGTGTACTTGATCGATTCGGCCAACTGCGTTTGCATACCCTAGATCCCAACGATCAAGCGATCTGGGTTAAATATTCCCAGCGGATCAAACTGCGACTTCAATCGACGATGCAACGCCAACACCCCGGGTGCGAGCGGCGCACTCATCGGCTGCGACGGCCCGCCATGCCACAGCGCCGCCGACCCGCCGAGCGCACTGGCGGCCGCACGCAGGTCACTGGCTGGAGTCGTCGAGCGCACCCATCGCAGCGCGCCGGCCCACTCAATCAGCACCTCTCCTGCGATAGACAACAGCGGTGACGTGGCCGGAATAGACATTCGCCACAGTGGCTGCTCACGATTCAAAAAGGGGTGCTGATGATGACGAAGCTGCGCCCACCAGATCGCTGCTTCCGCGGTGGGCACGCGCTCTCCGTTGAGTTGTCTCACCCCCTCCTCCACCGCAGTGGGCATACCTGACAAGCGCACCCGCGCTTGCCCACCCCACCACGACGTCGCTGACACCGGAATCGGCGTGCGCAACCAGCGGTTGAATGCACGCACTGATTCAGCCGCCGTCATCTCAAAAGCCAAAGTCACTTCCAATCTCGGACACGGCAATACCTTAATGGAGACATCCGCGATAGGCCCCAGAATGCCTAAGGATCCCACCAGCAGGCGCGACACATCGAAACCCGCCACATTCTTCATCACCCGACCACCAAACTTAAGCAACTCACCTTGGCTTGATAACAAAGACGCCCCTAGCACAAAGTCACGCACCCCCCCGACGGTCGCGCGCCGCGGACCACTTAAGCCCGCAGCCACCACACCCCCTAGGGTGGTGCCCGGCGCAAAGGCCGGCGGCTCGAAAGCCAAGTACTGATTCTGAGTGGCCAATAAAGCCTCAATCTCAGCGAGCGGCGTGCCCGCCCAGGCAGTGACCACCAATTCACTCGGCTCATAGTCGATCACGCCCGTGAGACGGCCCATGTCGAGCACTTCGCCACGTAAGGATTCGCCATAAAAATCTTTGGTCCCACCACCACGTATCCGGATGGGACGCTGATGCGAGGCTGCCTCACGAATTTGTTGTTGGATCTGGGTCAATGCACTCGGTGCGCTCATATCAAAACCGCGGCAGATCCGAAAATGGCAAGACACCTAGATGCACATGCTGCCGACCATACTCGGCACAACGGCGTAAAGTCGGAATGACCTTGCCTGGATTAAGAAGCCCTTTTGCATCAAACGCTACTTTAACGGCTGAGAAAATCGCGCGCTCACTGTCTGAAAACTGAACGCACATCGAGTTTATTTTCTCAATACCCACACCATGCTCCCCGGTGATGGTGCCGCCTAAGGCCACACACAGCTCAACGATCTCACTACCAAAGCGGTCCGCCCGCTCCCACTGCCCCGGTACATTGGCGTCGAACAAAATCAATGGATGCAAATTACCATCGCCGGCATGGAACACATTAATACACTTTAAGTCGTACTTAGCCTCCATCGCCTGGATGGACTCTAGAACCCGCCCCAGATGTTTACGTGGAATCGTCCCATCCATGCAGTAGTAATCAGGTGATATGCGTCCAGCTGCAGGGAATGCATTCTTACGTCCCGACCAGAACCGCAGCCGCTCTGACTCTGAGTGTGAGATGGCGATGGATTGGGCACCCACTTTAGTGAGCAGCACACTGAGCCATGCGATTTCATCTTCGACTTCGGCGACTGTGCCATCGGATTCAATTAGCAAAATAGCAGCCGCGGTGAGGTCATAGCCCGCATGCACAAAAGGCTCAACCGCCATGGCGACCCCGCGATCCATCATCTCAAGACCTGCAGGGATAATGCCCGCCGCGATAATGGCGGCGACCGCGTCACCCGCCTGACTGACCGTAGAGAATGATGCGAGCACTACGCGCGCACAGGGTGGCTTAGGGAGTAGCCGTACAGTGATTTCAGTCACCACCAACAGCAAACCCTCGGAGCCCACCACGATCGATAACAAATCAAGACCCGGCGCATCAAGCGCCTCGCTGCCACACTCGATCAACTCCCCTTCTATAGTCACCCCGCGAAGACGAAGGACATTGTGGAGTGTCAGCCCATATTTGAGGCAATGCACGCCACCAGAGTTCTCTGCGATATTGCCGCCGATGGTGCACGCAATTTGCGAGGAGGGATCTGGCGCATAGTACAAACCCATCGGCGCTGCAGCCTCTGAGATGGCGAGGTTGCGAACACCGGGCTCTACTCGAGCCGTGCCCGCCACCTGATCTAAGGACACGATGCGATTCATGCGGGCTAACGACAGCAACACACCCGCCGCATGGGGCAAGGCGCCGCCTGATAGTCCGGTGCCTGCACCACGGGCAACCACCGGTACATCCCATGCATGGCAGAGCTTGACGATGCTCACGACTTCCTGCTCTGTTCTCGGCAAGACAACCGCCACCGGTATCTGCCTAAACGCGGCCAAACCATCACACTCATAGACTGTCAGATCATGCGGGGTATCGAGCACGGCATCCACAGGCAACAGCGCGCGTAAAGCCGCCACGAGGAGACGCTTTTTTTCAGGCGCCGGTATAGCAAATGGGCCATCCGACCCGTCGTTCGCAGAGGCGGGTGCACTGACCTCACTCATCGGCCAACCCGCCGGCAGCTGAACGACCAGACAAGCGCTTGTACCGTCAGCGCCAAGGCGTGATGGTGTGGATCGTGTCCCTGCTGCCAGGCCATAAAATGCCTCGGTTAGGTCTAAAACGGCCGGAAATCGGCCGCTCTTCCCGTCCGACCTACCATGACTGAGGCGCCCCGTCGGGTCAAGACGGCCCGAGGCGCTAGCCCGCCCTCTGGACGAGGTGCCATAATGGGCGCCGCTCACTAGGGCACACGCACCAAAACCCCGCGTGATGAACACCGCCCGATACGCCTGAGACGCCATGACTCCAGCCCGACGCATTCTGCCCTCACGGCACAGCAGCATTGCCACCAATCTTCGCTGGGCGCACGGTCTTGCCTTAGTCTTTCTGATTGCGCTCGCGGCTTTTACGCTCTTTCAAAAACGCGCGGACCTGCTCGCTGAGCACCAACTTAAAACTCGCCATCTGGTGGAGGCGGCCTACAGCGTCCTTCAGCACTACGAAGAAGAAGAGCGCCGGGGCACGCTGACAGGTGAAGAGGCGCGCCGCGACGCCCTCCACGTCATCCAAAGCATGCGCTATGGACTGACCTCAGAGGAAGGTCAGTCGGGTTACTTTTTTGTACTCGATGATCAATTGCCTATGCCGACCATGGTGATGCACACCACGCGCCCCTCTCTCGCCGGCACTAAGCCCACCGGTGCCTTATATGACACCGCCACCAAAATACAACTGGGTTTATCAGGCCCCATCGAGACACTCGCGCATCCGATGAACTTCTGGGCGGCCCTCACCACCGTGGCCAATGCGGCCGGTGATGGCTATGTGACCTACCGCGGACAAAGACCCAAGCCTGGGGGCGGCGTCGAGGAAGTGCCGACACCAAAAATCTCATACGCCAAGGCATTTATACCGTGGCACTGGGTGCTGTGCTCGGGCGTATACACGGATGACATTGACACCTTATTTCTCCGCTGGGCGAGTCTTTTCGCTATCAGCATCACCCTAGCCGGCGCTCTGCTGCTGCTCATCTCCAGTCGCATTGCACGCGCGATTGCACAACCCATTGCCAATGCCGCTAAGACCATGAGTGACATTGAGGCCAGCGGCGACCTTGGGCGACGCGCCCCGGTGACCGGCGGACCCGAGGTCGTCGGCATCGCAACCGCCTTCAACAACATGCTGGCTAGTTTTTCTACAGTAGATGAGCTGAGACGAAGCCTAGAAGAACAAACTGCCGCCCTCACGGAATCAAAAGCCGAGTTGATGGGTCAAAAAGAAGCGCTGCTGATCCAACAGCATGACATGCAAGTGCTCGCCGAAGTCGGTCGCGCTGTGAGCGCCTCTCTTAATGTGGATGAAACCTTAAGCACAATTCTAAGGCACGCTGTTGAACTGGCCGGGGCCACTAATGGCACGCTGTATGAATACGATGACGTATCAGGCTACTTTACCCCACGCACTACCTATGGCATGACCGCAGACGCGCTCGCCGCCTTACGCACGGAGCTCATTGGCATCGGGGTAGGCTCCGTCATCGGACTGTGTGTCGAAAGTCGCGCACCGCACCAGATCGCCGACGTAGCCGCCGAGACGAGCGCCCCGCTCGCTCATGCGCATGACGCCGCTATGAGCAGCGCAGGCTCGATTCTCGGGATCCCCCTGATACGCGATGAACAAATCATTGGTGGCATCGTCATCCGACGCCCTGAGACCGGACACTTCGACCCGCGCCTCGTGAGCCTCCTCACGAGCTTTGCGGTGCCCTCCATATTGGCGATCCAAAACGCTCGTCTTTTTACAATGATCGCCTCGCGCGACCAGCGTGCCCAGGCATTGCTCACGCAACTGAATGCGATCCTTGACAACATCGCCTATGGCATCTTGTTCATGGACGGCGCTGACCTTAACGTGCGCATACTAAATCGCGCAGCCACAGAAATTCTTCAACTCGATTATACCGAGGCAGATCTCGCGCTTGGGCTCACCTACGCACAGGTACTCGAAGCCAATCGGCACACCGGCTTATTTAGGATCTCGACAGAACACTATGATGACTTTATAAAGAGTAGCCTAGCCAATGCGCGTAATGCACCTGCTTTCACCGCTGATATGGTGTTAAGCGATGGCCGTATCATCCGTCGTCAGTACGTCGCATTGCCCGATGGTGTGCGCATGCTCACCTATCTCGACATCACCGAACTAGAGGTGGCGCGCGCTAAGGCCGAGCAAGCGACCGAGACCAAGTCCATGTTCTTGGCCAATATGAGTCATGAGATTCGTACCCCGATGAACGCCGTCATCGGACTTGCCCATTTAGCTCTAAAAACTGACCTGACGCCAAAGCAACGAGACTACCTGTCTAAGATCCACACCGCAGGGCGTGGCTTACTAGGCATCATTAATGACATTCTCGATTTCTCAAAAATCGAAGCGGGCAAACTCGATATCGAAGTCACTGACTTCACCCTCGATCAAGTACTCACCGCCGTGACAACCGTCACCAGCCAAAAGGCCCACGATAAATTCTTAGAACTGCTGGTGGACGTACCCTCGGTGGTGCCCCAGAACTTACTCGGTGATCCACTGCGGCTTGGTCAAATCATCATCAACCTCGTCAATAACGCAGTGAAGTTTACCGAGCGCGGCGAGATTGTTCTGCAAGTGCGCTTGATATCCAATGTGGAGAACCGAGCACGCCTGCGCTTCTCGGTGCGTGACACCGGTATGGGAATGACGCCTGAGCAAGTGGCGAAGCTATTCAAGCCATTCGCTCAAGCGGATGCATCCACCACTCGAAAGCACGGCGGCACAGGTCTCGGACTCACCATTAGCCAGCGGCTCGTAGAGGCCATGGGAGGTGAGATCGGCCTCGATAGTGAGCCTGGGGTAGGCACAACGTTTTGGTTCACGGTCGACTTAGGAGTGGGTTCCGCTGAGGTGCGCGCTAAATGGCTGCCGGCGGATCTGCCGCAATTGCGTGCATTGGTCGTCGACGACAACGCGGCCGCTCGCGAAATACTCGCTGAGGCACTCGCTGACCTGACCTCCGCAGTGGCTACCGCCCGCTCCGGCGCCGAGGCGCTGGCGATGATGCAAGCAGCCGATCGGCGCTGCGAGCCATACGACATCGCATTCATCGACTGGAGAATGCCGGAGATGGATGGGCTACAGACCAGTCGACACATCCGTGCCGATAGCACCTTGAGTGAACAGCCAGCGATTGTCATCGTGACGGCTTTTAGTGGAGATGAGTTCCGAGGCGAAGCGGCATCGATCGATGTCGGTGCGATCCTTGAGAAGCCTATTAACAAGTCGATGTTAATGGACACCCTAGTCACTCTGTTTATGCGCCATAAAGCAGGGGCCACAACGGAAGCGGCGCGCGTGACCGAGGCAGGCTCACAGTTTGCCGGTGCCCGCATCTTACTGACCGAGGACAATGAAATTAATCGGCAGATCGCCACCGAACTGCTAGAAGGAGAAGGCGCCACAGTCACCTCCGCATCGAATGGTCTCGAGGCATTTGAGGCGCTGCATGCCAACCCGAGCGGTTATGACGTGGTATTCATGGACTTGCAAATGCCGGTCATGGATGGATATCAAGCGACCACAAAAATCCGCGCAGACGGGCGATTTAATGCCGTGCCCATCATTGCCATGACCGCGCATGCCTCTATTGAGGAGCGCACCCGTTGCCTGAATCTCGGCATGAATGAGCACCTCACCAAACCCATTGATCCGGCACTGCTATTCAGCACCTTAGGCACCTATTATCAACCGCACCAGGCGGCTGAGGCGATGGCAAAAATGCACGCCGCGGGGGCAGAGAGGCTGCGGGAGACGACCGTGGTCAAGGACGTCGATGCGGAAGCGTTACCGACGATCGAGGGCTTAGATGTCAGTGCGGGTCTTGCCCGCGTGGCCGGCAATCAAACGCTTTACTTAAAGCTGTTACGACAATTTGTTGCGGCTGAGTCAGATGCCGGAGCGCGTATATCCGCCGCTCTGGCTGTGGGCGATGATGCGACGGCGGAGCGTTTCGCCCACACGGTTAAGGGCGTAGCGGGTTCGCTTGGCATGGCTGCTATTCAAGCAGCCGGCGGTGAGTTAGAGCGCGCAATTGCGGGTCGCTTAGGCAGGGAGTCGTGCGCTCGACTATGCGATGCACTGCACCTCAGCCTCGCTGATTTTATCGCACGTCTCGGACCTGCGTTTCACAAGCCAGCAGAATCCACCGAGATGATTGCGGTGGAAGCGCTCGATGCGGTGGTGGCTCGACCGATTGTCGAGCAGATGCTTAAGATGCTGGCGGAGTTTGACGCCGAGGCAGCTGACTATCTGGACACCCACCGCGACATCTGGCGCTCCGTCTTAGGTGCGCAGGGGTTTACAGCCTTTGAGCAGCAGGTTCAGACCTACGCATTACGCGAAGCACATGCCGCACTCATAAAAGCTGCCGCAGCCCATGGCCTGTAATCAACCACGCCTGCCTTCACGAGCTCGCTCTATGCATACTCCCATCGATCGGCACACCCGCACAGACACGCAGGCCCCACTATGACCGCACGTATTCTGGTGGTGGACGATACGCCCGCCAATATCCAAACCTTGGCCGCGACACTGAAGCCACAGGGTTATCAGGTGAGCGTTGCCACGAATGGCCAACAGGCGCTGGAGGTCATGAGTCGCATACAGCCCGATTTGATTTTAATGGACATCATGATGCCGGAGATGGATGGCTTTGAGGCCTGCGAGCGCATCAAGGCGACACCGGCTTGGCACGAAATACCCATTATTTTTCTTACTGCAAAAACAGAGACGGCTGATCTGGTGAAGGGCTTTGAGTTGGGCGCGGTCGACTATGTGGCCAAGCCCTTTAACGCCCATGAATTACTGGCGCGCGTTAACACGCATTTGACGATCCATCAGTTGCGCAGCTCACTGGCTGCAAAAAATGCAGAAATGGTCGAAAAGAATTTGGCATTGGAGGCGGCCCGCGCACAGATCACGCGCGAACTGGATATCGCGCGCGCCTTGCAGATTGCGATCCTCCCAAGCCGCTTTCCAGACGCACAGGGCTGCTTAGGCGCCGCTCGAATGCTGCCCGCCACCAGCATGGGCGGTGACTTCTATGACTTCATTGAACTGCCGGATGGGCGCATCGGCGTGGTGATGGCAGACGTATCGGGTAAGGGTGTGCCGGCAGCGTTTTTTATGGCGGTTGCGCGTACGAATCTTCGAAATCTGGCAGCCTATTTTGCAATGCCCGGCGCATGTCTCGCCCATACCAACGACGTGCTCTGCACCCAAAACCCGATGGATCTTTTTGTCACTGTGTTTTATGGCATTTACGACCCAGCCACTGGCTTATTTTGTTATGCCAATGGCGGACACAATCCGCCTCTGCTGAGACGAGCGGATACCTCGATTGAGGTCTTGTCTGGAGAAGGCGGATTGGTGCTCGGTGCCATGCCCGAGATGACTTATGCCGAGCATTCGATACAAATCCAGCCCGGCGATCGTTTAGTTTTCTATACGGATGGTGTCACCGAGGCGTTTAATCTCGCGGATGAGGCTTATGGTGAGGCCGCACTCCTCGACACGATTCGAACACACGGCCGCGGCGAGGCAAAGACCTTAATTGATGCGATCTTTAGCAGCGTAACCGCATTTGCCGGGCAAGCAAAACAGTCGGATGACATCACCCTAGCGGTGCTCGAACGAAACGCTTAAGGCGCGATCAGCGGCAAATACAGCCGCACGCGCAATCGCGACCTACAGGGCAGCGATCGCCTAGACGAATCACCCCTTAGCCGTGGGCATCCTTGAACTCGAATCCGTTGCCCTCTGGGTCGGTGTACTGCACCCAGCGCTTACCCAAGCCACTTTCAATGGGGCCCTCGGCATGAAGGCCTCGTGTGGCCAAATCCTCAATCCACGGTTCGATCCGCTCCACTTGGAATCCTATAATCAATGACTGCCGGTCAGGGCCTTTCTTGGTCGCACTCGCCACACCCCCACCCCAAATCTCAAAGACGGCGCCATTGCCTACATTAAATAGACACGCGCCCGCCGCGCGCTGCTGGAGTGGCAAGCCGACCGTCGTGGCATAGAACTCCCCAAGCAAATCCACATCCTCGGCAGCGAGGCCTGCCCAAGCAATTCCAGATAGCCCTTGCATACGCAGCACTCCTTTTTATCCGTTGATGTGATGGCGACTGGTTAACTTTAATATGCCGCTCGGTTGTCCGCTCACTTTTTTGTTTTTTTATGATCAACGGAGGGAGGGAAGTCCAAAGCAGAGCGCCCCGCAGGGTCTAAAGCGAAAATGGTGCCGCTTGTCTGAATCGAACAGACGACATCCAGTTTACAAAACTGGCGCTCTACCAACTGAGCTAAAGCGGCGCGCAGAGATTTTACCACAGGCCCTCATCGGGTCACTATAGATAGAGAAGCGACGCCAGGCGGCCTCCAGTCGCGCCGAGACATACCCCCTGAGCGCACGCGGAAAAACTGATTCATGTGAGTGTCGCCTCTCTCGCCTCGACCTTTTCAGTCCACAGAATCCACTACGCCGGCGCTCGACGCGGTGACGAACCATCAGCTGGAGGAATGCCTAATTTATTAGGGGCACCGGCCGGCGCATCCTCATGTGGGGCCGGAGATACGCCAGGCGGCAAGGTGGGTGCCTCCATCGGACAAGGCGCGACGGTGATGCCATCGGCGCTTGGCACCGCCTGTACGAGTGTCGATACCTCGGGCGCCGGCGTGTCGCTGGCAACATTCACCTCAAACCATCCGCCCGCAGCCGGCAGAACCGGCAGCGTCACCGTGGCATGAATACCCCATGCCTCCAGCTGCAGCACTCTTTGTTGTGCGCTCCCCCGATCACTGAAGTGACCCAGCGCAAGGGTAGTCTGAACCGCCGAGGCTTGCGGCGGTAACACTTCAAAGTCAGTGAAGCCACGTGCTTTCAGTCGACTGGCCACCGCAGCAGCTGCATCAGAATTAGCTGACACCAGCGTCACCGCAAAACTTACCGGGCCGGTTGCCTCGATACGGTGCTCATGAAATGCATAATGAGCCTGCTCGAGCCAAGCACGCAACGCATCCGCGGTGGGGGCATCACTCCACGGGCCGATCCGAACGCAGCGCGGCACTGGCGCCGTCGGCACTTCACTTAATAACTGAAGGGTTGGTATAGCGGGCGCATGGACAGTGGGTACGACGGATTCCGAGTGCAGCTGTACATACAAAAACCACAAGCCATTAGCGACAAGAAGGAGCCACAAGATACGCTTCATGAGGGATCCTTCGCTAAGCGCTGCAGTCCACGCAACACTAAATCAGACGATCCGATAACCGGATGCACAAGCGATGGAAACTCAGTCGCACAAGGCCCGGTCAGCCACACGGTGACCGACGCCCCAAGCGTTACCTCAAACTGACGCACCACCGCATCTACCCAAGTCGCTGACATCACGCGCACCCCTGCCTGCACATTCTCTGCGGTATTTATTGCAAAAAAATCACCCGCCGCCGGCACCACAGGATGAGCGGCACGCTGAATACCTTGGGTCTGGGTGTAGAGCGCTTCTTGCATCGAAGCCATCCCAGGCAACGCGCCTAAGACGTGCGGCTGGCCATGACCGTCTATACCATCGACGACAGTCGTGCGATCTGCATGAATCACCACGTGCCCACCTAAAGCGACCTCGCGTGCACCCACCAACGCCGCCCAGCGCGTCAGACTCATCTGAGACATAGGCACCGTTGGGCAATACACATCCAACTGCCAACGGGTGCGACAAAAAGCCAACAGATCATGTAAGGGGGCATCCCGCGTTGCACACGCCACCACACGCGTCGGCGTGTAGAGCGACAGCGCGTGCGGCCACTCCTCAAGCGTTGCGGTGCCGATGTCAGATGACATGCCAGAGTCACCACTGTCTACCTGACACCAGCGCACAGAGACACCGTCTATATCAATGAGCAAGATCATCAAAACGCTCGCACCGTGACCTCCCCCGCGTGCAGGGAGAACGTCCGGCCCGCCGACTCCACCTGCAAACCTCCATCTACGGCGATTCCCTGGGCCACTCCGTCATACGTACCCTGCGGCCCCTGCACGCGCACGGCTTGATTGCGTAATGCATCAAGCCGCCCCCACTCGATCAAAAAGGAATCTAAGCCGCGCACTTCGAACTCCACCACCGCCGCTGATAACTCCTCCACCAACGCCGCCACGAGTCGGGTGCGCGATGGCGTATCCCGTGTCTCATCTTGCAGATCAGCAGGCACCAACCCACCACTCGCCACAATCGCTGCGCGTGTGACCTGAGGCAGCGTCACATTCAGCCCCACACCAATGACCACGTGCGACGCGCCATCCGCCAGCGCACGCAACTCGCACAGCACGCCACCGAGCTTAGCGCCTGATTTCAATACATCATTCGGCCACTTAAGCGTCACATCAGATATGGAAAATCGCTGCAACGCGCGCACCACCGCGACCCCTGCTGCGAGTCCCAATGCACCGAGTGCACGGGCGTCACGGGTAAATACCCAGTCGATGGAGACACACACTCCGCTGCCCAGTGGCTGTAGCCACGCTCGGCCACGCCGTCCACGACCCGCCCGCTGGAACTCAGCCGCTCGCACTCGCAGACAGCCAGGGGTCGGAGCCCCATCCGCCAATAGATCGCCGTTGGTGGAGTCAGTCACCAGCACCGTCTCTAGCCGCTCAAGTCGTGGGCCGAGCGACTCCGTTAACAAGGAATGGAGGATGACTTGATCGAGTAGGTCAATCGCTACACCGAGTCGATAGGCGGTGGCCGTTCGCTCCACAACCACGCCACAGGGGGTCAGCGCTTCGATCGCCAAAACAACCTCTTGTGAGCTGAGTCCTGTGGCTTGCACCAGGTGCTCACCCCGCTGCCACTGGCCATCGGCCAGTCGTTGCAACAGCCGCGTAGGCGCTGACCACACAGTCAACGCACTCTCTGTTTTGAAGACCGCCCCCATGGTACCCGAGACTCGTTACCCTCAAACAAGCGCAGCACATTGCTGCGGTGTGAAAAAATCACTAACACCGCGAGCAACAGCAGTGCAGCCAACAGGGCAGGTTCCGCTGGCTCACGCCAAGCCGCCATGAGAGGCAACGCGCTCACCGCCAAGATCGATCCTAAACTGACAAAGCCCGTCAGCCACACGATGACACCCCAGATCAGTAGAAGGGGCGGCAGATAGCCGGGGCTCAGACCGATGATCACACCCAACACGGTGGCTACTCCTTTGCCACCCCGGAACTCAAACCACACGGGGTAAATATGACCGAGCGTCACGGCCAAGGCACACGCCGCACGAAGCCACTGGAGATCGACATCGGGCGAGTGGTGAGGCCATGCCCACAGAGGCAACCAAGCCACCGCACACCAACCCTTAACCACATCGATCAACATCACCCCCGCCGCAAATCGCTTACCCTGAGTGCGAAGCGCATTGGTTCCACCGGCATTACCACTACCTTGGGTTCGAATATCTACGCCCGCCAGGGAACCCAAAATCAGCGCACCGAGCAACGCACCCAGCAAATAGGCGATCAGTGATTTAACGGCAAGCTCCAGCATCTAAGACGCGCTCCATCCAGCACGCAGCAAAGTCGCACGCAGTGCCGCGACATGATCCTCTGATGCATTGAGTGCCGGCACCAAGATGAACTGCTCGCCGCCGGCCGCCAAATACTTGGCGCGCGACGTCGCGCCAATTTCTTCTAAGGTTTCTAGACAGTCAACCGCAAAGGACGGGGTGACTACGGTGACCGCACGCACACCGCGCGCCGCCAACTCCGCTAAACGATCATCCGTATACGGTTGCAGCCACGTGGTCGGACCAAATCGAGACTGGAAAACGAGCGAAAATTCCTCGGATCCAAGGCCTAACGCGGCAACTAACCGCTGGGCGGTCTTCTCTACTTGCTGCTGATAGGGATCCCCTAATTCCACATACTTCACGGGGATGCCGTGATTGGAAATCACGAGGTGTGACTTTCCATGTAAAGCCCACGAGGTGCGCACGCTGGCGGCCAGCGCCTCAATGTACCGAGGATCCGCGTGGTAATCCGCAATGAAGTGCAAACTAGGCACCCGTCGCCAGCGACGCAACGCTTTAGCCACCCCATCAAACACAGCACCGGTCGTACTACCTGAGTACTGAGGATACAAGGGCAGCACATAGAGGCTCTTAACACCCGCCGCCAACAGACGATCGATCGCCGCCTTAATCGAGGGCTGACCATAAGTCATCGCGAGCTCAACGCGTACCTGCGACGGATGGCCTAATTGCTGCTGAAGCGCTGCTGCCAATTGCTTTGAGTGCACCATCAAGGGCGAGCCTTCGCTCATCCACACCGCCTGATAGAGCTTGGCGGTGCGCCGCGGTCTAAACGTCAAGATCGGACCAAACAGCAGAGGGTACCAATACGCGGGACAGGCCTCGACCACGCGTCGATCGCTCAAAAATTCAGCAAGGTAACGCCAGATTGGGCCATAGGTTGGCGCCGTGGGCGTGCCGAGGTTAACCAGCAGCACGCCAGTCTCGGACATCTCACCGCTCTGCTCACGAGCGCCAAGGAACCAGGCCATCGTCGCACCTCAGAGTTGCTGTCGCCCCGTCTCCATCATAAACGCCCCAAAAGAAAAAGCCCCGCAGACTTTTGTCTACGGGGCTTTTGTTGGGACCCTGGCAGCGACCTACTCTCACATGCCCGAAGGGCACACTACCATCGGCGCAGAGCATTTTCACTTCCGAGTTCGAAATGGGATCGGGTGG
>CAIOZU010000008.1 GCA_903862885.1 uncultured Pseudomonadota bacterium
GATCGTTTACCGCTTCTTGGTTTTGCTGATGGCGCTCGGTCAATTTTTATGTGCGTCTGGATCAGGTCCGTCGTCGGGAGACGATGCCGTGTCTGGGTGGGTGCCTATTGCTATGAATGGCGCGAATATCACCATTGGACTATTGGTGTTGATGCCTAACACGCGCGCACTGGCTGCTGTGTTATCTGCTGTGATCGCCACGATGTCTATGATGGCGAATGACGCGTTTTATGGCTCAGCGTATTTTTTTAAGCTACTGCCCTTTGATGGATCGCTCTTTCTGGTGTCACTGTTGATTCTGGTCCATCATTGGCCTGATCTGCGTTACACCTTTAAAGCCAACCCCTCTCCAAGCAAGTTAAGCCGCAGGCCTTGCCACCCTCACGTCGCGGGAAGCCTTCGACTTCCCGCGAGTGCGCGGCCTTTAGGCGGCGGGTGGTCTCATCGCTGAACGCGGCAGCTTGACTGGGAATTTTGCACGAATCTCCGCATCAATCTCTTCTGGAATGTGCGAAGGATAGTGCGATGACAACACCTCGTTGACCTTCTTCTCCGCACGCTGCACCACATCCATCGAGCCTTGCTCGGCCCACTCCGTAGGCGGCTTACGATCACCCAAATTAGGATACAGATAATCGGTCTGCATCAAGGCGAGCGTCTGGCTTGAGCCCAAGTAATGCCCTGGGCCGTTTAAGCACACATCTTTAATGGTCTCAAAGGACAGATGCTCTTCATCGGTGTTAATGCCCTTCACGGTACGTAACGACATGCCAATGATGTCGTTATCAATCACCACACTCTCTAATGAGTAGCCCAACAGACTCGCGTGCATGCCGGCTGATTCATAAATGAGGTTGGCACCGGCGTTTGACACCAACGCATGGTTGATGCCTTTCTCAGCACCTGACTGACCATCCGGAATTTTCGAATCCGTCATGCCAGAGGCCGTGCCACCCGTGAGATCATAAAAATGTGCCATTTGACCGGCCGCCGCTGATAAGAGCGCTTGCTCTGGGCTGCCACCTGACATCGCACCGGTGCGAAGATCCGACACAAAACACCACGTACCAAAGATCGCAGGCGCGCCTGGCTTAATCGCATTCACATACACAAGACCAGCTAAACACTCAGCCACTTCTTGCGCCAAGGCACCGGCTAACGCGGCGGGTGCTGTCGCACCCGCTTGCCCGGCCGACAGCAATAGCACCGGCATGCCGCCTTCAACCGCCACTTCCAAGCAACGGCAGGCGTCGCTGGCGAACTTCATCGGTGGGACGACAAAGCAGTTCGATTGACTGACAAAGGGACGCTCACGCCACTTGGCTTCACTGCCGGCAATCTTATGCAGCATCTGTAAAGACGCCTCTAGATGCTCCGGCTGTACCCAACTAGAGCCCACATGCTTGGTGGTACTCGACACAGCGGCATAGCAGGTGTTGAAGTCCATCTCATAAGGATCTGGAATATCGCGAGGCACGACCGCGCGCTGGAAATAATGGATGTTTTCCATCACATCGACCAAGCGGCCGATGTCGTATAAATCTTTAATGGTCGACTCACGGTACTTGCCCTTGGCATCGACCATGTTGACCGCAGCACCTGCGGTACCGAAGTACACTTTCTTGCCCCACGGCTCCAAATCAAATTTTGGATCCTGTGCGTAGAGCGGGAAACGACGCGCCGCTTTAGCGAGCGTGTCCTCAATGAGTGAGGCGGGGAACAACAATCGGCCACGATCACTGATCGTGCAGCCGGCTTTGGTCATGTACTGAAGACCGGAGGGGGTGGCATCGGCCAGCCCCACTTCAGCCAAGAGTCTCAGCGCCGTGCGATGGATTTTCTGGATGTCGTCTTCGGTCAGTGGCAAATAGCGGCCACCGGGCATGCCGGGGGAGATGGGTCTTAGGCTGTCGGGGGTGGGCCCTGTGCGCTGTGAGCGACGTAATTCTCGACCTGACCGCCGAGCCTTGGTTTGACACTCATCCATTGCAGCACCTCTCCGTTCACTTGGAATTCATCATCGCATCATCAAGGCAAGCAACCACCCCGCAGGACACCTTATTATTAGGCCTCCGCCGAGCGCCACCCGCCTAGACCCTAGCGTCGCACGGTAAGCCACTCAAAAGCCGAGACTTTTTTTAGACTGTAGGTAAATTTTTGTCACCAGTGGATGAACGGGCCTATCACAGGCACAACCTACCCACCCAAACCAGTGGTCGCGCAGGCCCCGATGGCAGATAATCGGTGAGCGCAGAGGCTACCCTCCCCCTAGCTTAAACACTCGGTGATCTAGCCATTTGCGCGCTGACGCCGCGCCCGCTTCCCTTAACCGATGCCTCGAGCGGCCTCCCATCGGTGGTAGAAAGCGCAGCGGGGAAAGTACGTCCTGTCCAGTGCGCCAAGACGAGTGTTGCTAAATAACAACACTTATTTAAGAAACACTTCCCAAGGCAGCCAAGCAGTGACACAATTCACACACTGCATCGACTCAGTCGTTGAGCGTCAGGGGCTATAGCCACGTGCTGATCGCCCGACACTCAAATCGGTCCGACCCTTAGACCGAGTGGACGTTGAGTGATGCGAAGCTGATGAGATGTCAGCCACTTTTTTTAGTTTGTTGTTTTGTTGTTTTACTTTAGTTCTTTGAACCACTGACCCTTGGAGAATAGACGCTTGAAAACCAATCAGAAACTGACTTACGCCATCACTGCTGTGCTCAGTGCATATGCAGGGGCGTCCTTTGCCGCTGCCGATAACCTCGGTATTGAAGAAGTCGTTGTGACCGCACAGCGCCGCTCGGAAAATATTCAGAACGTGCCAATCACCATGCAAGCGATGAGCAGCGAGACGCTGAGCCAGCTGAACGTGACCACGATCGAAGACATGGTCAAGTATCTCCCCAACGTCAGCACTGCGACGATTGGACCGGGCCAAGGCAACATTTACATGCGCGGTCTTAGCGTAGGCGCCGGCGGTACTCAGGGTTTAGGTTCCATTGGTAACTACCCGAACGTCGCTGTCTACTTAGACGATCAGCCTACTCAATTGCCAGGCCGTAACTTAGATGTGTACGCAGCCGA
>CAIOZU010000009.1 GCA_903862885.1 uncultured Pseudomonadota bacterium
ACATCGAGTATGCGGCCCGGCAGCACCTGATGCCAATGTGCCATCAGGCGTCGATAACCAATAATAAAATCAGCAAGCTCGACGAGATCGTACGAAAACGGGTAAGTGCGTCGAAACCGCGTTTTGTAAATGGCGTAGGTTGCTGCGAGTGGATGGCGAGTCAGGTGCACAATGCGGGCTTTGGGGAAGGCGCGTAGAATGAGTCCGCAGTAAAAAAAGTTGGTGGGCTGCTTATCGATGAAGCGCGGCTGTGTCCCACGCCAAGCGCGCGCTTCCGTGAGATAGCCTTGGGCAATTGTCTTTCCCTCTGCGCGGCCCAATAGGTTTGCAAAGTCCACC
The DNA here is from genome assembly GCA_903862885.1 of uncultured Pseudomonadota bacterium. Taxonomy (GTDB): domain Bacteria; phylum Pseudomonadota; class Gammaproteobacteria; order Steroidobacterales; family Steroidobacteraceae; genus CAIKZZ01. The sequence goes on from CAIOZU010000009.1 coordinate 340, forward strand.
CAATCAAGCTGCTCCATGGGTTGTATGTCGTTGATAGCGGCACCGACCGCCGACGACAGCGCCGCCAATTCACCCGCCGCGTGCACTTGCGAGTGTGAGCCGAGAATTCGTTCGACTAGGGTGGTGCCACTGCGTGGTAACCCCAAAATAAAGATAGGGCTTTCGCCCGTTGTGTCGGCATGCACAGGCTCCACTGTCGGGAATCCGGACATGATGCGTTCAAAAATCTCACGGTCTTGTTGGGTGTCATAACGCAGTTGTGTGCGTTGTAAATTGTTGCCAGCGCTCAAATGTCGCCAACTGGTGGGGTGATCGCCGTTGTCGCCGTAGGCTTTGGCAAGAGCAAAATGCAAGGCAATATTTTGTTCGGGGTCCGTTTGCGCGGCCAGCGCGGCTTCCATCTCGGCAATTGAGGTGTGATCGGGCTGTAGGAGTCGTAGTTCGCCGCGCGCCTTGAGCGCCTCCGCGTCATTTGGGTTGCTGGCGAGGATGGTGTCGTAATCAAGCTTGGCTCGATCAAAGTGCCCTAAGTAACGAAGGACCATGGCGCGTCGTGCGCGTAAGCGGCGCTCGGCCGGCGCTAGGGTCACTGCCTGGTCGTATACGACGAGCGCACGTTCATGTTCGCTGGCATGCACTAAAAATGTGCCGACGGCATCTAGCGCTGCAGGGGTATCACTTTGACTGCGCGCGGCGCGGTCTGCCGCCTGCACCGCTTCAGGTCGACGCCCTAATGCCAGCAAGCTTTCGGCGCGCTGAAGTTGACACTGGAAATCGCTTGCATCGACAGCCAGTCCGCCGTCGGCGAGTGCAAGGGCTTGCGCTTTGTCGTTGGCCGACAGCGCGACGAAGCTTCCCAAGAGCCAGCCGATGGGGCTCTCTGGAAAGCGCAGTCGACAGGCAGCCGCGGTTTCGGCTGCCATGGGCCAGTCGGCGCGGGCCATGTGGCTCGCGACTTGGCGTTGATAGTCGGCAAGAGCATCATTCATCGGTAGGCGCTTCTCCGCCTGCGGTGGAGGCAGGCTGCCCTGAAAGCTTGCGATGGTAGGCGTCCGATGGCAAGCCGCGTGTTGTTGTGATTATCTGTCTCTTTTTTACAACAAGCGGCTATTGAGCGTTCACCGCTTTTAGCGATTCGAATTATCCCACTTTCGAATAAAAATTAAGAGTCGATGAGGATGCTAGTCCCACTGCTGTCGCTTTATGGGTTGTCTAGTCGGCCGAATAAGCGCCGACGGACGCACTCGTGGCGGATCCTCCTCGCCGAGGTAGGGGATGCTTGTTGACCTTTCCTGACAGGAGATACAATATGTCGGTAGGGATACAATTGCCATGGCACCTCATTAGCTTCTAGGCCAGTTGGCGTTGATCTTGAATAGATCAACGCAGGCTCACTCAGATTGCTAACGGCGCTGAAAAAAAATAGAAATAGGGGACGGAAGCGTATGTCACTCACAAATCGCAATATTCAACTTCAGTCAGCGGTGCGCGTCGCCTTAGCCGCGGGTGCGCTAGCAACGGCGAGTGCTGCCTATGCGCAAAGCGCACCGAAAGTGGCAGCGCCTGCACTGGAAGAGGTGGTGATTACCGGTTCACGCCTGTCGACGAGTAATGACTTGTCTATTAGCCCGGTGATTTCTGTGAGTGCGGCTGACATTCAGCAAAAGGGCATCACACGCATTGAAGATATGTTGAGCTCCATGCCGCAGATCTATGCGTCACAAAACTCGGCGGTGTCAAACGGATCAGATGGCACGGCTACGGTCAGCCTGCGTAACTTGGGTTCTAATCGCACGCTCGTTTTGGTGAATGGACGTCGATTAGGTCCTGGTGATCCGGGCGGCAGTGCAGCGGACTTAAACCAGATCCCTGCTGAGCTGGTTGAGCGGGTCGAAGTGCTGACGGGCGGCGCCTCCTCGGTCTACGGCGCGGACGCGGTGGCCGGTGTGGTCAACTTCGTGCTCGATAATCATTTTGAGGGATTCAAGGTCACGTCCAACTATGGCTTTTATGAACATAGTCAGCACAATCCTAACGGCGTGCAGGGTGTGCTCAGTGACTTTAACTCAACCTACGATCAGAATTTCGCGGCAGCGCCGTCCAACGTGCATACCGGCTTCACCAAAGATCTGTCGGTGATGTTTGGCTTTAACACGGGTGACGGGAAGGGCAATGTCACGACCTATGCGACCTATCGCAATGTCGCTGCGGTGCTGCAGTCGCAGTACGATTACAGCGCTGCTTCACTCGGGTCAGGTTACTGCTGCAGCAGCAACTACGATGGGCGTTTCACCGTATCGGGCTCCTCCACCTCCTACCCTGGGCGCTTTCGACTGGTATCCCAATATGGCGTCAATATCGGCGATAGCAAGGTGCTGATTCCGAATGCCGACAATACCGGCCTCTCCTCGTGGGGTTCAGGTAACGCTTACCGCTTCAATTATGGTCCTCTGAACTATCAGCAGCGTCCTGATGAGCGCTACACCGCGGGCGCCTTTGCGCACTACGAGTTCAATGAGCACGCGGACGTCTATACAGAAATTCAATACATCAATGACCACACGCTGGCGCAGATTGCGCCGTCAGGCGCTTTCTATGGCTCAGGTCCTTATCAGGTGAGTTGCGCCAACCCGCTGTTGACGACGGCGGAGTTAGGGGAGTGGTGCGGCGGCAGTAACACCGATACAGACCCTCGCTACTTGCTCATCGGTCGTCGCAACGTCGAGGGCGGCAATCGAATCGATGATTTGACCCACTCGGCCTGGCGCTTTGTGCAAGGCAGCAAGGGTAAGATCAGCGACGCGTGGGATTATGATGTGTACTACTCGAATAGCATCACGATACTCAGCGAGAGCTATCTGAATGATCTGTCCATTTCGCGCATGAAAAACGCGCTGAATGTGGTGACAGATACCCGTGCCGGCAGCCCGACATTCGGTCAGCCGGTGTGCGCCTCTGTGGTATCAGGGACAGACCCCAACTGCGTGCCGTACAACATCTGGCAGCCAGGCAGCGTTACGCCTGCGGCACTGAAATACATTCAGACACCTTTGATCTCGAATGGCCGCACGACCCAACAGATGATATCGGGTAACGTGACGGGTGATCTTGGCCAGTACGGCATCAAATTACCGAGTGCGGCCTCTGGGATGCGCATCAACATCGGTGCTGAATGGCGCGAAGTCACGTCTGACTTCGAGCCCGATTTCACCTATATTTCTGGTGATGCGGCAGGCTCAGGTTCGCCGACGCTGCCGGTTAAGGGATCCATTATTTCGCGGGAGTTGTTCGCTGAGACACGACTGCCTCTGTTGGATGACAAGCCCTTTGCCAAAACAATGGCATTGGAGGCAGGCTATCGCTATTCGG
>CAIOZU010000010.1 GCA_903862885.1 uncultured Pseudomonadota bacterium
AAGAAGCGCGTTTGCTGTCTCCGACTCAAAGGCGCCCACGACCTGGCCTACCAGCATTGACCGTCGCTTTGTAGGCGCTAACTGCCGTGACTGACTAGGATCCGAGCTCATGTGTCGCTAGCCTGCTGCTGAATCAATTGACCCTTCCCTCGTTCGGGGCTTAGATGTCGGTTTTGCTGATACCACATGTTTCGATAAATATCGCAACGTGCTAGTAACTCATCGTGGGTGCCGAGGTCATACACTTTGCCGCGCTCGAGCACTAAGATGGCATCTGCCTCAACCAGCATCGACAAACGATGTGAGATGGTGAGTACCGTGCGCCCCTCGGACATGCGTTTAAGATTTGCATTCACAATCGCTTCACTTTCCGCATCGAGCGCGCTGGTCGCCTCATCGAGTATAAAAATTGGCGGGTCAATAAGTAGTGCACGTGCGATGGCAAGTCGCTGCCTTTGGCCACCCGATAAATTAGTGGCACCCTCCTCAAGAACGGTGTCATAGCCACGCGGCATGCGCTCGATAAATTCCTCGGCTCCAGCCATTTGCGCGGCATGAACCACATCCATGAAGGTGGCGCCTGATTTTGCCATTCCGATATTTTCACGGATAGTTCCCGAGAATAGGAAATTCTCTTGTGGTACTACGCCAATATTCGTCCGCAGATGATTAAGATCGATTTCCTTAAGATCCATTCCATCAATCTTTATGCTGCCCTCATAGCTGGAGTTCAAGCGCTGCAATAGGCGCGTCACGGTCGTTTTACCAGAACCGCTACGCCCCATGATACCGAGCACTGTACCCTTCGGTACGGTGAACGACACGCCATCGAGCGCGTAAGCGGCTGTCGGCGAATAGCGAAAGCGCACATCACGAAATTCAACAAACCCCGTGATTGGCTGTTTAAGTCCATTGACGCGATTCTCTTCTGGGGGCGCATTGACCACGGAGGCAATCAGCCCAATGCTGCCGCGAATTTCGCCAAGCTCCATCTGCAGTTTGGCAATTTTTATTAACGGCGAGGCAACACGCTGAGCTAACATCGAAAATGCAACTAGGGTGCCTGGATTTAATGTGGCGTGAGGATCAGTTAAAATGAGGTAGGCGCCAATCATAAATACGCCGGCCCACATGAAACGCTGCACAGGCAGCGTGTAAGTCTGTATAAAATTATAGATGCGGCCCAGCGTGTATTGAGTGGTAATCGACACAGCCACTCGTTGATCCCATTCTTTTCGGCGCCGCCCTTCAAGTGCGAGCGACTTGATGGTTTTGATGCCATACAGGGTCTCCACCAGATGCGAGCCCTTTTTTATCTCGGACTCGATGTACTGTCCTATCGCCCTGCCGAGTGCGGGAGAGCACAAGCGGATGATCAGGAAAAGCGACCCTGCCAGCACGAATACCATGATGGCAAGGCGCCACTCAAGTACAAATAAAAGTGGAATGATCCCGAGCAATGGGATCGTTTCTAGTAGAGCGCTAAGTCCTGGCCCTGCCATAAAGTGACGAACTTTCCCAGTCTGTAGTTTGCCTAGCGTCCGGCCTGTCGGCTGGTGCTCAAAGTATTCCATAGGAAGCTTCAGCAGCTTGTCGACGACGTATATATTTAGACGGGCATCTAAGCGTGCCGCGGCTGTAATGGTGAGCAGTCCGCGCGCATGACTCAAGACGGGCTCAAATACGAGCAGTAAAAATAACCCTCCAGCCAAAACATTTAGCGTAGAGAGAGAGAGTGGTTTACAATCACTCGATCAAGAATTCCCATGAAAATAAATGCAGGGGCGATCGAAAAAACCGTCATGACGAAAGAGGCAATTGCGATGTCACCGAAGATCTTTCGGTCCCGTAATACTTGTGCAATGAGCCACGCAAAGCCAAATGGCTGCTCTTCATCAGCAAGACCATGTAAACGCTTGATGAGTAAAATCTCACCCTCCCAGACTTCTGCAAGCTGATCCTCTTCGATCATGGCAACGCTAGGGTCCGCAGACATCGGGTCGCGTACGAGTGCGACAGTGCCTTTCATAGGGTCTGATCGTGCATCTTCTAATATGAGCGCCGCGCCATCGCGTGCTCGCAAGATAGCTGGCAAGGTTTTAGCAAGCGTTGGTAGCTCGGCAAAGCTAACATGCATGATCGCCGCTTCTAAACCTAAGTCTTTAGCGATGGAAACTAAAGTATCGGAGGAGGGCTCGGCTTCTTCGAGGGAGAAACGACGGCGCAATTCTTCGACGCTAGTTTCAATGCCGAGGCGTGTCGCAATCAGCGCGAGTGCGGTCAGAGCCGTCAGACGCGGCGCTTCAGCTTGAATGCCATCTTCATCATCTAGATCGTCAAGCATGAACATCAACTCCTGACAATACTAGCTGGCCTTGACATAATCATTGTCAGCTCATTTCGACGCGCGCTGTGGAAGGCCGTCCCGCCATATAATGATTGCGATTATACATTGAAGCTATGGTTGCGCGTATGGTCCTCAGTGAGTCAACTCAGCGTTAACTGCACGGATGTTTTGCTGTAAAACTATTCGGCCGCCCGCTAGCCGAGTTGGTTGCTGCTTTAGTGAGTAGGCTAAATACCAACTCGGGGCCTAACTTAAATAACTAATCCAGAGTAGTGTTCCTTAACCTAGAAAAATCTAGGGCATGCCCGTGCTAAAACAACGGTTTATCGGAGAGACTTATCTAGTCTCGGCAAACCGGTGGCAAAGATCTGCAAGAAACTAGGTGTTATCGCTGAGAACTCCTTTTGGTCGCGCGTTTCACGATAGTGGTGGAGATAGGCATCGAATCGGATCGCTGGTTAACGTACATCAGACCCGAATCAAGTAATGCCGGCTTGTTAACTTACCGGCGAAGAATGCGATCAGTCCTAACACCCTGAGTGCCTTGCGGCGATACTGTTGTGGTTGGTCACGAACAGCGGACCCGGGCGTAAAAGTGCAATTAGGTCTTTTCTGAAAAAATATCAAGCGACGATTCGAGCCGCGGACTCACGGCTTTGGCCAATAGGTTAAAAGCCTCGTCTTCGGACGCGTACCGCATACATTCGGCATAATTCTCTAGATCAAAATAGCTGGCGCGGGATATCGCCTCGAGACTTGTGAACTTCGACTCAAATGGTCTTCTATTGCCTCGCCAAACCAGTGTTTGTGGGTTTCCTCGATCTGTGATGGTTGCATAGTCAAGGTTAGGACAGTAATCATGTAAAAAGAGTGGCACTTTATAGATGTCACCGTGCCACGGGTCGCCTGACAGCCCCGCCTGCTTTCGCTGTTGTAGCGACTGCATTAAATTGGGTAGTGACGAGTACACATCGCAAGGCAGCGTATCGTCGATCAACCATACTGTATTGGCATGAGCGAGCGGCAATGTCGCGATAAAATCTCGTAATGTCTGTTCAAAGGTATGCAGACCGTCGAGAAATACGATGTCATAGGAGGATCGCGGTGCTGTCGACGTGAAAAAGTCGTCACTAGTGATGTCAAAAAAGCGCACATCCACGCTTGCCACCGGTTCCGTTGCAAACAAAAAAGCTGGATCGACAGCATCTTTCCGAGGTAACTGTACGTGTAAGAACGTGTCGCCTTTGTTCACGCCAATTTCAAGATACTGTTGGGCGTATGTCATCTCTCGAATTCGATGGATTCGCCGAACAGACCAATCGGACACGATCATTACTCCAAGAGTTTCAAACCGTCACCATGATACACGGTGAGATGGCTACCAAATGGATTCAGATGGCTGGCTGTCAGCGACAATGGTATGTGCGCATTGACAAAAAAACGGTAACAATTTTGAAACAAAGCGCCGATGAGGGGGGGGGGTTGCCGAGAAACGAGTTCGGAATTAAAAAAATAGTAAATTTAGTCAATTATAAGATTGACTGCTGCATATTGCTCATCGTAAACTACCACTAGCGTTTAAAAAAACGCGAGTCGCTAGAGCTAAAGTAGCGGTAGCGTATTTGTTGGTTCACGTGGCGACGCATAGCCGGAGACCATGTGAATGGCGCGACCTAGTTACAATTTTCTTCTTGGAAAAAAAACGGCTGTCGCTT
>CAIOZU010000011.1 GCA_903862885.1 uncultured Pseudomonadota bacterium
GTCTAAATCGGCGTTCTTCAGCCACTTGCCGCCGTCTCCGCGAGGACCGTACACACCAAATCCGTCCATCGCATAGCCAAAGAGCGGCGAATGCGCTCGCGCTTCACCCTGGCGCGGGAAGCACTTCCACGAATAACCATGGTAGTGATAGATGGTGTTATACGGATGGCCCCAGCACTGATCGACCGGCAAGGCGGCAATCGGGTCCACCCACACGCCCGCGAAGGCTACGTTGGCGTGCCACACGGCACCGGTTTGTGTGACCACCCCGATCATCAGGTCGTTGATGCAGGTGGGTGTGTCCGAATACTCCGGATCCGCCGGCACCGTGGCGTCTAGATCATAGGGGCCAATCGGAATGGCGGCTGCACTGCTGTAGCCCTCTGCGGGTGCTGCGACATAGTATGCATAGGCCGCCGTGTCGGACTGCACTGGAAAGACGCCGGTGGGGTGATTGGGGATACCGTTGCCTTTAAAGTGTCGCTGACCACCGTGCACCCAGGTTTTGAACTCTGGATGCGCATTGGGTACATCCTTCCAATTCACGGCGCCTTCTACAAAAGCAATTTTAGAGGGGTTCACCTTTTGGCCCTGCACCCACGGTGTTTGTGCAGTGGTCAGTGTCACGGCAGCCGGTGGGATGTTGTTTTTGATCAGGTCTGTGAGACACAGAAACTGCGCGTTTCTGGCGGCGGTATCGGTTCTGGTGCCGGTGGTTGGGGTGACGAAGTAAGCGGGTGCGCTCTGGTCTTGGGCGCTTTGCTGATCCGCTATAGCAAACGGCGCACCGAGCAGCAGGGAACTGCCGATGGCGGATGCGAAGATCGTCAGACGAGGGAGTAAGGCTTTCAGTGGGTGCCGCATGGCTTAAGCTCCTAATCTAATGCAGAAATAAATCAAGTTGATTGCGATAGATCAAAATAGACATATGTTTATTATACATTTGTTTAATATGAGGTAAAGACAAGGGAACAAACACGTCACATTGAGCGGTTTTATGTCAAATGCCGCGGCAGAATAGCGGCGTTGTTTGGATGCTCGAGCGTGGGTAGCGCGCGTCTTTCGAAACGATGAAGATGGTTGACCGCTATGCCGAAAACAGTGAAGAAAAAAGTGGATCACCGGCCGCGCGTTGCCGCACAACGACGCGCCACCATGCAGGCTCGTCTTTTGTTGGGCACACTGCAGTTGCTTTCTAAAAAGCAGGTCAGCGATATCTCAATCAATGATCTGATCCATCAGGAGAACGTCTCGCGAGGGACCTTCTATAAATACTTTGATTCGCTCAGTCATGTGTTCGCTATGCTAGCGGCTAGACTAGATGCAGAGCTGTCACCGATCGCTGACCAGTTTATTGCGTGCATTCCGGATGCAGCCACTCGCGTGGCCACAGGTACTCGATTGTTCCTGCACGTCGGTTCCAGCGCGCCCGTCTTTGGTAAGTTGATGGTGCAATCAGGCTGGCCTGTCCCGCATTCTGAATACAACTTCCTGACCTTTCTTGATCGTGATATCCAGTTGGCCACGACGCAGGGTGTGTTCGAGGTCTTGCCACCTTCAGTCGCCGCCCATCTGATCGTCGGTCCCATGATCGGCGGTCTACAGACGATGTTGCTTGGGCAGACCCAGCCTGACTATGCGGAGCAACTCACACTGCGCATTCTCATTTCTCTCGGTATGAACCGTGCCGCTGCACAGAAAGCGCTGCGTGTGCCAATCCCTGAACTGCCCTTGCAATCCGCGGGCTTCATCGGGGAGATCGTGAGGATGGGTAGGATTGACCGATCAACGGGTGTTCACTTTAAGCACAGCCGAGAAGACTGAAAAGTGATCCGTGCTCGTGCTGTGTGCAGCATCCATTGCCCCCATCGATCGGCCGGAGCGCCGCACCGGTTAAATCATTTAACTCATTGATAATAATAAATAATAAAGAGTTTCCCAGAGTGATTGGAGCGCCTCGTTCGGTGAGGCGCGTGACCCTGATTGTCGACGGTGATCCGAGGGGGTCTGGTCGGTCCGGTCGGTTTCCCTTGACGTGATGTTTTTACGCGATGGGTCGTACTGACGCCACTTTTAAGCAGTAAACTCGCGCGCTTCGACACCCATCAGATTGAGTAGACCATGACCGCACGGATCATTGACGGTAAAGCGATTGCTAAGAAACTGCGTGGTGAGTACGCACTGCGTGTTCAGCGTCTGGTGCGTGAGCATCAGGTGTGCCCAGGCCTTGCCGTGATTTTGGTGGGTGATAGCCCAGCGTCTCGGCTGTATGTGCGCAATAAAGTGCGTGCCTGTGAAGAGGTCGGTGTGCAGTCGCAGTTAA
>CAIOZU010000012.1 GCA_903862885.1 uncultured Pseudomonadota bacterium
CAGATTGGCTTTACGGATTAATCCTTCGTACTGGTGCGACATCATGTGGGCGTTGAGCTGGGCAATGAAGTCCATCACCACGACCACAATAATGAGCAGCGACGTACCACCGAAGTAAAAAGGTACGTTGCCCAATGAAATTAAAAACTCGGGTAACAAGCAAACGGCGGTCATATAGATCCCACCCCACAAGGTCAAACGAGTCAGCACTCGATCGATGTACTCGCCCGTTTGTTGTCCTGGGCGGATTCCCGGTATGAAAGCGCCGGCCTTTTTCAGGTTATCAGCGGTCTCTCGCGAGTTGAAGACTAAGCCCGTGTAAAAAAAGCTAAAGAATAGAATCAGTGCCGCATAGATCATCATATGCAGCGGCTGCCCGTAGCCCAATGACGCCGCTAAGCTCTGCATGAATGATTTGAAGCCACCCACCGAGCCATCACCTGATCCCGTGCCTGCAAAGTTGGCCAAGGTCGCCGGAAATAGCAGCAAGGAGGATGCAAAGATAGGCGGAATCACACCCGCCATATTGAGTTTAAAGGGTAGGTGACTGTTCTGACCGGCCATCATGCGCCGACCGACCATGCGCTTAGCGTAGTTGACCGCGATGCGTCGCTGAGCACTCTCAATTCGAACAACAAAGAACGTGACCGCTGCCACCATCAGAATCAGAATGATGGCGAATGCGGGATTCATCTCGCCCGTGCTGATTTGATTAAAGGTGTTACCCAACGCCGCCGGTAGGCCTGCGATGATGCCCGACAAAATAATCATCGAGATGCCATTGCCGATGCCACGTTCAGTGATCTGCTCGCCCAACCACATCAAAAATAATGTGCCCGTAGTCAACGTGGAGGTCGCGACCACCAAGAAGAACACGCCTGGATTCAGCACAACACCCTGATTTTGAAACGCATAAGCAGCGCCAAGACCCTGGAAAAATGCCAGTCCAACGGTCGCATAACGCGTGAGCTGGGTGATCCGACGACGCCCCGCCTCACCCTCTTTGCGCCACTCCGCCCATGGTGGATACACGACGGCCACCATCTGAATAATGATGGACGCCGAAATGTAAGGCATCACACCCAACGCAAAGATAGACAAGCGTGACAACGCGCCGCCCGAGAACATATTGAAGAGACCCAAAATGGTCCCTTCCTGTTGCTGGAAAAATTTGGCGAGTGCAATCGGATCAATGCCCGGCGTCGGAATGAACGTGCCTAAGCGATAGACGATGAGGCCGCCAAACAGAAACATCAGCCGCTGGCGTATCTCGGCGAGACGCGTAGCGTCGCCAAGCCCACCCAAAGCTTTTGTTCCTGGAGCAGCCACAGTGTGAGTTATCCGACCTTGCCGCCAGCAGCAAGAATCGCAGCCAGCGCACCCTTGGTAGCGACCACGCCCGCGCCCAATGTCACAGCGCTGGTGAGGGTCCCCGACAGAATCACTTTGACTTTCTCAACCGCTGCCGGCACGGCGCTGGCAGCAATCACTGCTGCGACATCGACGACACCACCGTTCTTAGCGGCGATCTTACCGAGCGTCTCTAACGTGATTTCCGCACGGGTGGCGCTCATAGCTGACTTGAATCCCATTTTCGGCAAGCGGCGCTGGAGGGGCATCTGGCCGCCTTCGAAGCCCACCTTGTGATAGCCACCCTTACGGGCGCGCTGACCTTTAACACCTCGGCCGCAGGTCTTGCCTTGGCCAGCGGACGCGCCGCGACCCACGCGTAATCTGATTTTTTTACTGCCCTCACTCGGGCTGATTTCGTTCAGTTTCATGACGAGTAAATCCTTAAGCCTTGTCGACGGCGAGCAAATGCGACGCCTTGTTGATCATGCCGCGGTTCTCCGGGGTATCGATCACTTCAACAGAGTCTCTGATCCGGCGCAGGCCTAAGCCACGCACACACGCCCGAATGTTTTTCAGATGGCCGAATGTGCTGCGAATCTGCGTTACTTTGATCTTGCCACTCATAATCGTCTCCTTAAAAGAACCCCACCCTTAGGCGAGGATCTCCTCAATCGTCTTGCCACGCTTGGAGGCGATTTGATCTGGGCTCGACATTCTGGTGAGCGCGTCAAACGTGGCGCGCACCACGTTAATGGGGTTACGTGAACCGTAGCTCTTAGCCAACACGTTACGTACACCCGCGCACTCGAACACCGCTCGCATGCCGCCACCGGCAATGACGCCGGTACCGCCAGAGGCTGGCTGCATGTACACAATGGTCGTGCCATGCCGACCTTTCACTGCGTAATGGATAGACTCCTCACGCAGCGGTACAGTCAAAATGTTCTTTCGCGCCGCCTGCATTGCTTTCGCAATCGCTGTCGGTACTTCACGCGCTTTGCCGTAGCCAAAGCCTACGCGTCCTGCGCCATTGCCAACAACGGTCAATGCGGTAAAGCCGAACTGCCGACCGCCTTTAACGGTTTTGGACGTTCGGTTAACCGAGACGAGCTTTTCCATCAAGTCGTCGCCGCTGGCCGTCTTATCGGGTCTCGCCATGGTGTAGATCCCTGCCTGCAATACTTCTTAAAAAACCAACCCGCCCTCGCGGGCGGCATCAGCCAACGCTTTTACGCGGCCGTGAAAACGAAAACCGGATCGGTCGAATGCGACCGTGGTGATGCCAGCGGCAATCGCCCGCTCTGCAATCGCCTTGCCGACCGCCGCCGCTGCCGTCGCATTGCCGGTGCCTTTGAGGCCCGTGCTGACTGCATCTTGGACCGTCGATGCACTGGCCAGCACTTTGCCGCCCTCGCTGTCGATGATCTGCGCGTACATATGACGCGGCGTCCGGTGAACAGTTAAGCGAGCGACCCGCAGTTCGCGGATCTTGGCTCTTGTTCTGGTGGCACGTCTTAAGCGCGTGCCCTTCTTGTCTATGATTTTCTTCATGGCGGCCTACTTTTTCTTGGCTTCCTTGAGTTCAATCTTCTCGCCTGAGTAACGCACACCCTTGCCCTTATACGGCTCTGGCGGACGATAGCTACGAATATCGGCAGCTACCTGACCCACTTTTTGACGGTCAGTACCCTTCACGAGAATCTCGGTTTGAGTCGGCGTTTCAATGGTGATGCCTTCTGGCACCGCGTACACAACGGGGTGAGAGAAGCCCAACGTGAGGTTCAGATTCTTGCCCGCTACCGCGGCACGATATCCAACACCCACAAGCTCCAGCTTCTTTTCATACCCTGCGCTGACGCCGGTGGCCATATTGGCTAAGTGAGCGCGCGTCGCGCCCGCCATCGGCCAATGCTGCTCACCTGCTATTTGCACAGTCAATGTCTGATCTGCTTGAGCGACCGTCACACCCTCAACCAGGGCCAGTGACAAAGAGCCTTTCGCACCCTTCAGCGTCACGTTACCGGCGGTGAGCGTTGCAGTCACACCCTTCGGCAGATCAACAGGTTTTTTTGCTACTCTCGACATGGTGATTCCTTTACGAGACCACGCACAGGACTTCGCCGCCCTGGCCTGATGCGCGTGCCTGTCGATCCGTCATCACGCCGCTTGACGTGGAGACAATGGCGATACCAAGACCGCCGAGCACCTTGGGGAGCTCCTGCTTGCCACGGTACCGACGCAAGCCCGGGCGGCTAATCCGCTCGATGCGCTCGATGACCGGACGGCCTTCGTGATACTTAAGACCCACGGTGAGCGTGGTCTTACCACCCTCAGTCGTCGTTGTGAAACCAGAGATATACCCTTCCTCACGCAACACTTCGGCGATCGCTACTTTGAGCTTAGAGCTCGCGCAGCTGATATCCGTCTTCCGTGCGGACTGGCCGTTACGGATACGCGTGAGTAAATCGGCAATCGGATCGGTCATGCTCATAGCGAGTCCTTACCAGCTTGCCTTAGTCAAACCCGGAATCTCGCCGCGGTTAGCCGCTTCGCGGAGTTTGGTCCGCGCGAGTCCGAACTTGCGATACACGCCACGAGGGCGACCAGTCACCGAACAGCGATTACGCTGCCGATGTGGGCTCGAGTCGCGCGGCATTTTCTGCAGCGCTTCCTGGGCCGTGTCACGCTCTTCGTGCGAGCTCTTGGGATCACGGATGATCGCCCGGAGTTTCGCGCGCTTTGCCGCGTGCTTTTTAACGAGTTCCTGGCGGCGCTTTTCGCGTTCCAGCATGTTGGTCTTGGCCATTGCCGTTACCTTTACAGAGTTCTTGCGGGCTTACTTACGGAACGGGAAGTTAAACGCTGTTAGCAGCGCTCTCCCCGCATTGTCGTCGATCGCCGTTGTCGTGATCGTGATGTCCATACCCCGGACCTTGTCGATCTGGTCGTATTGGATCTCAGGGAAAATGATTTGCTCTTTGACGCCGAAGTTGTAGTTACCACGACCATCAAATGCACGCGCTGACACGCCGCGAAAGTCACGGATGCGAGGCATCGCGATACTCACCAAGCGGTCCAAAAATTCGTACATGCGCGCGCCGCGCAGCGTCACCTTGGCGCCAATCGCTAAGCCCTCACGCAACTTAAAGGTCGCGATCGACTTCTTAGACTTACAGATCAACGGCTTTTGGCCAGTGATTTTGACCAAATCGGCCACTGCGTTATCCATCAGTTTCTTATCGGACACGGCTTCGCCGACGCCCATATTGATGGTGATCTTCTCAATACGCGGCACTTGCATAGGATTGCTCACGCCCAGCTCTTTCATTAGCTGTGGCACGACCACTTCCCGATAGTGTTTACGAAGTCTTGTCATGATGCTCGAGTCCTGTTTCTCTAGGTGATGGTGTCGCCGCTTACGCGTCGACAACCTCGCCATTCGACTTGAAGACGCGCACTTTGCGGCCGTCATCAAGCGTCTTGAAACCCACACGGTCCCCTTTCTTGGTCGCTGGGTTAAACAGCGCCAGGTTCGAGGTGTGAATCGGCGCCTCTTTCTGCACGATTCCGCCCGTGGTGCCACGTTGCGGATTCGGCTTCTGATGCTTCTTCACCATATTCACGTTCTCAACGACCAGCTTGTCGTTAGCTAGAACGCGGATAACGGTGCCCTGTTGGCCCTTGTCACGACCGGTCGTTACAATCACCCGGTCGCCTTTGCGAATTCGATTCATAGTTCTGTCCTGTTCTCTGCGGAGCGTCCCTTACAGGACCTCGGGGGCAAGAGAAATAATCTTCATGAACTGCGCGTTGCGCAGCTCGCGCGTCACGGGCCCGAAAATGCGGGTTCCGATCGGCTCCAGCTTGTTAGTCAACAACACCGCCGCGTTGCCGTCGAAACGGATCAAAGAACCATCCGCACGCCGCACGCCATGGCGAGTGCGCACGACGACGGCGTCATACACCTCACCCTTCTTTACTTTGCCGCGCGGGATGGCGTCTTTTACGCTCACCTTGATGACGTCGCCCACACTGGCATAACGTCGTCGTGATCCGCCCAGCACCTTGATGCACATCAGGCTGCGTGCACCGCTGTTATCAGCCGCCGCGAGCAAGGTCCGCATCTGAATCATGTCGGTTATTCCTAGTTAGTTCAGCGCGCCGCGCGCTCAAGAACGCGCAGGAGCTTCCAACTCTTACGGCGCGACAATGGACGGCACGGGGTGATAGACACCGTGTCGCCTTCCTTACACTCATTCTGCTCGTCATGCGCAAGCAGCTTGGTCGTACGCCTGATGTACTTGCCGTACGTCGGGTGTTTGATCAAGCGCTCAACAGATACGGCGATGGTTTTATCCATCTTCGTGCTGACCACGCGACCCGTTAAGGAGCGCTCGATCACTGGTGACGTGGCGGCAGTCGAAATTTCAGCGGACATCAGACCTTACCTCCGGCGCGCTGTTGGCTAAGCGCAGTCTTCACACGCGCAATATTCTTGCGCGCCTTGCCATACTGGTCAGGCTTAGCGGCCTGGCCGGTCGCTGCAGCCATCCGCAGGTTGAACTGCTCGCGACGCAACTTAAGGAGTTCTTCCTCGAGCTGGGCGGGCGTTTGCTTAACAAGATCTTTGAAGCTCATGACAGTTCCTCGTGCCTTCCGCTTAGCGGATCTGGCGCTTCACAAAGATAGTGGCGATCGAGAGCTTGGCTGCAGCCAGCCGGAACGCCTCGCGGGCATTCTCCTCACTCACACCTTCCATCTCGAAAAGCACTTTACCGGGCAGCACTCGGGCAACCCAAAATTCCACGTTACCCTTACCGCTGCCCATTCGAACCTCAAGAGGCTTGGCAGTGACCGGGATATCCGGGAACACTCGAATCCATATCTGACCACCGCGCTTGACGTGACGCGTCATCGCACGACGGGCGGCCTCGATCTCGCGTGAGGTCATCCGGCCACGGCCGGTGGCCTTTAGCGCGAACTCGCCGAACGCAACGGTGCTGCCGCGATGTGCGGAGCCACTGTTCGAGCCCTTAAACTGTTTGCGAAACTTAGTACGCTTTGGCTGCATCATGGTAGTAAATCCGGTCCGTGGCTTTAGGCCGCGGTGACCGCCTCGCTCTGTACAGTCGTTACGTCAGCCATGGCCACTTCGTTCTCCAGAGCCGTCTTATCAAAGACTTCGCCCTTGAAGATCCAAATTTTTACGCCAATCACGCCGTAGGTAGTCCGTGACTCAGCGAAGCCGTAATCAATGTCCGCGCGGAACGTGTGCAGTGGTACGCGACCCTCACGAACCCACTCGGTGCGCGCGATCTCTGAACCATTCAAGCGACCCGACACGCGCACCTTGATACCTAAGGCGCCACTGCGCATGGTGTTCTGCACAGCACGCTTCATCGCACGGCGGAACATCACTCGCTTCTCAATCTGCTGGGCGATCCCCTCAGCAACTAACTGCGCATCCATCTCGGGCTTGCGAATCTCAGCAATGTTTAAACGAACATCTTGCACAGGCAGACCCATGCGACGGGCAACCTCGGCGCGGACTTTTTCAATGTCCTCGCCTTTTTTACCAATCACGATACCCGGACGTGCGGTATGAATCGTAATGTTCACACGGCGCGCAGCGCGCTCAATGTGTACGCGACTCACCGACGCCTCGGCGAGACGCTTCTTTAGATACTCGCGCACCACGAAATCGGTGTGCACGAGCCCAGCGTAATGCTTGGAATGCGCATACCACTTCGAAGTCCAGTCGCGGGTTATTCCGAGACGGATGCCTGTCGGGTGTACTTTTTGACCCATGTCTGTCTAGTCCTTGTCCTACTTGGCCGCATCCGCAACATAAACGGTAATGTGGCTATTTCGTTTCACAATCCGGTTACCACGCCCTTTTGCACGCGCCGTGAAGCGCTTGAGGGTCGCAGCCGTATCGATCTCGATGCGCCACACCTTGAGTTCGTCGATGTCCGCATTGTGGTTGTGCTCGGCATTTGCAATCGCCGACTCCAACACTTTACGGACCATGTCTCCGCCCTTTTGGGGCATAAACCGCAGGATGGCAAGCGCCTGTCCCACTGGCTTACCGCGCACCACATCGGCCACTAAGCGGCACTTTTGCGGTGAGATTCGCGCGTTTTTAAGTTTTGCGAAGGTGTGCATGAGTTACTCCGAGGACGCCTTCTTGTCTCCGCCATGCGCCTTAAAGGTGCGCGTCGGTGCAAATTCGCCTAATTTATGGCCCACCATGTTCTCAGTCATCATGACTGGTACGTGGTTGCGACCGTTATGCACTGCGATGGTTAAACCCACCATCTCAGGCGTCACCATCGACCGGCGCGACCAGGTTTTAATTGGACGGCGATCGCTTTTCGCAGCCGCTACTTGCACTTTCTTGGCAAGCGGCAGATCTACGAACGGACCTTTCTTTAATGAACGTGGCACGTTGGGATCCTCGAATTACTTACGGCGCGACACAATGGCCGCACTGGTTCGCTTGTTATGGCGCGTCTTCTTACCCTTCGTCTGCCAGCCCCATGGTGACACCGGATGCGGGTTACCTTGGCCGGACTTGCCCTCACCACCACCGTGTGGGTGATCGACTGGGTTCATCACGACGCCTCGAACGGTTGGACGCACGCCACGCCAGCGCTTAGCACCCGCTTTACCGTACTGACGCAGATTGTGTTCGTTGTTGCTGACTTCACCAATGGTCGCGCGACAATCGACATGCACCTTGCGAATCTCGCCTGAGCGCAAGCGAATCAAGGCATGCAGCCCTTCGCGCGCGGTGAACTGCGCATACGTACCCGCAGCACGGGCTAGCTGCCCACCCTTACCTGGCTTTAACTCAATGTTATGCACCGAGCTGCCGACCGGGATATGCCTAAACTGCATCGCATTGCCAGACTTAATCGGCGCTTCAGACCCGGAAGCGACTTCGTCACCCTCTTTCATGCCACTCGTGGCAAGGATGTAACGACGCTCACCATCCTTATAAAGCACCAGGGCAATGTGCGCTGAGCGATTAGGATCGTACTCAACCCGCTCAACCACACCGACGATTCCGTCTTTGTCCCGACGAAAATCAACGAGGCGATATTTTTGCTTGTGCCCACCGCCCTTGTGGCGCGTGGTGATTCGACCCGAGCTATTACGCGCGCCGGTCGAACTCTGCGAAACCAGCAACGGCGCGTGGCCCTTGCCTTTGTAGAGTTGCGAGCGGTCCGGTTTCACGACAAAGCGTGTACCCGGAGACGTCGGCTTCATTTTAATCATTGCCATGGCGTTTGCCTTATACAGTCTAGGCCGTTAAGCCTTAGCCGCCCCGGTGAGGTCAATCGTCTGCCCAGCCTTCAGGCTGACGTACGCTTTCTTCCAGTCGGAACGGCGGCCGTTGGAAGCGCCGAAACGCTTCGCCTTGCCTGCCACATTCACCACTTGGACTGCGTTTACTTCAACCGCGAACATCAGCTGGATCGCTTTCTTTATCTCAGGCTTCGTCGCATCGCGACGCACCCGAAACACATACTGATTTGCTTTGTCAGTCGCACGTGACGCTTTTTCAGAGACGTGCGGCGCAATCAACAAGTTGATTAAGCGCTCAGTCGTGGCAACCGATAATTTAGGGGTGTTGGCGCTCATGCTAGGCGCTCCTCAAGCATTTTAATTGCGCCCACTGTAACCAACACTTTATGGTGGCGAGCGATGCTGACGGGATCAAGCTGAGCCACCGTCAACACTTCAACTGATGGCAGATTGCGCGCCGCGAGGAATAGCTTTTCCTCGAAAGCCTCAACCACAATGAGCACATTCTCAAGCGACAATCCCTTGAGGTGATCCATCAATAACTTAGTTTTGGGCGCTTCTAGCTCGATGGCTGGAACGACGACCATATGTTCTGTGCGCGCAAGCTCGGACAGCAGCGAACGCATCGCACCACGATACATTTTGCGATTTACTTTCTGAGAGTAGTCGCGAGGACGCGCTGCGAAAGCGCGACCGCCACCCACCCAGATAGGGCTACGGATACTGCCGGCACGCGCGCTACCCGTACCTTTTTGGCTATGCGGCTTGCGGCCACCGCCACGCACTTCAGCGCGGCTCTTCTGTCGCTTGGTGCCCGCACGACCAGCGGCCATATAGGCCACGACTACTTGGTGCACAAGCGCTTCGTTGTATTCTCGGCCGAACGTGGCATCGGCCACTTCGAGCTCTGAGGCGCCGGCTGCGGCATTCACTACTTTGAGTTTCATGGGAGTGCCTCGGCCTTACTTCTTCGCAGGCTGCAGGCGCACACGGCGCGACTGGCCCTTGAATTTTACCGACGGACGAACGATGACCGTACCGCCATCCACACCCGGGACTGCGCCCCGAATCAGAACGAGGTTACGCTCAACATCAATCTCGACGACCTTCAGATTTTCTGTCGTAACGCGGTCGACGCCCATATGAGCGGACATGCGCTTACCTTGGAAAACGCGGCCTGGCGTTTGGCGCTGACCGATGGAACCGGGCACGCGGTGCGACACGGAGTTACCGTGCGAGGCCATGCCGCCAGCGAAGTGATGAAGCTTCATCACACCCGCGTAGCCTTTACCCATCGTGGTACCGGTGACGTCAACCACCTGACCGGGGCTGAACATGTCCACCTTGAGTTCGCCGCCTGAAGCCAGATCCGCACCGATGTCACCGTCGAGTCGAAACTCAAGCAGTTTTTCACCGGCCGCTACGTTGGCCTTGGCGTAATGCCCGATCACCGCTTTTGACAGCCGTGACGCGCGTTGGTGACCGACCGCGACTTGAATCGCGCGATAGCCGTCATTCTCTGTGGTCTTAACCTGCGTGATGCGATTGGGCAATGCCTCAATCACGGTCACCGGCACCGTTTCACCGGTGTCTGTAAAAACGCGGGTCATACCGCGTTTGCGGCCGACCAGCCCTAAGCCGTGCTTCAGGCTCATATGTAGGGTCATCCCTTATTTACGTCCCCCTGCTGCAATTGGCAGGTGGCACTTCAAACCCGCTTCATCAACGGCCTAAACCGTCAAAAAGCGACCTATTTAACCGCTGTACTCGTCCCGGAAAACCACCCGCGGTTTCGACCCCGCGTCCCGGCCAGGTGGCCTGCGGACTGTCTGAGTCGACCTGCGAGCGGCGCACCCTGGAAGGCGAGCCACAGCGAGCCGAAAATTATAAGCTGCGAATCCGAACTAATCAATAGCTGTGCGACCTAAATGTCGCGCTGCACCAATCAATTCAGCTTGATTTGAACGTCAACGCCCGCGGGCAGCTCAAGTTTCATCAGCGCATCCACGGTTTTATCCGTTGGATTCACGATGTCCATGAGCCTTTTGTGGGTCCGGATCTCGTACTGGTCCCGGGCGTCTTTATCGCCATGCGGGGCCACGAGGACCGTAAAACGCTCCATTTTGGTGGGCAGCGGGATCGGCCCGCGCACCGTGGCACCCGTCCGACGGGCCGTTTCCACGATTTCGCGCGCCGAATTGTCGATCAAACGATGATCGAATGCCTTCAAACGAATACGGATGTTCTGGCTAGCCATGATCAATTCCTTCGTCAAAATAGCGGCAGAAACGTTTAGAGACTGCCAAGTTCACGCTCAAAAGAGCCGGCCGCGGCTCTCACCGCGGCCGCACACAATATTCTTACAGCAGGACCTTTGCAACCACGCCGGCACCGACGGTCTTGCCACCCTCACGGATCGCAAAGCGCAGGCCCTCCTCCATCGCGATCGGGTTGATCAACTCAACCACCATCTTGATGTTGTCGCCAGGCATGACC
>CAIOZU010000013.1 GCA_903862885.1 uncultured Pseudomonadota bacterium
AGATGCCACCACCGATGATGGGTCCGCCACCCATGATGGGTCCGCCGTCGATGATGATGGCCATGATGGGTGTCTTGCATGCACTCACCTTGACCGATGCCCAGCACGCTCAATTGAAGACGATTCATGAGCAAACCCACAGCAAGATGCGCGCGCTGATGATGGGTGATCGTGCGACGCAGAGTCAGGTGGCGATCACTTGGCCGGGTGAGCCTGGCTATGAGGCATCGATTGCAGCAGCTAAGCGCAATGCCAGTGAGATGATTCAGCTGCATAGCGACGCGATGGCGCAGATCTATCTGTCGGTGCTGACCGATGCCCAGCGCACGCAGGTCACGCAGCTATTGGCGAGCCACAAGCAAGCCTGTGAAGCCCATCAGGCAGCGCATGCGCCGAGTCCGAAGGAAGAAGCGCGAATGAAGTGATGAGTGCGTCGCGTGATTATCGTTTTTGAGTACGGATGGAAAGCAGATGAATAAAGTCATGGTGATGGCGGTGTCGATGGTCGCGTGCAATTTGTTGCTAGCCCCTGCGTTGGGCTTTGCCGGTCCCAGAGAACGCTCCGAACCCCATATGGATACGGCCTATGGCCATAATCACGCTTATCCAGCGCGGGGCGCGGTGGTGGTTCGCCCGCCGATGGGTGCGCATGCGCTGCGCTATCAAGGCCAGCGCTACTGGTTGCACGAGGGGGTCTGGTATGGCGGCCACCGCGGTGGCTATGCCGTGGTGGGGGCGCCTTATGGCCTGTATGTGCCCTGGTTGCCTGCTTTTACCACCGTGGTGATGCTGGGGGGTATGCGCTATTACTACGCCAATGAGACCTACTATCTCTATCACCCCAACATCAACCAGTACGAAGTGGTGGCATCGCCCAGTGCTGTGACCGATGCGCCGGTGACCGTGGGTGCTCAACCGGTGGGTGATAACATTTTCGTTTATCCCAAGAATGGTCAGTCAGCAGAGCAGCAGGCCCGTGATCGCTACGAATGCCATCGGTGGGCCGCTGATCAGACGGGTTTTGACCCGACCCGAAGTGAGGGCGCGCAGGCTAGGCGCGGTGATTACCTTAGAGCGCAGCAAGCCTGTCTGGAAGGGCGTGGGTATACGGTGAAGTGAGGTGCCATCGTAGAGCGCAGGCGTGTGCCTACAGAAAGGGCACGACTCGCGCGCGTGACCGGCGCGACCACAGCACCCAGATGAGGATCAGAGGTAGATCAAAAAGTGCACTCAGTGCCTCCATGGCCGGCACCCCTTTAAAGCCAAAGGCATCGGCGGCACGTCCCTCAAGCCACGTCATGTAAGCGATGGGCACATAAGACAGTGCGCTTAAGATTGAGTAGCGCAGGCTGCCGCTGCGACCGGCCGCCCCCACCATGTCGAGGACCAAATCCATCGATAAGGTGGACGTCAGTCCAATGGTGAATAAGTACGTGACGGTGCCGATCAGATAGGTGGTGGTATTCGGTGGCGCGAAGGCCAAGTAGCCAGCGGGTAAGGCATTGAGAGCGCCTGCGAGGGCATAGGCGATGCGCCGGTCAAAGCGTGGCACCCAGCCGCCTACCAAACAACCCACTGCCATCAGTAAGCCACCGCCGATGCCATTGATCCATACCACCGAAGCACCGGCCACGTGATAGTCAGGCGAAATCGCCGGCAGCAAGCCAATCAACGCGCCGGCGCCCGGTGGCGCGAGCAGCAATAACAAGCCAAAGAAATTTCGTGGCAGCAGGCAGGTGTCACGTAACTCATGCCCAATCTCACTGAGATGCAAGCGAAAGCCGGGTGTGGGCGCGCGCACGGGTTCTTGAAGCCCAATGAGGGCCATCATGGGCAACATCACCAGGGCCAGTGCGATCAACACCCACGCAGAGGAGGTGATGTGTAAGGCGACATACAACAGAATGCCTGGACCGACAGCCCCACCCCCTAAGTTGCTCGCCTGTGCCCAGGCTGAGGCGCGGGTGCGTTGCTCGGGGGCCACCAGTGAAGCCATCAAGCCACCGTAAGCCGATGAGATGAGCATGCAAAACAGCATGCCAATGAAGAAAATCCAAATGGACAGTCTGGGGTCTTTTTCTAGTATCCAGCAGCCCACTGCGAGCGCGATGCCGGCGAGGCTGGTCGATAATGCGTACCAGGTGCGTCGTGGCAGCCACAGATCGGCGAGTGGGCTCCAAAGAAAATAAAGGGTGGCCGGAATACCGAGCAGCGCAATAGCATTCGCCACTTCACCGACCGACAGTCCCGCGCGCCGCAATAAGAGCGATGCGCCGCCGTTGGTAGTGAAACCAATGTAGATGGCATACGGCAACACGATCCAAAGAAACCGACTGGGCCCGACGGCGCGTACGACCGCTTCGCGGCTTTCGTTCTCATCGAGACTTGGACTGAGTCGGGTGGTCACGTCGGAATCCGATGGCATGATCGTCAAAGCCTAACAGAGGTGCATTAAAAAAGGCGGTAACGACTGCGTCGCTACCGCCTTGAACGGCCGGATCAAGCTGAGCTTGCGGCCAGATCAGATCAGCGCATCAGAATTTATAGCTTGCCTTGATGTAGTAGTAGCCGCCGTTTATGCCAAACGGTGAGAACAGCGCGTATTGATTGGTGCCGACATTGTCGCCGTAATACGGGTTGTTCTCATGGGCCAATTGCGTGGCATTGATCAGTGGCGGGAACTTATTGAACAGATTCAGCGCACCTGCGTTCACCGTGAGCTGACTGGTGACTTTATAGCTCACATCAAGGTTGGTAATCGGGGTCACGCCGATGTGGTTCTGAAAATAATCAAGATTGCCGGCGCAGATGAATAAACCACCGCGAGGCACGCAGGGAGGGTAAGGACCACCATAGCCGTTATCACCATCATCGCTTTCCCAATCGGAGGAAGGACCGTAGATCTTCTCCACCAGGTTCACGGAGAGCTTACCGCGAGTATAGAGCGCGCCCAGATTCACCACATATTTTGGATTGGCGGTGGTTAGGTTCGAGTAGGCATTGGGGTCATACAACTCATTGATCGGTGGGTTGCCACCAGCAATCGCGGCCGGCGTGGTGGCGTACTTAGTGACCGAGGTCTTGCTGTAGTTCGCACCAATAGACCAATCAATCTTGCCAAAGAGGTAGTTGACCGGGAAGTCAAACACCAAATCAATCCCACGGCTTTGGGTATCAATGCCATTGGCAAACACGTTAATGCCTTTAAATGACACCGTCGGATCTAGTTCGTTGCCACTCGCGACGATAGCGCTATTAATTATACTCGAGACGACATTGCCGTCGTAATCAGTTCCCACCAATGATCCGCTGCCCACGATGCGGTTGGTTACGGTGATTTGATAGGCATCTAAGGTCACACTCATGCCGGGTTGTGGACGCCAGATGGCACCTAAACTCAGGCTGACGGAGTGCTCAGGCTTTAAGCCATCGCCTAAGCCGAGCAGGCGACCACCGGGCGAGTTAGGAGCTAACTGCACATACGCGGCGGCTGGGGATACGGTGGTGGAGGTGTAGTTTTCCTCCGCCAGCGTCGGCGCTCTAAAGCCATTGCTCAAGGTGCCACGCAGGGCAAACTCTGGCGAGAAGTCATAACGACCGGTGAGTTTCCCCACCGTGGCATTACCAAAATCACTGTAGTGCTCAAAGCGAGCTGCGGCATCTAAGCGCAATTTGTCGATGGGCTTGCCTGCCAAATCAACGTAGACCGACTCGTTAGTTCGGTCATGGGAGCCGGCGTCTGCGGGTGTAAAGCCTGCGTAGCCAGCCGCACCACCGTCTTGCCAAGAAATCGGCACCCCCGCGCCAATCTCATAGGTCTCCCTGCGGTATTCGCCACCGAAAGCGACGTTGAGAGGCCCTGCCCAACCCATGTCGATGTCACGATTGACATCGACCGTGGTGGCCCATTGGCTTGCTTTTAAAAAGCCATCATAGAAATCGGTGGGTGTGGGGACGTTAAAGTCTGCTGAATAGCCTGTGTTCCAAGAGTGCAATGTCGAGATAGAGACCTTGTCGCCACCAAAGCCGGTGCCGATGTCGTAATTCCATGCGCCGACCATTCCCTTGAAACCCACATTTAACTGGTAGTCATCTTCATTGCTCGACTCTTGCGGCGTAAAGCCGAAGGGATAGGGATAGATGGTGACGCCTGGGTTTTGTGGATCGATGTAATGGGCCTTGTGCGGCAGTCGATAATTTTCGTAGGAGGCGGCGTCTTTATGTCCGTAGCTGCCCACAAAATACAATTCACTGCCACCTGCAAAGTCGACACCCGCGCTTAACAGCATCGTTTTCTGCTTCACGGCGCCATCGCCGGAGATGCGATTGAGAAACGGGTATCCCGGAGCATTCACTGTATTGGCGTCAATCGGGTAACCATCGTTAAGAGGGTCCGTATTGAGATTAACCACGCGTTCGTCGATGGCCCCTACAAAGCTGTGGCCGTGGCCTCGGTAAGCGCCAGTCAAGTTAAAATAGGCGCCAGTGCTTGGCTCAAGGCCCACGTTGGCACTGACATCATTGGTCTTGCCACCGCTGGTGCCATATTGGCCGTAGCTCGCATTCAGTAATCCGCCCGATGAGTTCTTTTTCAAGATGATGTTGATCACACCGGCAATGGCATCGGTGCCGTACTGAGCGGCTGCGCCGTCGGTTAGCACTTCGATGTGATCAATCGCATCGAGTGGGATGAAGTTAAGATCAACGTTGGCACCGCCCTGAAAGCTCGAGCCGGTATCAATCGCCAAGTTCGCGGTGGTGTGGCGACGCTTTCCATTGACTAAAATCAGCACGTGGTTAGGGCTCAGGCCGCGAAGCCGTGCTTGTAAGGTTTGGCCGGCCATGTCAAAGCCAAAAGCCTGCAGGTTGAGAGATGGGACAACCTGGGCGAGCGTTGACATAAGATCAGGGCTGCCAGAGGCGGCGCGCAGGGCATCCGCACTCAGCAACTGAACCGGAGCTGGGCTGTCTAATACCGCCATGCCGCTTTGGCGCGTGCCGGTGACGATGATGTCACCTAAGACGTCCGCACTCGGACCCGCGTTATCGGCGAGGGCACTGTTGGCGATGATTAGCGTCAGACCTGCGCTTAAGATCGTGCTGATTAGGGTGCGCATGGAGGCGCCTGTGTAATTGCTCTGGCTCATCATAGTGTTCTCCCAAGAATGAATCGGATACTGACGGGGCAGCTGTTTTTTTTATTAAAACGCCCCCAGTCAGGACGGGGCTGGCCCAGTCGCAGGCGCCACTGTAGTCAAGGGCCGGTGAATTGTCTAAGACGCGTTGATTCTAAGCTTAGTGCAAGGTCGCCTAAATTTAACATAAATATGATATAAATCAATTATATACTATTTTTAGCGCTGAGTGGCGCGTGCGCCTTACATTGATTTATTTAGTAGTGGGGCGGGATCTCAAATTGAGCGCTGGAGCTCGCACCGCCGCGATCGGAGGACTCTAGTCGTTCGAGGAGTTCTCTGATCAGGCGCTCCTGGGCATCCATTCGCGTTTGCTGTTGATACAGCGCCTGTGAGAGTTCGTGCACCGCCTGATCGAGGTGAGCGATTTTGACTTCCAGATGTTCCGTGGAGAAGGGCTGCGACATCGGCGCTCCAATGAGAGGGGATGCCTTAGTATAGAGGCTCGTGCCGGGTGACGATATCGCCTGACCGTCGCCCGGGCGATTCACTTAAAAAGACGAGGGGTTGAGTAGCAGGCTGCAGGTGCCGTGTCCTCACTAAACAGGCGGCCTTCGTGTGTGGCCGACAGGCAAGGCTTAAGCTTAAATCGGAGCCGATATGATGACCCCTGAAGAGGCGGAACCCCTACCGCCGGTGAGTATTCCGCATGGCGAGTTGCCTGCAGAGACGCTGTACAAGTTGATTGAGTCTTTTGTGCTGCGCGAAGGCACTGACTATGGTGAGCGTGAAGTGACGCTCGATACCAAAGTGGCGCAAGTCAGACGGCAGCTGGATCGCGGAGATATTGAGATTGTGTTTGATCCCAATACGGAGTCGGTCAATATTGTCGTGGCCAAAACCGGCCGCCGAGTATTGTGAATGAACACGCCCGTTGATCCATCGATGGCGACTGTAGAGCGACGTCTGAGCCCTAAAAAGCTATTGCACAGTAAGTGGACCGCCGTGGTGCCGCGCGGTAAGGAAAAGCATTTTATGGTGGTGGCGTGGGTGGAGCCTGAGACCGAGGGCGCACCGCTTGTGAGTGTGCTGCTGGAAGCTGTCTACTCTAAAACGCAGCAAGCGCTGCCTTGGCAGGCGCTGCAAGATGTCACTCAATGGCAACAGGGTTGGCGCTGATCAGGCGGGAAGACCACCCTCGGGGTGTGCGAGCGGCCTATGCCGCGTTAACGGGAGAGCGTATGCGACTCAGGATGAGTAGGCTTTTTTTATGGGTGGCTGTAGTGAGTCCGGCGCTGGCTGTGGGTCCGGGGGGTGGTATGAACAGCGGCATGAATAACCCCATGAGTAGCAGCCACAGCGAAAAACGCGCGGTGTCTGACAATGTATTCGATACGCCGACTAACGCCAGTTACGATCCGAAGTCCGTCACTGAGATTTTTGCAAAAACTGCCAATGGGGGCGTGTTGCATGTGACGGCCATTGAATCCAGTGATGCCAAGCAAATTGGCTTAATCCGCAGCGTCTTAAAACAGCGCGCAGACGATTTTTCTGGACAATACAAGAAGAGCGTTAACCAGTCGGCAGGTCCTAGTAAACCGGGGCTTGCGACTTTACTGGCCGCGGCGCCGGGGGACTTGCAGCTCACGTATCTTGAAATGCGCGGTGGCGGTGATCTGCGTTTTGCATCCGCGCTGCCAGAACTCGTGCACGCCGTGCATCAATGGTTTGATGCTCAGTAGATTAGCAAGGCCTCACGCAGCCGATGTGAGGCCGGTAATAGCCGGATCGAAGGCGCTGTGCATTCCAGCATGGCGCGGTGCTGATTAAAAACGCACTTAGGCGTCCGGGCGACCATCCACGCGACTGATGTCCAGTCGTTGGCCGGCAACCTTCATGCGCCGCAGCTTTGCCAGAATCTTGGGCGACATACTGTCTGGTAGGTTGACGAAGGTATGGTCTTCTTGAATGTCGATGCGATTGATCTGCGAGCCGGCCAGATCCGCTTCGTGTGCGAGCGCACCCACGATATTGCCAGGCTGCACGCCGTGCTTACGTCCGACCTCCAGTCGATACATGGTCTGTGGTTCTTCATGGCCACGCCGAGCACGAGGGCGTTTGTGTTCACTGTCTGCCGCAAAAGAGGGTCGACCGGCGCGTTCTGGTTTGCCTGGACGTGTGGCGCGGCTTTCAGGTCCTAGCATCTTGGCGCGCTCTGGCCGATCGCTTGCGGGTGCCTGGGCGCGATCACCTAAGATCAGCGAACTATCCCCTTGTGCCAGACTGGCTAAAGCGGCTGCAACGTCGACTAAATCCGTGCCGGTCTCATGGGTGTATTCCTCGATCACCGATCGGAAGATCTCATGAGCAGGTGTGGCTAAGGCCGCGGTCAGTCGTTCTTTAAACTTTTCAACGCGTCGACGATTCACATCATGCGGTGTGGGTAGGCTCATGGCCTCGATGGGCTGACGGGTGGCGCGCTCAATGATGCGCAGCATGTTTCGTTCGCGGGGAGCGATGAATAAAATCGCCTCGCCGCTGCGACCGGCGCGACCGGTGCGTCCGATGCGATGTACATAGGACTCACTGTCGTAAGGAACGTCGAAGTTAATGACATGGCTGATGCGCTCGACATCGAGCCCTCTTGCGGCGACATCGGTGGCCACCAAGATGTCGATGGCGCCTGATTTTAAGGCAGCTACGGTGCGTTCGCGCTGTGCCTGCAATAAGTCGCCATTTAGAGCGGCTGCCGAGAAGCCACGGGCCTCTAATTTTTCAGCGAGCTCCACGGTAGACTGCTTGGTGCGAGCAAAGACCAAGATGGCATCGAAAGGCTCCACTTCGAGAATGCGGGTGAGCGCATCGAGTTTATGAATGCCCTCCACCAACCAGTAGCGCTGCTTGATGTTGGTGGCCGTGCTGGTTTTTGATTTGATCGCCACTTCTTGCGGTGAACGCAGATGTTTTTGTGCGATACGCTTAACGGGGGGCGCCATGGTGGCAGAGAACAAAGCCACCTGCCGTTCTGCGGGTGCTTGTCTTAAAATGGACTCAATTGGCTCGACAAAACCCATTTGCAGCATTTCATCGGCTTCATCAAGCACCACGAAGCGCAAGGTCGCCAAACTTAAAGTCTTGCGATCCAAGTGGTCGATGATACGACCCGGTGTGCCCACGATAACTTGTGGGCCACGCTTGAGTGCGTTGAGCTGGGGGGTGTAGCTTTGGCCACCATAAATGGGGAGCACATGAAAGCCCGGTAAGCGGCCCGCGTATTTTTGAAAGGCTTCAGCCACTTGAATAGCGAGCTCGCGGGTGGGCACCATCACCAAGGCCTGTGGCTCACGGCGAGTGACGTCAATCATCGATAAAATCGGTAAGGCAAACGCCGCCGTTTTGCCTGTGCCCGTTTGTGCTTGGCCTAACAAGTCCTGCTTATTCAGCATCACCGGGATGCAGGCCGCTTGAATGGGGCTCGGTGACTCGTAGCCTACATCGGCTAAGCCCGCGAGTACGGCGGCGGAGAGGCCAAGATCGGCAAAGGCACGCGGCAAGGGGGGGGTTTTGTCTGTCATAGCGGATCGTCGCGGGCCGGGGGAGGGCGCGGAGTCTAGCCTAGGTGGGCTCGGAGTGCTTGATAAAAAACAGGTTTTGTGTGGTTTTACGCAAACTTAACCGTATTTTTATGTAGAACAGCGCTTTGCTGCGATGCGTCGGTTGGTGGTGGCCGCGTGGCTGCCGAGGCGACCTTCTTTTTGGCATACACTCGGCTGCTTTGTTGCCGACCGTTGAGGATGCTGCGTGACTACGCCTGCTTTGCTAACTCCTGTGCGCTTAGGCGCCTTACAGCTTCAGCATCGGGTGGTGATGGCGCCATTGAGTCGTCGGCGGGCGGCACAACCGGGTGATGTGCCTCAGCCGATGCATGCCACGTACTACGGACAGCGAGCCCATCCGGGTGGCTTATTGATTACAGAGGCCACCGACATTGTCGAAAGTGCCCG
Organism: uncultured Pseudomonadota bacterium; assembly: GCA_903862885.1. Taxonomy (GTDB): domain Bacteria; phylum Pseudomonadota; class Gammaproteobacteria; order Steroidobacterales; family Steroidobacteraceae; genus CAIKZZ01. Next base: position 9,140 of record CAIOZU010000013.1, read on the forward strand.
TGGCTATCCGGGTGCGCCCGGGATTTATTCGGCGCCCCAATTGGCTGCTTGGAAAGTAGTCACCGAGGCGGTCCATGCCAAAGGGGGTCTGATCGTGATGCAGTTATGGCACACGGGTCGCATCTCGCATTCCTCGATGCAAGTCGGCGGTGCTTTGCCGGTGGCCCCTTCAGCGATTGCCGCCCGCGGCAAGCACGTGACCGCCCAAGGTCAGCCCACAGCGTTTGAAGTGCCACGGGCGTTGGACTTAGCAGAAATCCCCACGGTGATTATGCAGTTCACGCAAGCCGTTAAAAATGCGCAGGAGGCGGGCTTTGATGGGGTGGAGTTGCATGCCGCCAATGGGTATTTAATTAATCAATTCATGGAAGATGGCACCAATCAGCGCATCGATCGCTATGGGGGATCCATCGAGAATCGGGTGCGCTTGTTGCTTGAGATCATCGACAGCGCGTCGGCGGCGTGGAGTGCCGATCGCATCGGTGTTCGCCTGTCACCGGGTGGGTCTTTCAATGACATGAAGGATTCGGATCCTGTCGCGCTCTACGATTATGTGGTGACCCACTTGAGCAATCGCGGCTTGGCCTACATTCATGTGATTGAGCCGCGTGAATCGGCGGATACCCCGGAAGGAACAGCGACCTCGGATCTGGCTGCCAAACTTCGCGCAGAGTTCTTGGGGCCGGTGATTGCGGCGGGTGGTTTTGATCAAATCAGCGCGACCAAGGCTATTGAGGCGGAGCATGCCGATGCCGTGGCTTTTGGCCGTGCGTATATTGCCAATCCCGATTTAGTCGAGCGCTTTCGCTTAGGCGCCCCGTTAAATGCTTATGATCGCCGCACCTTTTATGGCGGCGATGAGCGTGGCTATACCGATTACCCAACGCTCAGTGTTTAATGGCCGTCGGCAAGCGATCGCTTTGTCAGTAATCGCACCGTTCGCGTGAAGCTGATGTCGATGGCTCGACTAGCGGCGTACTCTGCGTTCGAACGCCTGTTCTTCTTCAATAATATGTGCCAAGGCTCCGGCTTGTCTGGCGTGTAAGGCCAGTAAATCATCGAGGGTGATCATCCCCACCAGTTGCTCTTGGCCATCGATGATGGGCATTCGTCGGATCTTATGGGCATGCATGCGCTCCAATGCGATGGTGCTGTCTTCGCTGTCCCTCGCCACCACCACCGGAGTGCGCAGGTACGCCATGACCGAGGTTGTGGCGGGGTCGAGGCCTAGGGCTAAGACTTCGATCACCAGATCACGATCGGTCACCACGCCGACCGGCGTGCGCTCGCCGTTTGGATCGTCCACCACGACGAGATCACCCACGTGGTGTTTGCGCATCAGTTGTGCCGCTTCGGTCGTGCTGGTGTTTCTTTGGCAAGTCACTACATCTACGGTGCAGATATCTTTGAGTTGCATCTTCTTTGACTCCCGAGAGTGTGACTAACAGGCCAGTGCATTGGCTAAATGAAGGACGTCCGATGGCAGCCGTTTTTCGCTGGTATTGACGATCTTAAGATCCGTGGTGGTGATGTCACCGTTCAAATAACCCACCAGGTGGCCCCAGCGGCCGAGGGTTACCTGTTCGATGGCGGCAGCGCCTAGGCGAGTGGCTAGAATGCGATCGAATACACCCGGTGCCCCGCCGCGCTGTATGTGGCCAAGCTTAGTGACCCGTGTGTCGAAACTGGCCAGTCCAGGATGGCTCGTAAAAAATTGATCGATTTGATCGGCATTGTGTGCCGCGCCCTCCGCAACCACCACAATCGCATGGGTGCGACCTTGATCATAGAATCGATGCAGCTGATGCATGAGTGCTTCGGGAGAAAACTTAACTTCTGGCAACATAATGGCTTCAGCACCGCTGGCAAGTCCTGCCATGAGAGCGAGATAGCCACAGCGATTGCCCATGACCTCCACCAAAAAAGCGCGCCGCAAGGACGCTGCAGTGACTCGCAGTCGATCGATGGCCTCAACCGCGACGTCAAGGGCGGTGGTGACTCCAATGCTGATGTCTGTTCCGGAGAGGTCATTGTCGATAGTGCTTGCGATCCCAATCACCGGGACCCCCAGACGGCTGAGTGCGTAGGCGCCCGCTTGCGAGCCGTTGCCGCCAATGACAATGAGTCCATTGATGGCGTGTTGTTTAAGTGACGCCACCGCCGCCTGTAGACCTGGCGTGGTTTTGAGGGCCACACAGCGCGTTGTGCCAAGCAGCGTGCCGCCTAATCCAATGATGCCGCCCACATCACGGGCGCTCAAAGTACGATATTCCCCTGCCATGAGCCCTGTGAATCCATGCGGGATGCCGACGATCTCATACCCGGTGGCACGCGCCATGCGCACCACAGCACGCAGCGCGGCATTCATGCCGGGGGCATCACCGCCACTGGTCAGCACGGCTAGTCGGATCATGGGCGTTTGCTTTTCACAATGAGAGTTCAGGCAGCGGGCACTAATGTGGCGCAGGGCAACGTCCGCGGCTATACGTAGTTGGCACGATGGACTGCCATGGCGAGTGCGGCGATAGGGACATGCTTTTAAAAACAGCGGGTTAGCGTTATCGTAGGCTTGAGGCGAGGACATGAGGGCGGCAGTGCATGAAACAAACAGTGCGACGTCGGATAAGGAAGCCTGAGTGGGTGGGTGCGGCGCTGTCTGTCTTGCTAGAAATCAGTGCGCTGAACGGCGCGTGGGCCGGTGACGCGCGGTCGATGGCACCGGTCGCGAGTCGGCCTGTCGCTATGGGCCATGTATTCGTGATTGTGCTGGAGAACGAAGCCTATGAGGATACTTTCTCGTCGCAATCGCCTGCACCTTTTTTGGCGCACGTATTGCCAGCGCAGGGCGTGTTGCTGACACACTATTTTGGCACCTCGCATTACAGTCTCCCCAATTACATCGCGATGATCAGTGGTCAGGCAGCCAATCCAGATACCCGCGATGACTGCCTCGTGTTTAAGGATTTTGTTAGTCAAGGCACGACCGCCGACGGTCAAGTGATCGGGCGAGGGTGTGTGTATCCGGCGCATGTGGACACGCTGGTTCAACAGTTAACTCGCCACCACAAAAGCTGGCGCGCTTACATGGAAGATATGGGGAATGATCCAGCGCGCGAGGCGGCGACCTGCGGCAGTGTGCCGCTCAACCAACCCGACCCGACGCAAGCGGCTGCAGGGCCTAGCCGGCGAGTGCCGTTAGGAGATCAATACGCCGCACGACATAATCCTTTTGTCTATTTTCATTCGGTGTTGGATTCGCCGACTTGTCGGCGGCAGGTGGTTAATCTGCGGCTATTGCAGCGTGATCTGCACAGCGCAGCGACCACGGCCAATTTCTCTTTTATTGCGCCCAATTTGTGTCATGACGGGCACGATGCGCCGTGCACGACGGGCGAGCCGGGTGGACTGGTCTCTGCGGATGAATTTCTTCGCACGTGGGTCCCGCGCATCTTGCAGTCACCTGCCTATCGTGCAGATGGGTTGTTGGTGATTTTGTTTGATGAAGGCGATGTGCCAGAGATGCCAAATCCAGCCGGCGGTCATCTGCAGCACTATCCGGGTGCGGTGTGCTGCAACGAGCAGCCGGGTCCTAACTTGGCAGCGTTTCCGCAGGTGGCGACGTGGGGCGATGACACCATCACCTTTGATTACTTTGGTGGCGATCGGACGGGCGCTTTGTTGTTGTCACCGGCACTCGTGGCCGGTACGGTCGCGCATACCCCCTTTAACCACTATGCGTTTCTGAAAAGCATCGAGCATCTCTTCGGTATCACCCCCTATCTAGGCTACGCAGGTCAGCCAGGGCTCATTGATTTTTTCGCCTGCGAAGGTTCGGATGTGCAAACCGTTCCGGGTTTTTCGCAACGCTGTCGTCCCTAGACAGCATCCTCAAAACATTTTAGTTTGCCCGCCTTCGTTCTGTAACAACGGACTGAGCACGCGCTCTAAGCGCTCTGTGGTCCAGCCGGGCTCTTGTTTATCATCCCACGCGTTGTCAGCCAGCTTGCCTTCGCGATCGATGGTGAAATTCGCTGGCATTCGCCAAATCCGTCCGTAGCCGGGTGCGCTGGTGGCGTTAAAGAACCCCACAGGAAAACTTAAGGTTTGCGCGATTTCATGGACTGCGGTGTACTGATCGGTATCGTCCAAAGAAAAGCCTAATACCGTCAGGCCAGCGGCCTCCTGACGGGCCGCATAGGTAGAAAGTGCTGGCAATTCGCGGCGACAGGGGAGACACCAGGTCGCCCAGAACGTGAGGACCACCACGCGACCGAGCAGATCGTGTGTGCTGTAGTGGGTGCCATTGAGACTAATCAAGGTGGCCTCAGGGGCTGGCTGACCGAGGCGCAGGGGCGCGGCTAGGCTCTCGGTCGGCAGTAGCCCACCTAGGCCGAGTGCGGTGAGTGCGGCGGCATCTTTTAGCAGGCGACGGCGATTTATTTTTTTAAAGTGCATAGTTCAAGCCCACGGAGGCGGTCCAGCGGGGAAAGAGCTGATATCCACTCAAGTGGCTGTAGATCGGGACTTGCATAAATCCGTATGCATGGAGTCGATGAGTGACTTGCACCGTCATGCCTGGGCTGAGATAGGCGACGCTACCGGCGGTGCCGGTGGGATCGCCGAGTGCGCCTTGATCAGCGCTTCGGTGCGAGAGATTGAGTTGAATCGCAGGCATCCAACGCGGGTTCTCTAGGTAGCGTACGCCTATACTGACGGTGGCTGTATTGCCTGGCCGGTAATCGTGGCCGATGTCAACTCGGGGTTGTTTAATCGCCGCCTGAAACTGACTGCTAGCAAAGGCATCTATGGTTTGACTGATGGCCTTTACATAGTACGCGCCCATGATCACATCGGTGCTACCGGTCCCCGCCTGTAGACTGGCATCGAGTGGCGTACCGGCGCCGGGACCCGTGCTGAATAGTATGCGACTGCCATGGTCGCCGGTGGGTAACTTGACTCCGAATTGAATACCTAAATTACGCGTAGGCAGTAGGCCTAGGTAACTGGTGATTAGCTTGATATCACCCAGGGAGCCCACATGCACGCTCGAGAGTTGCTCGACTGCTGACTCACTCGGTGTATACGGACTTTCTTGTTCACCATAGGTGCTGTGGTCCCGACTGATGTAGGGGATTTTAAGATCAATACGCCAGTCCTTGTGAGGGCTGTAGCTGAGACCGGTGGTCAGATAGCGATTGAGGGTCTGATGTTCGATCTCACCACCACCGAGCGCGGGGTTAGCGGGTGTGTTCACGACGGAGGCGACGCTCGCTGAGTGGCTACCCGTTCGCAGTTGATCCTGATTGATGTAATTCAACTCAAGACTCAGATGCCAGCCTGTGGTGGCGCCTAGGCCGTTGACCGCATCAGAGTCTAAGGTGCAGCCACAGGTAGCACAGGCGAAGGTGGAGGCGCTAAAAAAAATGAAACTGACTAGGACGCAGCCCGTGAGGGTGTATCCATAGGAAAAATCGAGTCGACGGTTCATATCCATTCACTCCCGACGAGTCGCGCAGGGCGATCTCATGCTATGCAATACCTGCCCCTGCAGGTCACTCAAAAGCGCTGCGCGCCTTTTGCATCACATGAAGCGGGTCGGTGGACCGGTGTCTGGGCTCATGCGGGGTGAGCCGGCGGGAGGATTGGCTTGCGCGGTGGCATTCCACGGCGGAGGTGAAGTGGCCACACGCTGAACGACGCGTGCGTCGGTGGGGGTGAGGCCTGATAGCGCCACGGTTGCGAACGGACAGACGCTGTCTTTATGGACGCTGGTATGAGTGGATGGTGGGTCGTTTTGTGAGTCACTGACTGAATGCAAGACGCTTGTGTGGGTGCTGCACATGATCAGTGCGGCATGCGCGCGTACCTGTCCTGGCATTACGCCCATCGGCAGGAGCAGCTGGCCAAAAACCAACGGCAAAATCCAGCGAAGCAAGCGCGTGCGGCGGTGACGATGCATACAAAGATTATAAGGCACGTTGCTGAGGTCCGGCTAGCCCCAGAGCTCAGGACGCGGCGCGTGCATCACGCCGCGCTTATACTCAATGGGAGACGCGCGGTCTGCACGTTGCAGAAGTGGACCATCGAGGTCTATGTAGTGACAGTACTGGGCAATGATAAACGCAGGCGCCATGCCTAACGAGGTGCCACACATATTGCCCACCATCAAACCCATTCGGTGACGTTTGGCTTCCGCCACCACCGCGAGTGCTTCGGTGAGTCCGCCGGTTTTATCGAGTTTGATATTAATGTACTGATAGTAAGGTGCTAAGCCACCGACGGATGTGGCATCACTGCAGGATTCATCAGCCGCTAATGGAATTAAGCTTTTAAGGCCTTTAAGGCTCGCATCATCGCCGCGCGGGACGGGCTGCTCAATGAGAGTCACGGAGAGCGCTTGGAAGCTAGGTAACAGGGTCTCGAGTTGCGATCTGGACCACGACTGATTGGCATCTACCAAAATCTCCGCCTGGGGATGTTCTTCCCTGACGATGCGCACGATGTCGATGTGTCGATCTTTGTCCATCTTGAGCTTCAGCAAGGGGTAAGCCCTGGCGTCGCGTGCTTTGCGGCGGGTATCGGCTTCGTTCCCAAGACCCAAAGTGAATACGGTGGTGACCGGTGCCATCGCCGTTAATCCTGCGCGCTGCCAAGCGGGTACGCCGCTTTGTTTAGCGCGCAAGTCCCACAAAGCGCAGTCGAGGGCATTGCGCGCACCCCCTCGCGGCAACAGCGTGGCCAGTGTCTGCTGAGTGAGCATGTCAGTGAGTTGTGAGGCAACGGCGGCCACTTGGGCGGCCATGCTGTGTGGCGTTTCACCATCGTAATCCACACCGGCTGCCTCGCCCACCCCTTGTACGCCCTGATGATCAGTGAGGGTGACTTTAATCACCGGGATATGGGTGATGCTACTTCGGGCAATAGTAAAAGCTTCGACTAATTCCCATGTCTCGATTTCGCAGAAGAGCTTAATCATAGGGCGCGCACGGCGGTAACCAAAGCGTCCACGCCCCCTCGCATCGGATCGCACACCGCCAGTCCGAGTTCGCTGTGTAGTTGGCTTTGATACTGCCGCCAGGTCGGTTCATCGAGACTTGATGAATTGATGCTGATCCCAATACAGCGGATCTTTGCATTGGTGAGCTTGCCTGTCGCGAGGTACAGTGCGATGACCTCGGCAAGTGGTGGAATCAGGACTTGCGGATAGCCTTCTAAGCAGCGTCGTGACGGGTCATGACAAAGCACGATAGCATCTGGTTGTGAGCCATGCAGTAGGCCTAAGGTCACCGCGGCATAAGCGGGATGGAATAAAGACCCTTGTCCTTCAATCACATCCCAGTGCAGCGGATCATTGTCAGGCGTGAGTGCCTCGGCGGCACCGGCGATGAAGTCGGCGACTTGAGTATCCATCGGAATACCTTCGCCAGCGATCAGGATGCCTGTTTGGCCAGTGGCTCGAAAGGAGGCGGGAAGACCCTTGTCTTTGAGCGCGCGGGTGAGCGCCAGCGCGGTGTATTTTTTGCCGAGCGCGCAATCGGTGCCGACGGTGAGTAAGCGTTTGCCGCTGCGTCGAGCGCCGGTCGCGCACTGGCTATGCTGCACGCAGTGGCGTACATCAATGAGACGTACCCCGTGCGCCTGTGCAGCAGCCACCAGTCTTGGAAAACTCGTGAGCCGCGTGTGCAGGCCGCTGACCACATCGAGACCGCTTTTAAGCGCCGTTTCCAGATCAGCCAGCCAGGTGTCGGGCAGCACGCCACCGACGGGTGCGACCCCAATTACGATCGAACCGGCACCCTGTGCGGCGGCCTCGGCGGGCGATAGGCGTGGCAGCCCTAAGCGCACCGTGGCATCGGTATACGACCATTCACCGAGCACATCGGTGCCGCACCAGTCTCTGAGGCCAAAACCCGTCTTCGCGTCCGTCGGCGCGGTGGCGGATCCTAGATAAAGAAGATACGGTTTTCTTAATACAATCATTACGTTGCAACCATATAGATGCGCGACTGCTGACCATGCACTCCATTATGACACCGGCTCTCGACGACTGCCGTTCGCAGTCCGATAAAGCGCGCGAGATCAAGCGCTTGCCGATCGACAGGAAGCGGACGCTATCATGGGGCTCTGTCGATGGCCATTGTGTGCCGAGCTTGCATAAGACACCCGAGCGTAAGGATTGACTCATGTACCGATTGCTGTGTGCTGCGTTGTGTTGGTCGCTGATGGGTCCGGTCAGCGTCTTGGCTGCCGAGCCTTCTACTGCTGTCCCTCCTTTGCCCGCTGGTTTGGATGTCAGTGCGATCGATCGCACCGTGGCGCCTGGCGATAATTTTTTTCTGTTTACGAATGGCAATTGGATTAAACAAGCCGAGATTCCGGCGGATCGCAGTTCAGCGGGCACGTGGGCTTCTTTATTCGATTTGACTGAGAAGCGTTTGGCGGATCTTATTCAAACAGCCGCTGGCAGTCCGGCACCTGCCGGCAGCGAGGCGCGCTTGTTGGGCGATTACTATCGCGCGTTCATGGATGAGCCCGGTATTGAGGCGCGCGGTTTAACTCCGCTTGATCAAACGCGCCATGATTTGTCTTTGATTCGTGATCGCCGCGCTTTGAGCGGCTACTTAGGTGGCACGCTGCGCGCCGATGTCGATGTGCTCAATGCCACAAAAATCTATACGAGCCACTTATTCGGCCTGTGGATCGCACAAGACCTCAATCATCCAGAGCGTTATGTGCCTTTCATTTTGCAGGGCGGTCTGGGCCTTCCGGATCGCGGTTACTATCTCGATGGTTCTCCGAAAATGGCTGCCATTCGTGTCGCCTATGCCGCGCATGTGGAGAAGATGTTGGGGTTGCTTGGTCTGGCGAATGCCAACGCGCGGGCGGCCAAAATCATTGCGCTGGAGCGACGAATTGCTCAAGTGCATTCGACGGTTGAGGTCACTCAAGATGTGCTGAAAGGCAATAACCGCTGGAACCGCAAAGACTTCAATCGTCGTGCGCCGGGTATTGATTGGGAGGTGCTGTGGACCGCCGCCCACCTGCCGCGTGAGCAGCAGGAACTTATCGTTTGGCAGCCGGGTGCCGTTCAGGGCATTGCTAAGCTGGTCGCAAGCCAACCGATTGAGACCTGGAAAGATCTGCTGTTATTGCATGCCATGGAGAGCAGCAGTGCGGTGTTGCCAAAGAGCGTGGGTGATGAGCACTTTGCATTTTATGGCCACACCCTCAATGGTACGCCAGAACAGCGACCTCGCTGGAAGCGAGCGATTGCGAGTACCGATCAAGCCCTTGGTGATGCCGCTGGCAAGTTATACGCCGAGAAGTATTTTTCACCAGAAGCCAAAGCGCGTGTCGCTGCCATGGTGGAGCACATTCGGGCTGCTTTTAAAGAGCGCATTGATGCACTAGATTGGATGTCAGCGGCGACCAAAGCCAGTGCCAAAGCGAAGTTGGCAGTCATTAGGGTTGGCGTGGGTTATCCCGATTCTTGGCGCGACTACACAGAGCTTAAGATTTCAAAAGACGATGCGTATGGTAATGAGCAGCGTGCCGAGTGGTTTGAGTACCGCTATCAATTAGCGAAATTGGGCAAAGCAGTCGATCGCTCAGAATGGGTGATGGAGCCACAGACGGTGAATGCGGTCAATTTGCCGGCCATGAACGCGCTCAATTTCCCAGCCGCCGCATTACAGCCGCCGTTTTTTGATCCGAATGGCGACCCGGCACAAAACTATGGTGCGATCGGTACGATTATTGGTCATGAGATTTCGCACAGCTTTGATGATGAGGGAGCGATGTTTGACGAGGCAGGGCGATTACGTAACTGGTGGACTCCAGATGATTTAAAACACTTTAAGGCGGCGGGTGAGCGCTTAGTTGCTCAGTTTAATGCCTATCATCCTTTCCCAGATTTGGCTGTTAATGGCCAGCAAACTCTGAGTGAGAACATTGCTGATGTCGGCGGGCTGACCGCCAGTCTCGCTGCCTATCATGCGGAAGTAGGTGAGCACCGTGTCGATGTGGTGGCGGGCTTTACCGGCGATCAGCGATTCTTCTTAGGCTTTGCAAATAACTGGCGCGGTAAGTTCAGAGAACAGGCGCTTCGTAATCAGGTGCTCACAAACGGACATGCGCCGTCTGAATATCGGGCGAGCTCTGTGCGTAATATTGATGCGTGGTATCAGGCCTTTGAAGTGAAGCCAGGACAGACGCTTTATTTAGCTCCTGCTGAGCGGGTGCCGGTTTGGTAATTGGCTAGGGGCTTTGTCAGCGCAGTACCTGACGCGGCAGGGGCGAGCGAGTAAACTGAGTTGCTCATCTTTGGAGACAACTATGGCAGATCGAAACCCTGAGTCGTCGACACGCCGCGGGCTTTATCCCTCGATTCAGCCATACCGGACAGGACGTCTTTCCGTATCCTCGCATCACGAACTGTACTTTGAGGAAAGCGGCAACCCAGCCGGTAAACCCGTGGTGTTCGTGCATGGTGGCCCGGGTGGTGGGACCAATGGCCAAATGCGCCAATTCTTCGATCCCAAGCGCTATCGCATTGTCTTGTTTGATCAGCGCGGCTGTGGACACAGCACGCCCCATGCGAGTCTCATAGAGAACACCACGTGGCACTTGGTCGAGGACATGGAGTCACTGCGCGTTCACTTAGGTATTGAGCGCTGGCAGGTATTTGGTGGGTCTTGGGGATCAACGTTGGGTCTTGCATATGCCCAAACGCATCCTGAGCGAGTGACTGAGCTCATTTTGCGTGGCATTTTCTTGTTACGCCGATCCGAGATCGAGTGGTTTTATCAAAACCCCTATGGGGCGGGCTCTTTGTTCCCTGACCTTTGGGAACAATATGTCGCACCGATTCCGGTCGCAGAGCGCGGCGATATGGTGGCGGCCTACTATCAGCGCCTGACCAGCAGCGACCCCGATACGTTGCTGTCTGCTGCGAAGGCTTGGTCAATCTGGGAAGGGGCGACGAGCCACCTGCATTTGAATACAGACTATGTGGCCACTTTCGGTGATGCCGACTTTGCCGCCGCGTTTGCGCGCATCGAATGCCACTATTTCATTAATAGAGGCTTCTTACAGACGGACGCTCAGTTGCTTGAGAATGCCAGCCGCTTAAAGGCGATTCCGGGTGTGATTGTGCAGGGTCGTTACGATGTGATTTGTCCAATGACCAGTGCCTGGGACTTGCATCGGGCATGGCCGGAGGCGCTCTTTAAGGTAGTCCCCGATGCGGGGCACTCGGCGTTTGAGCCAGGCACCATCCATGAGCTGGTCAGCGCCACGGATCGGTTCAGCGCTGCCTAAATGGGCGCTCAGTGGCGCTAAAGTGCAACGCGCTGATTAATTGGTGCATCGCAATATCTTCGGTTGCGTGTAGGACAAAGCCCTCACAAAGCTGCTAGGCTCGATGAATGAGTACATCCGCACCGAATCGAAAAGCCCTACTGGCCTCTGTCGCTATGCACGGCACCGTCCAGCCGCTCCTGCTGGCTTTCGCAGACCTCCTAGCGTTTGGTCTCGCCTCGGCCTTTACCTTACTGATCACTTCGGTGCTCCTTAAAGTGCTGGGTAGCTTTTTGATCGCGGGCACCATTGTTCGCCTGTTTCTCATTGGACATGATGCGTGTCATGGCAGTTACTTCGCGAATAAAACACTGAATCATCTAGTGGGTCGATTGGTGTTTCTGCCTTCAATGACCGCTTTTAGTTTATGGGATGTTGGTCATAACGTGGCTCACCATGGCTTTAATAACTTGAAGGGCCGTGATCAGGTGTGGACCCCTTTGTCGAAAGCCGAGTTCGATGAGATGGGACCCATTCGCCAGTCGATGGAGCGCTTGTATCGCTCAGGCTTTGGTTGCGGTGCGTATTACTTTTTAGAGTTGTGGTGGAAAAAGCTGTATTTTGCGAGTCGTAAGCAAATAGGCTCTGGCCGTATCCAGTATAAAATCGATAGCGTCATTGTTACGGTTGGGATGATCGCCTGGTGTACGGGGGTGGTGCTGGTGGCACAACACACTCACCAATCCATTGGGCTACTCCTCACACTGGCGGTGCTGCTGCCTTTCCTTTTATGGAACTGCATCATGGGCTTCGTGGTGTTTGTGCATCACACACACCCCACCATTGCTTGGTTTCAGAACCGACATGACTGGCAAGCCGCACGCGCGTATCTGACGTCCACCGCTAATGTGCGCTTACCATTTGGTTTGGATTGGTTGATGCATGGGATTATGGAACATAACGCGCACCATGTGAATCCGCGCATTGCCATGTTTGGTCTGCGCGGTGCACAGCGGCTGCTCAAAGACAGTCATTTCACTGAAGTGCTGAGCTATCGCTTAAACTGGGCGCTGTACAAAGAATGTGTTGAGCGCTGCAAGCTGTATGACTACGCCAATCATTGCTGGCTTAACTGGCGCGGTGATGTGACCGCGCGGGCAACCATACCCTTGCAGGCCGTCAGCGTCTAGCAGACGGGATCGCGCGCTTGGGGTGACACATTTTGCGCCTTGGCGCAATCCGCGCCACTCACGTATCCTTGAGGCGTCAGACACGCCTAGGATCTAGCTCCATGCTCACCGCGCGCGCCATTCTCGGTCAATATCCCAATGCCTTTACTCACCTCGCTGGCGACCTGGAGTTGTCGGCTACTCACTGCCGGAGTGCCGATGAGGCACAAAAAGGCTCGCTGGTGTTTGTGAGTCAACTGGGTCAGTTGGCTGCCGTTCTCGCTTGCCAACCGGCCATTGTGGTGGTCGATGCGGCGCTTGCAGCTGCCGTGCCCACCTCGCTGGATTTTCCCTGCTGCTTTTTGCAGGCAGGGCAGGTTCGCGCGGCCATGGGCCTGTTGTTGCAACACTTTGATGGGAAGTCGGAGCGCTTTAGCCAATGGGGCGACCAACACCCCACGGCGGTGGTGCATTCGACGGCGGTGATCGGTCAGCGGGTGTTACTCGGTCCCTACTGCGTGATCGGTGCCCGGGCTGTGCTGGGTGATGATTGTCGGGTCGGCGCACACACAGTGATTGAAAACGATGTCGTGGTGGGTCCGGGATCTACTTTGCACCCACAGGTCTTTATTGGTGCGCGCTGTGAGTTGGGTGCGCGCTGTGAGGTGCACCCGCACACGACGGTCGGCAGTGATGGTTTCGCCTACAGCAGAGAGGCAAATGGCAAGCCGGTTAAGATTGCTCAAGTCGGTATTGTAAGGATCGGTGATGATGTCGAGATCGGGGGTAATTGCTCCATCGATCGAGCAACCTTGACTGCCACGGTGATTCGATCCGGTAGCAAACTCGATAATTTGTGTCATATCGCCCATAACTGTGATTTGGGCGAAAACGGCTTCTATACGGCCGGGTTCATGATGGCGGGCTCGACACGCATCGGAAAGAACTTTGTGACCGGCGGCAACTCGGTCGTCGCGGGGCATTTGACGATTGCCGATAACGTGGAGCTCGCGGGTCGCTCTACGGTCACCAACGACGTCAAAGAGAGCGGTCAGTATGGGGGTTATCCCTTGCAGCCTCTTCGCGACGCGCTTAAGACGCTAGTGAGTTTGGGTAAACTCAATGAGATGCGGAAAAAACTAAACGCTCTGGCGAAGCGTTAAGCTTCGATTCAGACGGCGATCGGCTCAGGGGCTTCGTGGCGCGAGACTCCGCTGGCCATCAGCGATCAAGCTCGTCATGGATAAAGTGCGCGAGGAGGCTAATATTTGCCTCACTAAAGGCACATAGTCGGTGCGTCTCAACATCCAAAGGGCGAAGGGTTGGCTTGGATCCAGCGGATCCAAATAAGCCCCATTCAGCCGAATTTCAAAGTGCAGGTGATTGCCGGTCGATAAACCGGTTGAACCCACATAGCCAATCTCCGTGCCGCGATGCACTTCAGCGCCTGTCCAGGTGTTGGTCGCAAACCCATTGAGATGCCCGTAGTGGGTCGTATAGCCGCCGGGATGCTCGATGATGATGAGATTGCCATAGCCACCATAAGGTCCGGCAAAGATCACCCGACCATCTGCCACGCTGACTACCGGCGTGTTGCGTGGCGCTGCAAAATCAACGCCAATATGATTCTCAGCGCGAAGCTCCGTGTGACTCACCACTTTGTGGTGCGCTTTGGTTTTAGGTGACTTAACGCGCAGTAGCACGGTGGATGCCCCCACGCCACGTGACACATGGGTGAATATCACGGGATTAATCCAAAACTGCCGCTCAAACGATTCACCGCCCGGGGTAAAAAAACCACCGGGTAAGCCCGGACGCGCGAGCCAGAGTGCTTGATCAAGGGTTTTCCACGTGCGTTGATCGACCAGTTCGACGCTGGAGAGGTGGGCGGGACGGGTTGCGGTGGATTCCGTATAGATAATACGCACGCGGCAGTTGTCGCCATCGGTGCAGCTGGCGGTATCGGCCATGGTGGTACTTAAAATAGCGACTTCAAAGCCGAGATCGGTGGGTATATGCGGCGGCGTGAGTTCCTCGCTTAAGCTGATGTCACGCAGCGGAAAGGAGGTGACTTTAGCAGGGCTTGTGCGTATCGGTGCGGTTTCGAATTCAAAATGGTAACTATCGAGCTGCTCATCGACGGCGAAGGTGTAAATTCCGGTGAGTGTGGCGTTGGGCTCAGTGACGGCAATAGACAGTGCTAAGGGTTCATTGAGTGGATTCACTAGCAAGGCGTAAGGCACGCACGGAGCCGTCGTTTTAAGTACCTCGGGTGCTTCGCGGGCAATGACCCGGCGCAGTTCATCATTGTTGATCCCGATGGTGGTCAGTAGATCGTCACTGACAGCTGACGTGGCGGCGCACCCCCAGCGCGGACTGAAATCGTCCGCCTCGAAACGCGGCTCCCCTTCGGGTTTAGCACGCGGTGTGTGGCCGCGCACATGCACTAACTTAATGCCTTTGCTGGTTTTAAGCGATCCGTGGCTGCTGTCGTGTGCGTGCTTGCCAGTGCTGGTGTGCTGCTTCGCATGCAGTGCTGGTGTGGGCGTGCTGTGCGTACCTGCGCCGTGTTTGCTCGTTGAGTGGGTGCCCGTTGCCTGATGGGTGCCGTGATGACGAGGCGTCGTTGAGGTGCTTGTGGGGGTGCTCGCGGGGGGTTCGGCGCGGGTGGGTGCGATGCGGAGTAGGATAGCCAGGCACAGCGCGCTAATGAGCATCCACGGTATGCGGGATAGGTGCCACCCGTCACGGCATGGCATGGGAGCAGGGATGGATGCGACCACTAGCCGCACCGTGCCACCGCCGGCCGTTGGATAGCCTTCCGCGTAGCGATCGCTCGAATCAGATCATCGTTCAGCCGATTCACCTGCTCTCCCGCTGCGCACTCTAGGCTGCATTGAGTATCAGCGTACATTGTAGCGCGCCACAGCCCTGAAGCGATCGCACCCGGTGCGTGACGTGGCGACAGGGGCTGTCGATAAGGCCGCCATTATTCTATAAAAAAATACGGATTTTTTCTTATCACATGCGGTCATGAGGGGATGATCGATCGGTGCTCGTGACATAAGCTTAATTTTCGTAGCCAGGATTGGTCTGATCAAGCAGTAATTTGAGGTCGCGAAAGTGAGCGAAGGCCATGCCTCGGTAATCATCCCAGTCGCTGGCCGTTTTGACAGCAAGCGCGTCGGATAAAACGTGTAAGGGTCGTCCGGTTGAGTAGGCCAGTACCAGCGTTTGGCAGGCGCGCTCTAGGTAGTAGAGCTCTTCAAAAGCTTCAGCCACGGATGCTCCCGTGACCAGTACGCCGTGATTGCCCATGAGCATGCAGCGGTGCTCGCCTAAGGCATGCGCCAGTCGATCACCTTCGGCGTGATCATCGGCAATGCCGGAATAGCCTTGGTCAATCGCGAGGCGATTAAAAAAACGGGCCGTGCATTGCTCGATGGGTAATAAGGTGGGATCCGCTAAGCCCGCGAGCGCAGTCGCATAGGGCGTGTGGAGGTGCAGTACCACGCGTGCGCGTGGCTTCATCGCATGGATGCGTCCGTGGATACACCAAGCAGACGGGTCAGGGGCGTGTGGGCGCTGGAGCGTGTCCGGATCACGGCTGTCCAACAACAACAGATCACTGGCCTTAATGAGTGCAAAATGCATCCAACGAGGATTCAGTAAAAATTGGTGGCCGTCGCTGGACACAGCGGCACTGAAATGATTGCCGACCGATTCATGCCAGCCCCACTGCGCTGCGATGCGAAAGGCCGCCGCTAAATCCACCCGTTGCTGCCACAGGACGGAATCACGCGAGTCTGAGGCTTGGATCATGGTGCGCTCCGGGGTGGACTGACAGCTTAAGGTAAGTCGGGGAACAGTTTCCACGCCCCCACGGCGTCGAGCCAAGGTTGGGAGGGATAGTCGGTGATGGTCATGCCGCCATCGACGATCAGCGTCTGCCCCGTAATAAAACTAGCGTCGTCGGAGGCTAGAAACAGCGCCGCCCGGGCGATTTCATCGGGTGTGCCCATGCGCGACAGAAGAGAGGCGGCGCGGGCAACCTCCGGATGCCCTGCCGTGACCTCGGTGGCGATCCAACCCGGTGAGATGCCATTCGCTCGAATACCAAAAGGGGCGCCCTGTACCGCAAGAGACCGAGTCAGTGCTTCGACTGCCGCTTTCGCGATGCCGTAATTACCCCAGGTACCATGGAGCGCGGCGGTCGAAGAAATATTGACGATGCTGCCACCGCCACGGGCTTTGAGGACCGGCAGGGCGTAGGCGCCGACGTGGTACGCGGCATGCAAATTGGAGTGCATCAGCTTTTTCAATCGCTCGGCGGGCCCATCGGAGACTTCGATGGAGGATCGGCGTGTGCCGGCACCTGCATTGTTAATGACAATATCGATCCCACCAAAACGGTGCACCACCTGTTCTATGACTTGAGCCGCCTGTGCTTCATGGCCCAAGTCCGCTGCGATGAATAGCGCATCGGCGCCTAAGGCCGCAAGCTCCACCAACACATGCTGACCTTTATCTGGGTCACGTCCGGTGATCGCCACCCGCGCTCCTTCCGTGGCCGCACGCAGTGCAATCCCACGGCCGATACCGGAGTTGCCGCCGGTTACCAGGACAACCTTTTCTGATAACGGCATGGCGAGTGGATCTCCAAGTTCAATCCATAGTGGGGCGCGTTACGCGATGATCGTAAAGCCAGTATAAGGGGCGCCAAAGAGCATGAGCGCTATTTTGGAGGTCGGCGATACCGCGTCGCGCTCTCGTCCAACGAATAGTGGGTTCTGGTATTGCGCGGTGTGCACAGACGGTCTATTTTATTAATCCCTTCTGGATTAAATCAGTCATCACGTGACCATCAAAAAATTCGTGCTGATCATCGTGGCCTTAACGGCCTTGATATTCTGCGGGATGTATTTATCGCAGCCCGTCGTATCGCCGCGTGTTGGCGCAGGATCCGTTATAAATCAGGCGGGTGGGGTGCATCAGCCTGGGACGGGCGGTGAGGGCGGGGTTGCGTCTGATCCGCCGGCTGCCGCCAGAGCCCTGCCGGGCGCCTCAGGTGCGGCGGCGACCATCAAATTGGTGCCCGACCAGCTCGCCCCTAATGAGCGGCGCACCAAGTGGGGTCTAGTGACCTTACCGGCCGCACCCGAGAGCAGTTCGTCTCAGTAAACGTTGCTCGATCACGACCGATGCGTGTTGATGACGGATCAAGCACCCCATCGCCTGACCGGGTGCCTACACCGAGCCTTTAGTGGTCGAGACGATCCTACGGCAACCACCAATCGACGAACGATGCATCGGGGTTAGAGGTCCAGGTGGACTGATTGTTCTCCAGATAAAGCAAAAAGGAGTTCAGGTTAGCCACATCGTTCGGGCACAGGTAGTTCGCAAAGCCAGGCATCCCAGCATCAGAACCTGCATTAATGACGCCAGTGACCTCGCTTCCCACGATGCGAGGTCCCATGCCGCCCTTGGCGTCACCGCCATGGCAGCTATAACAATTCATGCGCATGTACGCTCTCCGACCTTCTCGCACCGCGGTGGTGACGGCCGGCGGGGTGATGCAATTGTCGGCAATAGAGATGCTGACCGTGGCTGTTGCCGTGTTCTTTCCATCTGACGCCGTGAGGGTGAACGACGAGGTGGCTAAGGGCAGCGGCGGAGTACCTGAAATCACGCCCGTGCTGCTCGAGAGGACTAACCCAGAGGGCAGTGCGGGGCTCACTGAGTAGGTCACGGGGCCTGAAAAGTTGGTGAGCACGAAGGCCGCGGTGGGCGTGATCGCGACGCCTCGCTTACCGTTGACTGTTTGTGTGGTCGGACTGATGCCGGTGACGGTGAGTGCTAGGGTCGCGTTAGCCGTGCCACTGGTGCCGCCATTGCCGGTGATCGTATAGGCGGTGGCGGACTGCCCCACGGTGGGTATACCGCTGATTTGACCGTTGCTCACATTGAAGCTCAGACCCGCCGGTAGCGTTGAGGGCGATAGCGAATAGGTGAGCGTCCCGACAAAACCTGCGTTAGCACTTAAGATGGAACTGGTCAGAGACCTGCCCACCGAACTGCTGACGGTTTGTGTGGCGGGGGTCAGTACGGGCTTGGGGAGCGCGACGGTGAGGGTCACGCTGGCGCTTGCACTGCCGCTGGTGGCGCCTGTGCCTGTGATCGAATAGACGGTGGTGGCCTGAGTGGCTGTGGGCGTCCCACTGATTTGGCCCGTGCTGGTGCTGAAACTTAAACCCGCCGGCAAAGCAGCCGGTGACAGGGTATAGGTCACCGTTCCAACGAAACCCGCATTGGCGCTTAGGTTTGCACTTTTTAGCGCGCTACTTACCGTACCACTCACGGTTTGTGAGGCGGGGCTCAACGTCGCTGCGGGGAGAACGACCGTTAAACTGACGCTCACCGCCGCACTGCCGCTCGTGGCGCCTGTGCCCGTGATCGTATAGACGGTGGTGGCCTGAGTGGCTGTGGGCGTCCCACTGATTTGGCCGGTGCTGGTACTGAAACTTAAACCCGCCGGCAAAGCGGCGGGTGACAGTGCGTAGCTGAGGGTGCCGCTGAAGCGGGTCGCGCTCAGGCTCGAGGTCTTAAGCGATGTGCCTACCGTGCCATTCACGGTTTGTGAGGCGGGGCTTAGGGTGGCGACAGGAGCGGTGACCGTGAGGCTCACGCTGGCGGTTGCACTGCCGCTGGTAGCCCCCGTGCCGGTGATCGTATAAACGGTGAGGGCTTGAGCGACGGTCGGCGTTCCACTGACTTGGCCGTTGCTCGTGCTAAAACTTAAGCCCGCTGGCAAGGCAGTCGGTGCTAACGAATACTTGACCGTACCACTAAAACCAGAGGCACTCATGCTGGTGGACTTAAGCGATGTGCCCACCGTGCCGTTCACTGTTTGTGAGGCGGGGCTCAAGGTGGCGGCCATGGCCGTGCCAGTGAGCCCTAACAGCAGCAGTAGGTGAATGCAGACAAGGCGCACGAGGGTGTGGTGAGATGTCATAGTCTCTTTACCTGTTCATTCTTGAGTGAAGTATTTAAAGGAGATTCAGATGAGAGGGTCGCGGAGACCCGCACGGGCTCTATGACCGGGATGTGAGAGGCCAGCAGCACGTGACGAATTTCGCTGCGGTGTCTTTCCAAGGTCGCCTCGAGTTTGGCCGCAAGTTCCGTATCGTCCTTGCGCACGCCCATCGCCATGTCATAAGAAAACAGCAGTTCCGGCATATTGGGATCATTCGGAGCGGGAACAACTGCCAAGGTGTCGCGATATTTGCTCGCGAAATACCCACCGATAGGTCCCCACACGATGGCCACATCGATCTGGCCATCGGCGACTGCCTTAATGACGAGACCCTGTGGGTCTTTAACGGAGCCTTCACCCCACATGGAGAATCCCACAATGTTTTTGGCCAAACCATAACGACCTAAGGCTACGGCCGGTGGTGCATTTGAGCCATCATTACCTATCACGTGCAGTCCGATGCGGAGATCCTTCAGAACCGGATCCTCATAGGAGGAAATATGCAGGTTCCGGGATTTCTTAGTCACCATCACATAGCTGGAGCGATAGTAGGGACGGGTCGCCAAGACCCGGTTAAAGCCCACGGGCACGGCCATGACGACATCGCACCGGTGAGCGCCTAAGGTTTGCCGAAAAAAGTTTTGACGTTGCTTAAGCCACGTATAACTGAGAGTGGCGTTCATGTCCTTAGCCAGAATGGCCGCGATCTGATTGTCGACGCCCTGCTGTTTTTCATTTGAGAAGGGCAGATTGTCCGGATCCGCGCACACCCGCAGTGACTCGGCTGCCCCACACCACACCGGCAGGAGCAGGGTGATGGCCACGCAGGATGCCGAGAGCCTGCGCGTCAGTGCGCACGGCCGATTCATCGCGTTACTCGTTGCATTAGTCGCCACGCGCGCTGATCAGAATCAAGGCAGCTTAAAGATGTGGACCCTACCGCCCCCATTGGTGGCGGTAGTGCTTGAGGTGGCGCCAGGGCAGGGCTTGCCCGAGGCCGTAAAGCTACCGGCAAGCCAACTCACCCCACTAAACACCGCAATGCGCTGCTTGCCATCGGTCCCGGTGAAGGCGATGGGGCTACCGACTGAGCTGCAGGCGTAGCCTGAGGCGTTAGGTGCCGGGTCCGTCAGCTTGGTGCGAAACAACTCGGTACCACCGCCCGCTGCCGTGCCATCGATGGCGACAAAGTCGCCCGCTAAGGTGCCGTAAAAAACTACATCGCCGGCCGTTGCCAAAATGCCCGCGTAAATGGCCGCCATTTCGGGTTTGGCCCACAGACGTTGGCCATTGACGAAGTCCCATGCCACCAGCTCACTCATGAACCAGTGACCGGGTCCTAGCGAGGCGGGGTTGGTGCCCGGACCACCGCTGATGGAGATGTTGTTGCCCATGTATGGGGCGCCTGCGATGTACTCGGCTTGCAAGGCTTCGTAGTTCATGCAGAAGTTAAACGTCGGCACATAAAATAAGTTCTGTGTCGGTGAAAACGCTGACGGTTCCCAGCCCTTGAGGCCAAGCGCAGACGGACAAATGTTGCTAGTGATTGCACCTTGGTGCGTTTCTTTGTTCTTACCCTTGCCAACGGGGTAGCCTGCCTGCTGATCAGAGGCGGCGTCCCAGCCCGGCATCGGATAGCCCGTGGTCAGATTGATCGCGTCCGCCCAGTTCACGGACTCTGGAATGGGGCCGTATTTGATGGCCGATAGGATCTGGCCTGACAGTCGATCAAAGGTATAGACAAAGCCATTCTTATTAAATTGCACTAAGACTTGAGAATGGGCGACTTGATCTGGCGTCGTGATCGGCGTTGTCAGATTCAACGGGATGCTCTCACTGACGGCATCGAAATCGAACATATCATGTGGTGTTGCTTGATAGATCCACTGCGCCTGTCCGGTAGAGGCCTTACGCGCATAGATAGAGGCGCTCCACTTATTTTCGCCCAGACGCTGGTCAGCATTCCAAGTGCCAGGCTGGCTTGTGCCGTAGAAGAGCAAATCGTTGGCCGCGTCATAAGTGACGTCATTCCAGACGGAGCTACCGCCTTGCTGCCACATATCACCCACACCTTGATTCCAGCTGGTTTTGCCCAGATCCGTGCCGCGGTCTTTCGCGTAGAAGGGGTTATAAATAGAGCCAATCAATACATCCGAGTCCGGCCCGGTTGTGTAGGCTTTCCATAGCAGTTTACCGGTGGCCAGATCCAATGCCTGCAGCCAACCGCGCACGGCCATTTCGCCGCTTGAGCTGCCGACGACAACAATGGAGTTGCCAGCGGACGACTGGTTTGGGACGATCAGTACCGACCCGTTGGTGGTCACCCCGGTTCTCACGTCCGCAAGCGTCGTTCGCCACATCTGCGTGCCGACCGTGGCATCATCGCGGATAGCAATCACCGCATCGTCTAGTGTTGTATAAACGATGAGTCCTGTGCCATTGCCGGTGGTGGCGTATGCAGGGCCGCGATTGACGGTGTCACAGCAGTTCACGCCAACCGCGTAGTGGTTGACGCTTGGTGTGAAGGTCCATTTGGTTGCGCCGCTGTTGAGATCGTAGGCGATGAGTTTGTTGGGGAAGGGGGTGACGACATACAGGGTGCTCCCTACGACGAGGGGCGCGCCCATGTGGCTGCCGTTCACACCCGTCTGTAAGGTGCGCTCGAGTTGTAGGCTGGCGGCGTTTGCGGTGGTGATGTCGGTGAGTGCGCTGAAGCGGATACCATCGAGCGTGCCACCATGGCTTGTCCAGTTACTGCCTGTGCCGGTAGCCGTTGTGATCTGCGCATGACAGATGACAGTGAACGTCATCAGACAGGCGGCGAACAATAATGTCGTCGCGAATGGTTGAGGCAAAAAGCGACGAGTCATCACGTGCTGAGCGGGGCGGATTAATGGCAAGCTGTTCGTGCAGTGTGGACCTCAACATCAAGGGGTTTTAGCGTTTGATTATACGCCGAATGGAGTGATCGGATGCCTCAAGAGGCATTTTTTTTAATTCGACAGGCTTAAGTGGATAAGCAGCAACCGATAAGGGCGATCCGTTTAATGGGATAGATAGCGGGTTGATGATTATTGTTAAATGACACCGCAAGGGTGAGGCGAGGTAAATCATGAAGAGGCGTGTGTTGGTAGGGCTCCTGTGCCTCCTCAGTGCGGTCTGTCGTGCAGAGCCGGGTGAAATAAAAAAACAGGCGCTGATGGCATCGACCTCGGCCAATGTTGCGGTGCGGGACGGCGCCTGGCTCAAATGGGCGTGTGAGACGCATCGGGCGTGGGATGTGGACCCGGGTACCCTTTGGAAGGGGACGGACAGTAAACAAGACAATTTGGGCGCCGGACTCTGTGCGGGCTTTATTGCCGGGGTGATGAGTGCGCCGGGCGTCCCGGCCATCGTCAGCCAACACCCATTCGCACCACAGGTCGTATTGGATTTCCTTGATCAGCACCGGATGCGTTTGGGCGAGCCGGCAGGACGGCTAGTCGTCGAGGCGCTGTCGTCTGCGCCGTGAGCGGTGAGGAGTGTCATGCAGTCGGTCAGTAGCTAGAAACGATTGAGTGGTCACAGCAAGAGTCACTTGAACGTGCGCATCGAGGGGTATGTCTATTTACTTGAGGCTCGCTACTCATCCTCGCGCCATTGGGTTGTTCGAGCATAGCGTCGCATCCTCGGTCGTGCGGAGGGCCTCAATGGATGAAGCCACAGCCGCGAATGCGTCCATCGGATGGTGCATCTCTCATGCAAAAACGCATGGGTCTATGCGAAAACACACGGGTCGCTTAGTGAAAAACTTTCAGTGATAATCATTTGCCGTGTGCACGTGCGGCATCGCCTTAATCCATGCGATGGAATTAGCGAGCCTGTTGGTTTGTTCGTGTCAGGATGGCTGGGTGATCGTCGGGTTGAATTAACGAGGTGATCGGCATGTCAAAGCAAACGGTGGGTGCGCGAATACCGTTTGCCGAGGTGCGCTTTGGGTCCTTTCACCGTCGTGTGGCAGTGGCCAGCATGGGCGGCGTTTTCAGTGACGGCTACGGCCTCGGGATTATCGGGGTTGCTTTGACGGGTGCAGACGCTGATTTGCACCTGAGCGCGTTGTGGGTAGGCCTGCTGGGGGGGGCTTCTTTGGCGGGGCTCTTTTTGGGCGCGCTGCTGGCGGGCCCTTTTGCCGATCAGCACGGTCGGCGTCCCCTGTTTGCGTACAACATGGGACTGTTGGCCCTGTTGTCGGTTGGACAGTTTTGGGTGCACTCCTCAGCCGCTTGGTTGCTGTTGCGTTTAAGCATTGGGTTTTTGTTGGGTACGGACTATGTGGTCAGTAAAGCCATGTTGTCCGAGTGGATGCCGAGTCGGTCGAGGCCTCGCATCATGGGCATGCTGTCCATTGCTTGGGCGGCCGGTTATGCGATCGCCTACTTCACCAGCTTTGCCTTGCTGTTTATAGGCCATGAGGCCTGGCGATGGATGCTGTTGACCAGTGCGGTCCCGTGTCTACTCATTTTGCCCTTGCGACTGCAGATGCCTGAATCTGCGGTGTGGCTCGTGGATCATGGTCAAGCCGATCGGGCATCGACGGTGGTGTCTCGGTATGTCAGTCCAGATGCCGCCGCCCCCGTGCCAAGTCCCGTCGCGATCGTCGCGACCGGACGGTGGCGGCAATTAGGGTCTGCCGCGTGGCGGCAGCGCACCGGGGTGGCCTGTGCCTTATTCACGTGTCAGGTCATTCCTTATTTTGCGGTCGGCACCTTTGTGTCACGCGTGTTATCGGCGTTGACCGTATCCGGCAGCTATGTGGGCGGACTGGTGTACAACGCGGCGTTACTGCTGGGCGCGGTGCTGGGGCTTGTGACGGTGGATCGGATCGCGAGGCGTACTTTTATCGTGGGGAGCTTTGTGATTTCAGCCACGGCGATGAGTGTGTTGACTGTGGGGAGTGCGTTGCCGGGGTGGCTCACGGTCACGCTGTTTGCCGTGTTTGCGGGCGTTTTGTCGGCGGCGTCTAACATGGTGTATGTGTATTTGCCGGAGCTGTTTCCAACGGATCTACGCGCCTCCGGTATTGGACTTGCAGTGGCTTCTAGTCGAATCGGTTCAGCCATCAGTACGTTTTTATTGCCATTGATTGTTGCAGGCTTTGGGGTACGCCCGGCGCTGGGTTGCTGTGTGATTGTGTTAGTGATTGGTGCGCTGATCTGTTTCAAATGGGCGCCGGAAACGCGTCGGCAGAGCGCGTTAATCATCTGATGGATACGACTGGGATAGGAAGATTGCCATGAGTCAGATTGGGTGTTGTCGACGGATGCGCAGGCACGCGGCTGTGTGTGCGCCGGGTAAGGTCTTTGGCACGCGGGGTGCTGTGCGGGATCGTTTGTTTACCGTGACTGGCTTATGTGAATCGGAGCCGTCGCTGTGAGCGAGGGGATGCACCGTCGCCCGGGTGGCCGCGTGCGTCGCAGTGTGCGCGATGCGCTCCCTCAATTGCCGTGGCAGCAGGTGATCAATCCCTATGCGCCGATGGATATTTTAAGTGCAGATCAGATTGAGGCGATCCATAACACGTCGCTGCGGATTCTTGAGGAGCTAGGCATTGAATTGATGTCAGCGCGGGCGCGTGAGATTTTGCAGAGAGCCGGTGCCTCGGTCGATGAGGCCGCGGGTGTCGTGCGCCTGGATCGGGAGTTGGTGTCAAAAGCGCTCGCGCAGGCGCCTGGTCGCTTTACGTTGACCCCACGCAATGTTGATCGGCAGGTGCACTTAGGCGGTCGGCACATTAACTTCGGGCTGGTGGCGGGCCCCCCCAATGTCCACGATCGGGTACGAGGGCGGCGGTCAGGAAGCTATGAATCTTATATAGAATTCATAAAGTTAGCGCAGTACTTTAATGTAATACACTTGATTGGCAATCAAGTCTGCGCCCCCATGGACCTGCCCGCCAACACGCGCCATTTGGACACGTATTTGGCTAATTTAAGCTATTCCGAACTCGCTTTTCATTGCACCGCCATTGGTGCGGGCAGGGCGCGGGATGGGGTGGAGATGATGGCCATCGCGCGCGGTGTCTCACTCGAGGAGATGGCGTTAAACCCAGGTGTCATAACGATTATTTCCGTTAACAGTCCGCGACGCTTTGATGAGGCGATGTCCGATGGCTTGATGGCGATGGCCGAGATGGGGCAACCGGTGGTGATCACGCCGTTCACGCTCATGGGTGCGATGGCGCCGGTGACTTTAGCTGCCGCCCTTGCCCAACAAAATGCCGAGGCGCTGTTTGGCGTGGTGCTCGCCCAATGCGTGCGGCCGGGCACCCCCGTCATGTACGGCGCGTTCACTTCGAATGTGGATTTGCGCTCCGGTGCGCCGGCTTTTGGGACTCCGGAGAATACCAAGGCCAACGTGGCCAGCGGTCAGTTGGCACGCCGCTATGGATTGCCCTATCGCACCTCAAACGCGAGCGCGTCGAATGCGGCCGATGCCCAAGGTGCCTATGAAACAGAAATGTCTTTGTGGGGTGCCATCCTAGGCCATGGCAATCTGATTTATCACGCTGCAGGTTGGCAGGAAGGCGGACTGACCGCATCCTTTGAAAAGCTGGTGCTCGATGTGGAAATGCTGCAAATGATGGTCGAGTTCTTAAAGCCGATTGTGGTGGATGAGGACTCACTGGGCTTTGAGGCCATTCGTGGGGTGCCGACCGGCGGACATTTTTTTGGTGAGGCGCATACGCTCAGTCGTTACGAGCATGCGTTTTATCAACCGCTGGTGTCTAATTGGCAGAACTACGAGAACTGGCAGCTGGCGGGAAGCGAAGATGCGACGACTCGGGCGACTGGCCTATGGCAGCGTGCCTTGGCAGATTATCAGCAGCCGATGCTCGACCCCGCGATCAAAGAGGCGCTCGATGCTTATGTGCACAGACGAAAAAAAGAGATCGGTGCGGGGGAGCCTTAGGGCTTTCTTGGCGCGCCCTGCGG
The DNA here is from genome assembly GCA_903862885.1 of uncultured Pseudomonadota bacterium. GTDB lineage: Bacteria > Pseudomonadota > Gammaproteobacteria > Steroidobacterales > Steroidobacteraceae > CAIKZZ01. The sequence goes on from CAIOZU010000013.1 coordinate 35,611, forward strand.
CTTGGCTGTGGGCTGCACGTATCTTTGGCCTGTGCGGCGTCTTGTCGGCCGCACAGGCGGCAACCGACTACGTGAGCTATTCAGGGACTGCGTACGCCTGGCAGGGTGAGCAGGTGCTCTATCATGAACACCATGTAGTGCAATACCAAGAGGGCCAGCTGACGGAGCGGGTGGTGTTGTATGAGTGTGCGAGTGGCCAGCCTTTCGCAAGAAAAGAGCTGCATTACCGTGATTTGCTGGCGCCTGATTTTAGGTTTGAAGATCAGCGCAACGGGGTTGTAGAAGGTCTTTTACAGACCGGTGCTGGCCGTTCGGTGTTTTTTAAGGAGGACTTTGCGGGGCAACAGATGCAAGCCGCCTTGCCGCCGACCGAGGGCCTAGTGGCCGATGCCGGTTTTGATGAATTCATTCGCAGCCGTTGGCAGAGCCTGATGAGTGAACGCTCAGAACCCATTCGCTTTCTCATACCGAGCCGCTTACAAGCGATGGGATTTACGGTTCAGCACCGCGGTCAGGCGGTCGTTGAGGGGGTGCCAGCGGAGGTATTTCACCTGAACTTGGCGGGTCTGCTGGGTTGGTTTCTGTCAGGGATAGATGTGTATTACAGTAGTGCACAGCATGTTTTGCTGCGCTATGCCGGCTTGTCCAATTTACGTGATAGCGCAGGACATTATTTTAAGGCAGACATCGCCTTCCCGGTGAATCGCCGGGTGACGGCGACAGAGGCCGACATGCGCATAGCACGCTCAGTACCACTAACCTCCTGCCTTAAGGACGCTTCGCATACATAGGGTCTTGTGTCTTGAAGTGATCGCGGGCCTGCTTCAGGATCTCTGCGTCCTTGGGGTGATCCATGGGCGTGACCGCAGCGATGCGTTGCTCAATCACCGGATAGTGGGCGTTTAAATAATTTTTAAGCTCGGATTTGGCTGTGCCTGGACCGGTGATGATCAGCGCACCACTATGGGTCAACTCATGTGCCACCCGTGCAAAAAACTCCGTATCCACACCCTGATGGCCACTGCCAGCGACATGCGCGCGATGCTGCGCATGTAAACCGGTCTGTTTGCTTTGTAGCAATAGGTTCTCATCGGCTGTGGCATTGAAATGACAGATTCTGGCATCGCGGTGATCAATCCAAACGACCGAATAAAAATGCGGCGCCATGGCAAGTCCCTGTGAGTAATGAGGTGTTCAGCATGAACGTTCTCGCAGTTCATCCCCATAGGGGGTAGTGCTTATATGGCTGAGACTATGCGGCGAGCAGCTAAATGCGGTAGGTGAGCGCATCGGCGTGCCCGTGGCGTGATCTCAGGGTGCACATCACACAGCGCTCAGGCATGATCAAGGGAGGCCTGTGGCCTGCTGACCTCCCTGTCGCGGCGGGCGGGGCGCGTTGCGATGAGGGGAATATCGATGGATGAGGTAGCTCGTAATCAATGGACGCGACGCGATCTTCTTAAGACCGTCGCGGCTTGCAGCGCAGGAGGATGGATGAGTACTGGCACCGCTTGGGCGACATTGCCCACTGAACTGACGCAACTGACCTTGTTTGAAGCAATGACGTTGCTTCGAACGAAGGCCATTTCTCCGGTGGAGCTGACTCAGGCCTTTCTTGCGCGCATTGAGCGCTTGAATCCCACCATCAATGCGTTCATCACCGTCACCGCTTTGCACGCATTGCAGCAAGCGCATGCAGCAGAAAAAGAAATCCAGCAGGGGCAGTGGCGTGGTCCTTTGCATGGGATTCCGTTGGCGCTTAAAGATCTGATTGATACCGCCGGCATTCGCACGACCGCCGCGAGTGCGGTCTTTAAGGATCGCATCCCCACGGAGGACGCTGAGGTGGTGCGTCGGCTGAAAGCCGCCGGTGCGGTGTTGCTGGGTAAACTCAACATGCACGAGTTTGCGTATGGGGGCACCTCAGTGCCGAGTCACTACGGCCCCGTTCGCAATCCCTGGAATCCCACTCGGATTGCGGGGGGATCTTCTGGCGGATCGGCGGCCGCCGTGGCAGCTGGCCTGTGCCTGGGCGCATTGGGTTCGGATACGGCGGCCTCGGTACGTCACCCCGCGGCCTATTGTGGTGTGGTCGGCTTAAAAGGCACCTATGGCCGAGTGAGCACCCGGGGCGTCATTCCCCTGTCTTGGTCTTTGGATCATGTGGGACCGCTGGGTCGCACGGTGATGGACACCGCCTTACTGATGGAGGCGATTGCCGGGCATGACCCCTTGGAGCCCTTAAGTGTGGATCGGCCGACCGATCAATATGCAAATGCGGTGGCTGCGGGCACGGCCGCCCTTCGTATTGGGGTGGTGCGACGGCCCTATTTCGAGGGTTTGGATCCGGATATTGAGGCCGCTGTGCAGGCTGCCATTAAAGAGCTGGCCAGTATCAGTGCAAGTGTGCGCGACGTGGCGCTGCCTTACACCAATCTGCTGCTGACGGTGGCGTCGGCCGAGGCCTATGCGTTCCATCGGCCCTATTTTACCAAGACACCCGAGCTGTACCAGGCGATGACCCGCCAGCGCCTGACGCAAGCAGCCGGTATTTCTGCCGCTGAGTACGTGAATGCGCGTCGAGAAATGGAGTCGCTGCGATTCAACGCGGACAGCGCGTTTGCCGACGTGGATGTGTTGGTAACGCCGACCACGGCCATTGCGCCCATGACGATCGAATCGGGGGATATGGATCCGCCGCTGCCATCAGATGGCACGCCCATTGAGTTTCGTAATACCCATATGTTCGATGTGTTGGGCTTGCCGGCGCTCTCTGTTCCCTGTGGCTTCACGCGCGATGGCATGCCGATTGGCTTGCAAATCGCAGGGCCTCGATTTGCGGAGTCACGGGTGCTGATGTTGGCGCATGCCTATCAGCAGCGTACCAACTGGCATACGCGCACACCACCATTGTCCTAATCAGCGATAGCGACGAGAGGGGGCCGTGCGGGCTCAGGATTAATCTGCTGCGGTGCTTTAACTGACTGGGGTGGTTCTTAATAAAGCCAGAAAGTGGTCGCCGTATTGCGCCAACTTCTTTTGCCCGACACCGTGGATCGCCAGCAAATCACCGAGCGTCCGAGGATGACGTGCAGCCATATCTTGCAGGCTGCGATCACTGAACACCAGATAGGCTGGGATTCCGCGTTCATCGGCGATGCTTTTTCTTAAGGCACGCAAAGCAGAAAACAGGCCGTCATTGGCACTGAGCTCTGGGGTGAGCGCTGCGGTGTCCGTAGAGTTCAAGCCACTGGCACGCTGATGGAGGACACGGCGTGGCATGGCGGTGGCGACAATATCAACTTCGCTGCACGCCCCGCAGGACTGTCCGCAGTCACTAATCGAATCCGCAAAGTGGCTGACTAAGCGTTGCCACAGGCAGCTTGGGCTATCGGCCATCTCGAACATCAGGCGCACCGCGCGTCGCTGTTGCTCCGCTGCCTCAGACTCCGCACTGTCTGTGTTCTCAAGCAAACGCTCTAAGGATAAGACATCGGCCCATGAGTAAAAGAGCACACAATCGGCCTCCGCTCCATCGCGCCCGGCTCGACCGATTTCTTGGTAGTAGCCTTCAATCGAACGGGGCATGTCACGATGAATGACATAGCGCACGTTGGACTTATCAATGCCCATCCCAAATGCGACGGTGGCACACACGACATCTATGTTGTCACGGCTGAACCCATCTTGGGTACGCGCCCGATCATCAGCGGATAGTCCCGCGTGGTAGGCCACTGCACGAATGCCTTTGGTGGTTAAGAAGGCCGCAGTGGACTCAGCCGCCTTACGCGATAGGCAATAGATAATGCCTGCATCACCGGTGCGCGCTCGCACCAGCTTTAAGAGCATATTCCTGACCCCATCTCCCTGGCCTTTTTTGACTGCGAATAAGCGCAAATTGGGGCGATAGAAAGAGCCTCGGACCAAGAGGGGATTTTTAAGGGCTAATTGATCGATGATGTCGTTTTTTACGGTGGGGGTGGCGGTCGCCGTGAGGGCAAGCACGGGTAAGCCTTTAAAGCGTTGCTTCAGACCCGATAGGTTTCGGTAGGACGGTCTAAAGTCGTGACCCCACTCACTGATGCAGTGCGCTTCATCGACGGCGATCAGACTGAGGTTGAGTGTATCCAGCAAGCGCCCGATCGAGGCGTCAATGCCTTCAGGGGCGGCATAGAGGAGTTCATAGTCGCCCGATTTAAGCCCCGCGATGCGCTGTGCGCGTTCGGTTGCATCTAATGAGGAGTTTAAAAAAGTGGCCCGAATACCCACCCCAGTCATGGCATCGACTTGATCTTTCATGAGTGAAATCAGCGGGGAGATGACTAAGGTGATGCCACCCAGTAGTCGTGCTGGAATCTGATAAGTAACCGACTTACCGGCGCCGGTGGGCATCACTCCCACACAGTCGCGTCCGGCCATGACCGCCTCAATGATCGCGGCCTGACCCGCCCGAAAGGTCGTGTAGCCGAAGATGTCTTTCAACACGTCGAGGGCAGCTGAGCGGTGGTGATGGGCGGTCGCTTCGCGGGCCCTTTCAGCGTACGTGGTGAGCAGCGTGAGTGTGTCGGCGGTGAATAACTGCGGATTTGATCGGTATCGATGTCGCAGGTTGTGTAAACGCTCAGCCCACTCGGCGGGCGGCGCGGACGCTAAGTCGCGTGCTGCCGCCAGCACTGCATCGAGAGTGTCGGTGGTCATTAGGCGGCGAGGCCAGACGGGGGGCGAAGCCGATGTTCAGCGATGATCGCGTAAGAACGTAATCGCGCTTGGTGATCAAAGATCTGTGAGGTGATCATGAGCTCGTCCGCAGCGGTGTCAGCGATAAACTGATCCATGGCGCTGTGCACTTGCGAGGGCGTGCCGATGGCGGTGTGGGACAGCACTTGGTCGAGCAAGGCCGTTTCGGCGACGCCGAGGCGCTCCCGATAGCCTTCGACGGGGGGTGGCAGGCCACTCGGTCGGCCGGCCCGCAGATTGACGAACGCTTGTTGCACTGAACTGGCGAGCCACACGGCTTCTTCCTGGGTGTCGGCCGCAAACACGTTAAAGCCCAACATGACATAGGGGCGGGGCTGCTGGGCGGACGGCCTAAAGTGCGCGCGGTAAATGGCAATGGCCTCTTTCATTTGGGCCGGTGCGAAGTGGGAGGCGAAGGCGTAGGGGAGTCCTAGCATGGCGGCCAACTGAGCGCCGAATAGGCTAGAGCCTAAAATCCACAGTGGTACCTTAAGGCCAATACCGGGGACGGCGCGCACACTTTGTCTTGGGTGATCAGAAAAGAAATCGGCGAGTTCTTGGACATCGCGTGGGAACTGATCAGGGTCGGAACTCAAATGACGGCGCAGGGCCCTTGCGGTCAGTTGATCAGAACCGGGTGCCCGTCCAAGGCCTAGATCAATGCGCCCCGGATATAAGGACTCGAGCGTTCCAAACTGTTCAGCAATCACTAAAGGGGAATGATTGGGCAGCATGATCCCACCCGCCCCCACCCGAATTCGCACGGTGCCACCGGCGACGTGTCCGATCAGCAGGGCGGTGGCCGCGCTGGCAATGCCTGGCATGCCGTGGTGTTCTGCCAACCAATAGCGGTTAAAGCCTAAGCGTTCCGCGTGCTGAGCGAGATCTAGGGTGTGCTTGAAGGACTCAGCGGCGGTGCTGCCTTCAGTGATGGGTGAGAGGTCAAGGACGGACAGTGGGATCACAAAACGCCTTCAAACACAATGTCAAAAATCGATGATGTGGCCAACTTCAAACAGACCGTCTGTGGGGTGCTGCCGACGCGAAACAGCCTTCATGAGGTGGGGTTTAGTTTACTCGTTTAGCGGGCCTCGAGCAGCCCTTTAAGCGCGATGCCATTCAGCGGAGTCTGATGCGCCCGCCAGCCGGGCTTGCAGTTGCAGCACGGTCTCATCGACCGAGAGACCACTAAACAGAGGGTTCGGGTATTCGGTGAGAAAGACTTGATCGAGCAGTTGATGCACGGGGTGTTTGAGTCGCGAGAGTGCCAGCGGCTTGCCCATAGTGCGCATCACACCAAAAAAGTTTTGTAGCGCCTCGAGGCTTGAACTGTCTAGATCAAAAGTCTCCTCTAGACTGAGTACGACCGCCTGTGTGGAGTCTGCCGATGCCACGATGCGGCGTTGTACGTCCGCTAAAATATGCTCGGCATTGGCAAAAAATAGCGGCTCCTCGGGTCGTAGAATTAAAATGCCCTGAATCGGCTGTGCGCTCGGATGATCTTGGATGCTGACAAAGTCATGACCGCCGCTCATGCGCCCGAGCTCTGCCACACGCGATTGGGCAATACGCCGCAAGAGCATGATGAGGCTAAGCGCTACGCCTGCCAGTAATCCATCGAGAACGCCTAACACGAGCACCGCACTCAGCGACGCAAGTACCACCAATCGGTCTCTTTTCCAGACAAAGTACGGCCTAAACACGCCAGGCTTCAGCGAATGACTGACGCCATATATAACGATGGCGGCCAAGACCGGCTGCGGTATCAGCGCGATACTCGGTAGGACGAAGGTGGCTATCATGAGCAGCACCCACCACGCGATACCACCCGACCATCGACTGGTCGCACCCGCCGCCTCATTGGTGGAAGTGGCTGAGTAGCCGGCGCCCACCGGCATGCCGAGCATCAGCGCTGATGCCACATTGGAGACGCCGAGCGCGAGCAAATCTCGATTGGGTGCGACCGGGTCGTTGTGCAGATTGGCAAAGTTGCGTATCGATCCGTAGGACTCTGAATACAGCACCATGACCATGGCGAACGCCAGCTCCGCTAAACGCAGCCACTGATCGCGCGTCAAGACAGGCAGGCGGGGGCGTTCCAGATGCAGTTGTATAGGGCCCACCACATCGACCCCATAGTGCGCTAGATGTAGCCACTGCGTGGCACCAATGCCTAACGCAATGACGATCAGTCCACCGGGCAGACGTTGAATTTTCTTAAATAGATACAGAAGCAATAGAGCGCACAGTCCGACACACACCGATACCCCGTTCCACTGTGGCAGTGCGCTGATCAATTGCCAGGCGAATATTGGCAAACTGGCATGAGTTAAGTGAGTGCCCGTTAACAGGGCGATTTGGTGAACGGCGATGAAGGTGGCGATGCCAAAGGTAAATCCCCTGAGCACCGGCTTTGAAATAAAATCAGTGACGCTGCCTAGCTGGGTGATACCTGCAATTAAAAAATACAGTCCGGTCAGTAATACCAGAGCCGACGCCAATGCGATGCGCAGCAGGGGATCACCATTGGCTAGGGTCGCCATTGCCGCGCCAAGGACAGCGGCTGATGACGAGGTGGCGGCCACGATGGCAAAGCGACTGCGACCCAGTAAGCCGTAACAGAGGAGTCCTGCAAACAACGCGATCATGCCGGCTTGCGGCGGCAGGCCCGCGATACCGGCGTAAGCGACCGCTTCGGGAAGTGCAAGGCCCGCGACGGAGAGTCCTGCGACCAGATCGGCGCTCACGCTTTGCATGCGTGCCATTTTGAGTGGTGGAGGCTGCTGGTTCATGTGTTGCGCGATGTCACTTCCCACGCAAGCATCCGACCGATGGGTGCAATCCGCACGCGGGAGCAATTCGAGAGACCGCTCCATGATCTTAAGGGATAGGGGGTAAAAGAGAGCATAGAACGCGCTGCCAGAGGAAGTTCACTAAGCGGGCAAGTCGCTCGGCGTCTATCAGGATAGCAGACCCCTCGAGGGTGATAGATGACAACGCAGCCACCACACGCCTCCCAGCGTCAGTACGAGGACCCCGGACAGGCCTAAGAAAAAGACGCTGAGGCTGCCTCCTGCATGCGTTAAGACGCTGCCCGCGAAGGCACTGACGATGCTGCCAAGACGTGCGCTGGCAAGACCTGCGCCGATACCGACCGAGCGGATGCGGGTGGGGTACGCATGCCCGGTGACGGTGAACATCTGCACTTGTTGGCCGTTGATGCAGGCACCGGCCATAAAGATCAAACTATACAAAGGCATCAGTTCAAGCATCGATCCTGCGGTCAAATAAGCCAGTACCAGACAACTGCCGATACCTAGGCTGGCCAGCGTCACCATGACGGGTCGTGAGCCAAAGTAGTTCATGGCAAGCGCGCCACCGAGTGCGCCGACCACACCGCCGAAGTTGAATAATAGCGCACCACGCAAGGCCTCGTTGAGGGTGAGCCCAGCACCGGTTAACAAGGTGGGAATCCAGTTGAAAAATGAATAGACGGCGAGTAGGTTCGAGAAAAAAATTAACCAAATCATGAGTGTGTTATATCGATACAGCGACGAAAACAACGCCCTGAAGCCGTATTTCCCACCGATGACATCTGGGAACATCCAACGCTCGACGCCTTGATAATGCGTGTTGCCAGTCACTCGATTGATCAAGCTTGCCAGTTCGTCTCGTCGATCACTGCGTGTGGCGAGATAGCGTGGTGACTCCGGCAAACAAAATGCCATCAATAAAGCGAGTGCAGCCGGCAACGCACTGCCGAGCCAGAAGATGCTGCGCCAGCCCAGCAGGGGAATGAGCAGTGAGGCGGCCAGTGCACCGAGCAGTCCGCCGATGGGAACGCCGACGATGGTTGTTGCCGTGGTGAGATTACGTGCGCGGGTGGGTGCAAATTCAACCATCAGAGCGGCCGCGTTGGGGAGCGCGCCGCCAAGACCTAGTCCCGTCAAAAAACGCCAGACACCCAGGTCCCATAGGCCGGTGGCGCACGCTGACAAGGCAGAGGACAGCGCCATCACCAGTAGACAGCTAATGAGAGCCCGCCGGCGTCCATAGCGATCGCCTAAGTACCCAAAGCCAAACGCGCCGACACCCATGGCCAGTACACCCGCGGCCAACACACCCGAGAGCTGCGGGCGGCTGATACCCCATTCGGTGATGAGCCGGGGGGCCACGAAAGCAATCGCTTGAATGTCAAAGCCGTCAAAGATCATGGTCAGTGCGGTCAGCAGGCACACCCACCATGTGATAGGACTCAGTCGAGCGGCGCCTAACAAAGACTCCAAATCCATGGGATCAGTCGGTCGGTCCATGTGCGGCCTTGATGCAATCTAAGAGGCCGATCTTGACCCCCTTGTCGTAGAGTGGCCAGAACGGTCCCGAAAGATTATCCTGACTTGGTTTGCATCTACAAGAGAAACTCTTCATGACGGACGATAGCACTCGCAAGCTTGAGCGTAACATCGGTTCGCGGCAGCTCAGTATGATCGCCATCGGTGGTGCCATCGGTACCGGGCTTTTCTTTGCCAGCGGCAGTGCCATCTCGCAGGCAGGTCCCGGAGGCGCTCTACTGGCCTACGCCATCATGGGTCTTGCCGTTTATTTCATGATGCAGTCTTTAGGCGAAATGGCGACTCAGTTGCCCATCGCTGGATCCTTTGAGGCCTATGCTGAGCGATTCGTCGACTCATCGCTCGGCTTTGCGGTCGGCTGGAATTACTGGCTCAGTTGGACGATCACCTTGGCTGCTGAGTTAGTTGCGAGCGCCTTGATCGTGCAGTTCTGGTTTCCACACTCAAATTCCACGCTATGGGCGATGGGTTTTTTCGCGTTCCTACTGGGTCTGAACGTGATGTCAGTGAAGGTTTATGCAGAGGCCGAGTATTGGTTTTCCAGTATTAAAGTGGTCAGCGTGATCATTTTTATCGTGGTCGGTGCGCTGATGATTGTAGGCATGCTCGGCAATCAGTCAGTTGGCTTTCAAAACTGGACATTAAACGATGTGACCAGTGGTAAACATGCTCCTTTTGTGGGTGGTGCTGCTGCCGTCCTGATGGTTTTTATGGTCGCCGGTTTTTCATTTCAAGGTACGGAAGGGGTAGGGCTAGCCGCTGCTGAAACCAGTGACCCAGCAACTAATGTACCCAAAGCAATTAAGTCGGTTTTTTGGCGCATCTTACTGTTCTACATTGGCGCCATATTTGTGGTGGGCACACTCATTCCATTCACCGATCCTCATCTTTTAAATGGTGACGAAGGGCATGTAGCCTTTTCTCCCTTCACGATGGTGTTTGAGCGCATCCCGCTCATTGGCTATTACGCCTCGAATATCATGAATGCCGTGATTCTGACCGCGGTGCTATCGTGCGGTAACACGTGCTTTTATGTGTCGTCGCGTATGTTGCAAGCGATGGCACGCAGTGGAAAGGCACCTAAAGTGTTTGGTTCGCTCAATTCTCGTGGTGTACCGATCGCAGCGCTGCTAGCAACCGGGCTGTTTAGTGCGTCCGCGTTTTTCTCAAGCTTGGTAGGCGATCAAAAAATCTATCAGTTGCTGTACAACGCTGGCAGTCTCAGTGGATTTTTAGTGTGGCTCGGGATTGCTGTGTGTCACTTGCGATTTAGAAAAGCCTGGGTAGCACAGGGGCGTCCACTATCGGATCTGAAATACCGATCACGTTTTTATCCGTACGGACCTTGGCTCGCGCTTAGTCTCTTTGTTGTGGTCTTGCTAGGTGCCAATTCCAGCGTGTTTCAGACACCGGTTTTTTCTTGGTTCGATTTTATCGCAAGTTACCTGATGGTGCCTACGTTCATCGTGCTGTATCTCGGTCATAAATGGTGGAACAAAACACGGTTGGTGAAGCTCACCGAGTGTAGTTTTCGGCTCGATTAATAGCGAGCTCATGTGTGCTCCGCCATCCCTGATTGATCGCGTCACAGCGATTAAGCGGTTGGGACAACAGTTGATAGTCGGCTATGCAGCCGCTTCAATCGGCGTGGTGGTGCGGGAGGGGGGCGCAAGACGACGCAGCAGCCAAACAATGCGCTCAAAGACGAGGAGCGCGGAGAGTAGGGTGTCTCGCCCATGGAGCGTCGCTGTGCTGTTCAGAAGTTTGTTGCGCACGCGTTCTGTAAGATCTGAGCGATCTGCGGCGAGCAGCAGTAGCATCTCATAGCCTTTAACCGAATCTTCGATCACTGTATCGACCGCGAAGCTTAAAAGCGCGTGCAATCCTTCGATCAGTTGGTGTTTGAAATCGGCTTCTTCGGTCGCAGGAATTTGCCCAAGCTCTATGTGTAATTCGTAGAGTGCGGTTTGCAAATTAATTAACGCACCGAGCTTCATTCTTGCAGAGAAGACGGGCTCGGCATCCATGCCGGGATTTTCGTGAAGCGCATTGTCCAGAAACTCGTCGATCCGTTCAGCCAGTGTGGTGCTGGCTTGATGTCTCATAGTGGTTGGTAAGTAGAGGATGCTGGGATCGCGCTCAGTGCGCATGTCATCTAAATAACAGGGTAATCCGTGTAGTAGACGTTGGTATTCGAGCTTGGCCAGTGCGACGGCGGTACTTGAGTCCTCTGCTGCGCCTTCAAACAAGTACATGGGCTTTGACAGCGCTTCCTCATGCGAGGGCGGCGAGAGATACTTTATGAATCGTATCAGGGTATTCAGAAACAGCACAGTAATGAGCGCGAACCCAATCTGAAACATCAGGTAAATCAGACTGGTTTGCATAGCGATCGATGCGGCGAGATGCTGTGCGGCGGCGATGATCAGCGGGGTATGCGTTTGTACCTCGACTTGTAGCAAAGCGACTAATAGGGCCGCTGTGATGAGTCTAACAATTGCCTGGCATAGGGCTAGTTGACGGGCGCTGCCTTCGTTACCTGAGGCGAGCAATAGGACGGCGAGGCCGGAGCCTGCGCTTGCGCCGTAAATCAGCATCACGACTTGTTCAAAAGAAATCAGTCCCGTAGTGGCCAGTGGTAACGCCAGCACCGTGACCACCGCCGAGGATTGGACAGTGATCGCAAATACCAGACCCACCAGAAAAGTGACCGCCCCTGCAGAACCTGCGAATTGGAAAAACTCAATCAGCCATGGGTTACCCTGTGCAGCCAGCGCGCTCTCTTTCACCATGGAGAGCCCGAATAGTAAGAGGCCGAGACCCAAAGTGGCATGCAAGATTTGTCGCTGACGCTCTGAGGGATCAGATGACGTTAGCGTGGAGATCCCAACGGCGCCGAGCAGCAGCAGAACTAAGGCCCGCACGTCGACCGCGGCCAGTAGCACGAGCGCGGATGTGCCGACATTAGCCCATGCCAACATGGGCAACGCCTTTGCTAAGGTGAGCGCGCCACCGCATAGAAGCCCAGTGGCTAGAAAAGTGACCGCACTGGTGGACTGAGAGAGGGCCCCGGCCACAAGACCCACAAGCTCGGTTGCCCCCGTGCGATTCAGGGTGCGGGTAAGAACGACTCGAATCGGGCCATTGGTGAGCTGTTTAAGATGGGTTGTGAGTAGGCGGATACCTATTAAAAATAGACCTAGTCCTGCCCACGCCGCTACCCCATCGTTCATTAGCCGTGGTCTCGAAGCATCTTAAACACCAGTGTAGCGACTAACAGCAAGGAGACGCCCATCAGCACCCATAGAGTCCGGCTGAGGGTTGCATACCTGTCTGCTGAGGATGTGGCAAGCTTGGCAATCAATGCACTTTCGTCCGTTCGTAACCCGAGTGCCAGTATGTTGATGCGTACATCGAGGTGTCGGTCCATACCGCGCACTGCCGCATCAATGGCGGCTGGATTAAACGTCCCACCGCGGTCTTCGTAAAGCGCCTGGCGATACTTAATACCTAGGGCTTGGTGCTCGGCCTGTGCTGCGGTGATTTCAGCGAGACGACTTTGGAGGTTCAGCTCGGTGGTGGTGCGCACAAGTTCGCTGAATTTAGCCTCCGTATCGGCTTCGCTCTTTGTAAACGCCGCGATAAACGTCTCTCGGTCAGTGATGTTCGAACCGCGAATTAAAGTATTCTTCCATTCCTGTACTTGAGTTTTGAAGATGGCTTGTGCGCTGCGCGCCTGGTCTACCATGACGATGTACTGGGTAATTAGACGATTGTTTTCGTTGTCCGCATGACTGATCGACCACGCCGAAAATTGGCCAAGTAAGCCGGTTGCTAAAATACTGAGAAGTAGGAGGCTCGACGCTTGCAGGAGAGCGCGCCGCAGTCGGATCGCTTGCGTGTGAGCATTCTTGTGCATGGCAATTCATCCAGCCTGAGGCGCATCAAAACGAAGTCAGCTGATCCGAAGATCGTGCGGGCTATGCTAAAAATGCAGGAATATTCAGACCTTAGCTGACACGTGTTACGGTTTGATGACGATCGGGTAGGGAGACGGCTTAGTCTGGTTTGGACAGCCGTTTGCTCATATGCAGTTCGTTTTTATTGTCATGGCGCTGGTACGAGACCGTATCCATGAGTTCCTCAACCAGAAAAATGCCAAGGCCGCCAATGGGCCGGTCCTCGAGCGCGGCGTTCACATCGGGCAGTTCTTTTTCAAGAGGATTAAAAGGGAACCCCTGATCAATGTGCACCAAAGACATCACGTGATCATTTAAAGACAGACGCATTTCAACCACCGTACCCGGTGTTTGGGCGACGCCGTAGGAGACTACGTTGATGAAAATCTCCTCGAGCGCCAGCTCAAAGGTCATTAGATCACCTGGTGGCAGATGATTTTCTAACCAAAAGTCGCCTAAAGACTTTCTAAGGGTCTCAAGCTCTGGCGCCGTCGCTGGGACAATCGTTGAGTGCGTCATGTGCCCGGTTAGGCACCCGTGATTTTGGCTGTGGCGGTGGCGAAATCAGCTTGAACGTCGATGATGCGACCAAAGCCGCTGACGTCGAATACTTCTTTTACTGACGGGGTGAGACTGCAGACGATGAAGGCGACTGAGCCTGCTTTCGCCGAACGAGCCGCCACTAAAAACACACGCAGCCCGGCGCTTGATACGTACTCAAGTCCGTTGCAGTCCATGACGACCGGCGCCGAGCGCTTGACCGATTCGGCAATCGCCTGATCCACTTGAGTCTGAAAGGTGGCAGCTGCCTCAAAGTCCAAGCGTCCCGCTGGGCGGATGCAAGTCATGTTGGGGAGAATTTCGATTGATGCATTCATAATTATCCAGTCCTCGTTAATCTGACATTCGCCATGTTAAAACATGGGGCTCATAAAGGCAGTGGCACGGAGCGTTGATTCTGCCCGAATGGCGGCTTCTGCTGCCTTGACGTACAAATCAATGCCACCGACTAAGGAAATTCGTTCTTCTAAGCGCAATATCTCTGCGGATGACAAAAAGCCTTCCAATAATTGGGCTGCGCGGGCGAGTCCGAGTAACGCCGAGTCGTGCGGTGTCGGTACGTCCGTGCCGAGTAGTGTGCCGAGGATGCGAAGCTTCGCTTCTTTTTGCTCGCGACCGTCGACGACAGGGTAACGACGGGAGTGAAGGACCCACATAAAACTGGCGTCTTTAGGTGCGAGGATGCCGCGGCTAACCAACAAGCCGAGTGACAGCTTCAGTAGGCTAGGCGACTGGGGTTGTAGCTGTTGGAGCCACGCGTCAATGCTTTGTGAGGGCCCTGCTGCGAGCGTTTCTAAGACTTGGTCTTCGGCGGGTAAGCCGGTGGGTTTGGAGGACAACACACGAAGCGTTGATAAGTCGGCGTCGATACGGCCAATGGTGCTGAGCTCGACCAAGTACGCGCTGACCAGTGCCGGGGTAAAACCCGGTGCACCCGCGGTATAGGAAATAGCGCCATCGTCTTCGATGGCGAGCAGGATCAGTTCTTCAGCCAGTGTGATCATCAGATCGCCTATGAGTGCGGCATGCGAGGTGCTAGCAGGTGCCGCGGGGGCCGCATACCGCGTTTATTTTATAGCACTCAGTTAGCGGCTGATAGCGTACGGCCTGATAAAAACCGTCTGCCGTATGGGCCTGCTCGGTGCGGTGGGTTTGACGCTTATACACATTTCGGAATAATATGTTTTAAATCAGATTGTTAGTCGCCTATTCGGGTGTTTGATTCGGTCGGTGGGTGTGGAGGTGTTTGTGGCTAAGACGCCTGGCGCTGGGTCGTCTATGCGTCTAATTGAGTCGTTGGGGTGCGCCATCGCCTACCGAAGGGGCGGCTTGGCGAGCCGTCCGGGGGTCGGTACAGCAGGCATGCCGCGTCATCTTTAAAAGGCGCACAGTGTCCCGTAGAGGCCGCCCTGAGTCCGTCAGACTCATAGGGGCGTCGGCGCCTTAATGCCGACCACCGTTTTGGGCGCTCTAATTTTTTTATCTTTCGATGTGATGATGGGGCCATATGGATTTCAAAGAATTTAGTGACTTCAGTGTCGATTTTATTCGTGATCGCGACGAGTTGTTCCTCTTGCTGAATGAAGCAGCTGAATTTGAACATACGGTGATGTGCAGTTATTTGTACACCCTGATGACGCTGAAGCGCTCGGTTGATGAGGGCGTCACTGCTGAAGAGTTGGTTGCGATCAATCGCTGGCGGCAATATATCCGCAATGTCGCGTTTGATGAGATGGTGCACTTTTGTTTGGTGAATAATTTAATCACTGCGCTCGGTGGCGCGCCGAATTTTAATCGTCCTGATTTCCCAGTGCCTGTAGGACGCTTTCCTGCGGATTATGAATTTACGCTGGCGCCTTTTTGTGAGTCGACGATACAACATTTTATGTATATCGAGCGTCCATTGGATTCCGATGTCAAAGACGGCGCATCGTATAGTAATAAGCGCAACTACTATCGTGAGATCCGTACGGACTTGTACTCGCCCACCCGTTCAGACTATCCCACGCAGGGACACTTGTATCACAGTATTGCTTTTGGCTTGCGCAGGTTAGCAGCCGATCATGGGGAATCAAAGCTATTTGCGGGTGCGGGTGATTCGCAATTAACGTCTGATGTGTTTGCAATTCCGGAACTCTTTGCGATCACCAATTTAGCCTCTGCGGAGCGTGCGATTGAGAAAATCGTCATCGAGGGTGAAGGTGCGCCAAGCCATTCGTCGACCTCGCATTTTGCTAGTTTCTCAAAAATTTCGGCGGAGCTCGCTGTGCTTAAAGCGGCGCGACCTAATTTTGAGCCCGCGCGCCGAGCGGCGACAAACCCCCGTTTGTTGGATCCGATTAGACGACAACGGACGACCCATGTGACCCATCCGCTTGCCATGCGGGTAGTGGATCTGGGTAATTGCATTTATGTGCTGATGCTGCGCTGCTTGGCGCAAGTCGCCGCCCCGTATTCAGTGCCGCAGTCTGAGCGCGCCTCCTTGGGAGATGCCGCAGTGCAATTAATGTATGTCTTTGCCAGCATGGGCGATGCGGCCACACGATTACCGCTTAAGTCCGGCGGTGGCGCTCAAAGGGCGGGTCTGACTCTGGAGACCGACGGCCCGGGTGGCGTGATGGTGCAACGCTGCGCCACGCAGCTGCTGTCCGAGCGCGCCTTGCAGTTAGCTCAAGCCGTGCGTCAGTTAGATAGCAAACTAGCGCTCCACGGAGCGGCAGATCAGCTTGACTCAATCGGACAGATGCTGGCGCGGTTGTCTTAACGACGTGTCAGGGTCGTGATCAATGCGGTGTGTGCACACTCTTCGACAAACTACATTCTATGATTCACGGCGCACTGGAGTGGGGAAGGCAATGACATTTTCTTGGCTGAAACGTTTGATGGCTTTCGCCCTGATGGGCATGGTATCGGCCGTCGGCGCTCAGCCGGCAGCTCCCGCAGTCACTTTTCAGAAGCAAACGCTGCAAGGCAGTTACAGTGAAAAGCAGCCGACTGTTGCTGTTTTCAAGGGTGTCCCGTATGCGCGACCACCCGTCGGGCAGTTGCGCTGGCAGGCGCCAAAGCCAACGGTAGTGCGCTCGGGTATCCAGCAAGCCACCCAGTGGCCGGCTGCCTGTTACCAAAATAATTATAACTTAGTCTGGTATCAGGAAATCGCCACAGCCTTTGGTAGCAACGAACTTGGATTTTCTAATCCGACTTTCAGTGAGGACTGTCTTTACCTAAATATTTGGAGCGCATCACTTAAGAAGCAAGCGAAGCTGCCGGTCATTGTCTGGATCCATGGTGGATCCAATAAGGCAGGATGGTCTTTTGAGCCTAACTATCATGGCGATCAGCTGGCAGCACAGGGGGCGGTGGTGGTCAGTGTGGGCTACCGGTTAGGGATTTTTGGTTTCTTTGGACACCCTGAACTTCGTGGTAGTCAGCGACCGACCAACTTTGGGCTACTCGACCAGATCGCGGCGCTACATTGGGTGCGCGAGCATATTGCGGACTTTGGCGGAGATGCTGACAACGTCACCATCGCGGGTGAATCAGCAGGTGGTGCGGATGTCAGTTATCTTCTGGCTTCGCCACTGGCCGCAGGGTTATTTCACCGGGCGATCAGCGAAAGCGGCGGGTATCTACTGCGCGATGCGCGAACGCTCGCCGACGCCGAGCTCATCGGCTCCAAGTTATCTGCGGCGCGACCGGATAAACCTAATCTCGCTGCGCTTCGGTTACTTAGCAGCGAAGAGATATTTAAAACGGCAAAGCAGTCTTTAGCTCACGAACAGTACGGACCGGTGAGTGACGGCGTGTCAGTGCTTGTGCCTACGACGCTGCATTATCGGATTCATGGAATTGGTGTTGATCTATTGATCGGCAGCAATGAGAATGAAGATTATATGTACGTCGATGATAATCCGGCGACACTGGCGGCGACTTTAGCGGGCTTACCAAGCGAAAGTAGGGAGCCATTAGAGAAGCGGGCTCTGCTGGAGCCTACTACAAAGCATGCTAACGATCGGATTGAAGCGCTGGTGGAGATGCATTGTCCCGCGTATGTCATGGCCCAAAGCGCGGGCTCACATGGGCATCAGGCCTTTGTCTACCGTTTTACCCGAGTGAGACCCGGGCCGGGTGGTCAGGCGCTATTGGCCTACCACGGTGCTGAAATACCATATGTGTTTAATACGCAAGATGTGTGGTTGCCCACAACAGCAGATGACGCAGTACTGACGGATGCGATGGTGCATTACTGGTCCAACTTTGCACGCAGTGGAAACCCGAATGGCAATGGCAAACCGCTATGGGTGCCATTTACGGTAGATCATCCAACAGTGCAGGAGTTGGGTGTGCATATTGGTGGCATAGCGGGTCCTGACTATGCGCTCTGCCACCAGATCGAGTCGGTGTTGTATTGAGTCAGCGCCAGCGGTGTGGTCGCCGCTTTGGACAATTCAGCGCTGATGTGCGACCGCCTGATCTTTAAGCGTAATTAGGGCGTCATTTGATTGAGTGGCAGTGGATTGACCTGCCGGGTGTTTCCCGGTAGTCAAGTAAAGGCCGCGCTAGGGAGAAGTGATTTCGGGAATTCATTTTTGGGGCGACAGTGCTCGCTTGGGGCCTTAGCAGGCATAGAACACCCAATTAAACACCCGATTCAACCCAATAATACGACCTGCCATTACAGCCGTAATTTCAGGTTAAACCATTGGTTTATAACCTTTTTTTTGTTGGCTGTCGCCACTATTTTCCGCGAGCCGCCGAAGGCGGGTCGCCATAGCACCTTGCTTGGCTTTCGCCCCGCGCGAGTACATCCCTACCATCCTAGGGGTCTTCCAGCCGGCATCACGCATGATGGCGGCGTCTGACGCTCCATCCTCGACTAGGTCCTGTGTGGCGCCGATACGG
>CAIOZU010000014.1 GCA_903862885.1 uncultured Pseudomonadota bacterium
CCAAGACCAAGACCACGACCAAGACCACGACCAAGACCAAGACCACGACCAAGACCAAGACCAAGACCAAGACCAAGACCAAGACCAAGACC
The DNA here is from genome assembly GCA_903862885.1 of uncultured Pseudomonadota bacterium. Taxonomy (GTDB): domain Bacteria; phylum Pseudomonadota; class Gammaproteobacteria; order Steroidobacterales; family Steroidobacteraceae; genus CAIKZZ01. The sequence goes on from CAIOZU010000014.1 coordinate 93, forward strand.
AAGACCAAGACCAAGACCGAGACCAAGACCAAGACCAAGACCAAGACCAAGACAAAAACCGAGACCGAGACCGAGACCAAGACCAAGACCAAGACCAAGACCAAGACCAAGACCAAGACCAAGACCAAGACCAAGACCAAGACCAAGACTAAGACTAAGACTAAGACTAAGACTAAGACTTGAGATTGTGACTTTACACTTAGGACTAGACTTAAGACTAGACAAACACAAAACGAAGATATAACGAAGACCAAGAAAAGACTAAGACCAAGACTAAGACTAAGACTAAGACTTAGACTAAGACTAAGACTAAGACTAAGAGTGGCGTGAAGACCGGATGGGGAATGAATGAGCGTGTGAAGGTGTCTCGATAATTTTAAGTGCCCGGGTTGCCTTATGTGCTGCGACCCATTGAACTGTTTTTATAGGATTGAACGATGATAGTGCCCTTAACACTCAGTGACTTCCTTGAGCGTGCTGAGCACGTGTACGGCGATCGCATCGCGGTCATCGATGAACAGAGCCCACCAGGGGGCGGCCTCGGTCAGATTAGCTACCGTCAGTTCGCGTCGATGGCACGCAGCCTCGCCGCTGCGCTTGATGAGTTGGGTATTGGTGCGGGTGAGCGCATTGCTATTGTGTCGCCTCTCGCTTTCTGATATCGCTGTTCGGTGTCGGTGCATTTGGGCGCGTCCTAGTGCCGATCAATTTTCGTCTTCTTGCGGCCGAAGTCGCCTATATATTTGAGCACTCAGGTGCCACCGTGGCGCTTATTGATGCAGATTTGGCAGAGGCATTGGCTGATGTACCGATTAAGCATCGATTCATCCTCGGTAAAGAGACTGACGCGCATTTATTTTTTAAAGAGCATGCCGTTCCCAAATTCACCGTCACGGATGAGAATGCCGCCGTCTCTATTAATTACACCTCCGGCACCACGGGACGCCCTAAGGGAGTTGAGCTCACTCATCGGTGCTGTTGGCTCAATGCGGTGACTTTTGGTTGGCATACGGGGGTGTCTGATCGCGATGTGTATCTGCATACCTTACCGATGTTCCATTGCAATGGCTGGGGCATGCCTTATGCGCTCACCGGTATGGGTGTGCGTCAGGTGATCCTGCGTAAGATTGATGGCGAGGAGATCTTGCGCCGCATCGACAGTGAGGGCGTGACCCTGTTTTGCGCAGCGCCCATTGTCTTGACGTCTATTTTGGAGGCTGCGAGTGAGCGGGTGCGGCTGGGGCGTGCTTTGCCGCGACCCGGGCAAGTGCGCCTGATCGTAGCGGGTGCTGCGCCGCCGTCGAAAACTATCGAGCGTGTGCAAACCGAGTTGCAGTGGGAAGTCATCCAAATCTATGGGCTGACGGAGACCTCGCCGTTGCTTACGATTAATCGAGCGTCGACCGAGTGGGATGGTCTTGAGCCGAGTGAGTTGGCGAGCAAGTTGTCATACGCCGGACCACCGGCCATCGGTGTGCGGCTACGGATTGATGCAGAGGGTGAAATCCTAGCGCGCAGTAATCATGTGTTCACGGGTTACTGGGAGCAGCCGAAGGAAACAGCTAAGGCTGTGGTGGATGGCTGGTTTCATACCGGGGATGGTGGTTACTGGCACGACCAGCATGTAGTGATCACCGATCGGAAAAAAGACGTGATCATCACCGGCGGTGAAAATGTGTCCTCCATTGAGGTCGAGGACTGTCTGTTTCAGCATCCGGCGGTGTTGGAGGCGGCGGTGATTGGTGTACCTCACAGTAAGTGGGGGGAAACGATCAAGGCATTGGTCGTGTGTCGTGTGGGACATGTCTTGACTGAAGCCGAACTGATTGAGTTCTCGAGAGCTCGGTTGGCTCATTTTAAGTGTCCAACATCGGTTGAGATCAGAGAATCGTTGCCCCGTACCGCGACGGGGAAAATGCAAAAATTCCGCTTGCGTGAGTCCTATTGGGCCGACATCGCTAAGCGTATTAATTAGTCGACTGAGCTGACCGACGGGTCGGCACACGCGTCTGGGTTGAATTAGAGTGGACTGCAGTGCTTCTGGCACTTAGGTCGCTGTGAATAATAGATGCTGCATATAGAGGTAATGAACATGGGATCAATGATTGACTTTGTGAGGCCAGATGGTCAGCCACGTCGAGCTTATCTCGCCGCAGCGGACAATCCTCAGGCACCCGCGATGGTGGTGCTGCAAGAGTGGTGGGGTCTGAATGACCAAATCCGTGGTGTGGCGGATCGATTCGCGCGGGCCGGTTACCACGCGCTCGTGCCCGATCTCTATGGTGGGAAAGCAACGGTCGAAGCGGAGGAGGCCCATCATTTAATGGAGGCGCTCAACTTCGCCGATGCGGCCGCACAGGATATCCGTGGTGCCGTGCAAGCGCTGAAGGCGCGCGGTGCGCCGTCGGTCGGCGTCACTGGATTTTGCATGGGCGGCGCACTCACGGTGCTGTCATTGTGTTTGGTGCCGGAGGTCGATGCAGGCGTCATTTGGTACGGCATGCCGCCATTGGAGTATGTGGATGCCAAGCAAATCAAAGCGCCTGTTCTAGGGCATTGGGCGCTCACCGATGCGTTTTTCCCGGTGGAGGGTGTCGATGCCCTTGAGGAAAAGCTGCGCGCAGCATCGGTGACCTATGTGGGTCATCGCTATTCGGCCAACCATGCGTTTGCTAATGAGACGGCTCGTGGCTCGACGCAGTTACTGCCGCAGACAATTTATGACGAGGCGTCCGCGCAAACGGCTTGGGACCGGACATTTCGCTTTCTAGGCAGCACCCTGAGATAGGGGGCTGGGCGGCTGCTCCATAGAGCATCCGTTCTGGGGATTAGCCGTGGTGGGCGCTGTTGTGAGTCGCTTCCGCCACGAGCCGGGCCTCGAGCCATTTGCGGATCCGTTTGGCGTCCGCGACCCGGGTGTATTTGCCGGTCGAATCCAGTAAAACGATGACGATAGATTTTCCTGCAAAGACGGTCTTCATCACTAAGCAGCGGCCGGCTTCGGCGATATAGCCTGTTTTCTGGATCACAATGTTCCAGGAGGGGTTCCGGACCAGAGAGTCTGTGTTCCTGAATTCAACGTCACGGCGGCCCACTTTGACGGTGTAGCGCTCGTCGGTTGAGTATTCCTGAATTTTCTTGTTTTCCGAGGCGGCTTGGACCAGTTTGGCTAGGTCTTCGGAGCTCGCGACGTTCTCACTGGATAAACCCGTGGGATCTTCAAAATGGGCGCTGGTCATGCCGAGCGCCTTCGCCTTAGCATTCATCTCGCGAATGCAGGCAGCTAGACCACCCGGATAGTGTCTCGCGAGGGCGTGGGCGGCTCTATTCTCGGATGACATCAGTGCTAAATGCATTAAATCGGCGCGACTTAAGCGGGTCCCTATCTGCAGACGCGAGGTGACTGGTTTGGCGCCAATGGCGTCTTCGGCCGCGACTTCTAGGATTTCATCCATGGGTTGTTTCGCCTCAAGCACCACCAGCGTGGTCATTAACTTGGTGATTGATGCGATGGGCTTGGCGATATCCGAGTGTCGAGCGAGGACCACCGAGGCGTCCGTTTCATTAAGGACGTACACCGAATGTGACTGCAGGGCGGGTCCTGAAGTGGCCGTCTTGGCGGCCTCGACACTGGCCGAAAAACCAATAAATGCCGCTAAAAAGCAGGCCATGCTGAGAGAAATAGGGGTGGGGCGGCGGACAGGGGTCATAAGCAGATTCCGCTGAGAGCGTGTAGTCACTCGTAAGATACCAAGATGCCTTATCCTCATAAGGCACCCGCCTCGCGGTAGATTAAATGCTTCTGTGCGCGGCGTCACGCTCATTATGGCAAGAAAGCCGACAAGTATTTCGAGAAGTGGTTCGCGTATTACCCTAAAAACAGATTACAGTTGCAACATGCGCCCGTAGCTCAGCTGGATAGAGTACCTGGCTTCGAACCAGGTGGTCGGCGGTTCGAATCCGTCCGGGCGCACCAGACTGTCCATGCATTGACCGATGACTTAAAAGTAAAGTGTCCTGGCCGATGACTGCGCCGGTGGTGCGTGAGTGCAACCCCAGGCTTGCCTCGGGTTCAGGTGCCCGGGCCACCGTGGGGAACCTCTGATGAGTAAGCTGCTGGCTGCCCTGTGGTGGATAGGTGTTTCCCTGTTGGGGGCGTCTTCTCTCGGCGTGATCGCGTTTGGTCGTGGCGAAGTAGTGAATTCCCTGTGGATTCTGGCTGCCGCGCTCAGTGTCTACGCTATCGCCTATCGCTTTTATGGAAAATGGATCGCCCACCGGGCGCTTGGTCTAGATGATGGTCGGCCCACACCGGCCTGTCGCCATGACGATGGTCTCGATTTTGTGCCAACCCATAAGTGGGTCGTCTATGGGCATCACTTTGCGGCGATTGCCGGTGCCGGACCGTTGGTCGGGCCGGTGCTCGCGGCTCAAATGGGATTCCTACCTGGCACCTTATGGATTCTAGTTGGGGTAGTCCTCGCTGGGGCAGTGCAGGATTTCATCGTGTTGTTCGCCTCGGTGCGCCGCGATGGCAAGTCGCTCGGTGACATGATCAAGACGGAGTTAGGTCCTGTCGCGGGGGCCGTGGCGCTCTTAGGTATTTTGGCCATTATGATCATCATTTTGGCGGTCTTGGCCTTGGTGGTTGTTAAAGCATTGACGGTGAGCGCTTGGGGCGTATTCACCATTGCCGCAACCATTCCGATCGCGCTACTAATGGGTGTGTACATGCATGTGCTGCGCCCCGGTAAAGTGCTCGAGGCGTCTGTCATGGGTTTTGTTCTGCTGCTGCTTGCGTTGGTTTTTGGCCAATCCGTTGCGGCTGATCCCACGTGGGGAGCGTTTTTCTCACTGAGTGGCCCGAGCCTCGCATGGGCGCTCATTATTTATGGGGCGGTCGCTGCGAGCTTGCCGGTCTGGTTGATGCTGGCGCCGCGTGACTACCTCAGTACCTTCATGAAGCTCGGCACCTTATTGGCCTTAGCGATTGGTATCTGTGTCGCAGCCCCTATGCTGCAGATGCCAAGAACCACACTATTTATTGATGGCTCCGGGCCGGTATTTTCCGGAAAGCTGTTCCCCTTTTTGTTCATCACTATTGCCTGTGGTGCGGTATCAGGCTTTCACGCCCTGATTTCATCAGGTACGACGCCTAAGTTAATCGAACGAGAGTCGCATATTCGCCTGGTTGCTTTTGGCGGAATGCTCACGGAGTCTTTCGTGGCCATGATGGCGTTAATTGCTGCTTGCATTCTCGATCCGGGCATTTACTTCGCGATGAATTCACCGGTCGCCGTGATTGGAGCGACGGCTGAGCATGCCGCACAAGTCATCTCGGGATGGGGGTTTTTGATCACTCCGGAGTTGATCAGCCAAACCGCTACCGATATCGGCGAGAGCACGATTCTATCGCGTGCGGGTGGCGCGCCGACCTTGGCTGTTGGCATGGCGCATATCCTGTCGAGCATTACCGGCGGTAAAATGATGATGGCGATTTGGTATCACTTCGCTATTTTATTTGAGGCGCTTTTTATTTTAACGGCGGTCGATGCGGGTACGCGCGCCGCGAGGTTCATGATTCAGGACCTGTTGGCGCAGCTCTATGCGCCCTTAGGCAATACGCGATCGCTTACAGCCAATTTGCTTGCGACCGTGCTTGCGGTGTCCGCCTGGGGCTACTTCTTATATCAAGGGGTGGTTGATCCGTTAGGGGGAATTAATACGCTGTGGCAGTTGTTTGGTGTCGGCAACCAGATGCTGGCAGGGATCGCATTATTGTTTTGCACCACCCTGTTAATCAAGATGAAACGTCAGCGCTACGTGTGGGTGACATTAGTGCCTGCAATCTGCCTTTTGGTCATTACGTTGACCGCTGGGATTCAAAAGATCTTTTCATCTAATACAAAAATCGGGTTTTTGGCGCTTGCTCGTCATTTCAATGCAGCAGCGGACGTTGGGGTGATATTGGCGCCGGCTAAGTCGATGGTTGATATGCAACGTATCATTTTTAATAACTACCTAGATGCAAGCGTGTGTGGCTTATTCATGATTTTGGTTTTGATTATGGCTTTTTTCACTATTAAATCCTGTTTGCTTGCTTTGAAAAATCAAGAGCCTACTGTGTGTGAAACGTTGAGCGATTCGATTCGGGGCGTCGCATGAGAGCGGATGTGCGCGATGACAAGCGGCTGGTAGCTCTTTTTACGACGAGAAGTCGCTGGCTGCGACAGGCTTGCCGACAGATGTTTGGCGTGCCTGACTATGACCGTTATCGACGGCATCTGATGGCGCATCACCCTCAAGCACCTGTGCTATCAGAGCGCGAGTTTCATGCCATGGCGATTGAGCGGCGGTATGGCTCAGGGCGCTCGCGCTGCTGCTAATGCACTAGGCGGGGCGCGCCATAGGGTCTTGGCTCAACGTTTGTCCGGCGCTCAACCGGCTAAAAAAAATAGCAAGCGAGAGCAGCGACGGTGGGGTGTTGAAAGGCCACACGCGGGGTGGCACTGTAGGTGTTGAGAGGTCAGGGAGAACAGGTGCTATGGCCAGTGGTTTCGATGATGCGATGGCGCGTTTAAGTGCCTCATTGCCTGCCGATCGGGTGCAGTCCGGTGAGTCGGCGGGTGCTCGGTACCATTGCGACTGGACTCGCCGTTCTCCTTGCATGCCGCGCGCTGTGATCAAACCCCGCACGACGGCGGAAGTCGCCGCTGCACTGAGAGCCTGTCATGGCGCGTTTCAGCCGGTGGTTGTGCAAGGCGGCTTGACCGGGTTATCCGGCGGTGCGACACCCAAAGTGGGCGAGGTGGCTTTGTCCTTGGAGGCTTTGTCGGGTGTGGAATCGGTTGATCCGGTGGGTGCCACCATGCAGGTGTGGGCAGGCACCCCGCTGGCTGTGGTGCAAGAGGCCGCACTTGCGCATGAGTTGCAGTTTTCACTGGATATTGGTGGGAGAGGTTCGTGCACCATTGGCGGCAATTTAGCGACTAATGCCGGTGGTAATCGCGTCATTCGATATGGAATGGCTCGCGAATTGGTGTTGGGTGTGGAGGCGGTGTTGGCCGATGGAACAATCGTATCTCAGCTCAATAGCATGCTGAAGAATAATGCTGGTTACGATTTAAAGCAGCTCTTTATTGGCAGCGAGGGCACGCTGGGCGTGATCACACGCGCTGTTCTAAAGCTGCACCCCGCGCCGCGAGATCGTTTAACGGCTTTTGTGGCGATAGACAGTTTTGATGCGCTGATTAAGGTACTTAAGGCATCCCGTTCTGCGCTTGGCGCTCAGTTAGGGTCGTTTGAGGTGATGTGGAGTGGTTATTACGAATTCGCTATAGAGACCCTTGCGTTGACGACGCGGCCATTTCAAAAACAATATCCGTATTACGCTTTAATCGAAGTCGAGGCGACTGACCCTACGCGTGACGCCGAGTGCTTTGAATTGTTTTTGGCACAATGCCTTGATCAGGGGCAGGCCTCCGATGTGGTGCTGGCACGCTCAGCCGCTGAGTCGCTCAGTCTTTGGCGGCCACGAGATGCTGCTGGTGAGTTTATCTCGCGCTATCGGAATGGCGTTTCATATGATGTGTCCTTGCCCATCGCAGCGATGCCTCGTTTTATAGAGCAAGTGGCGGTCGGTGCGCGGGTGTTGTTAGGCGAGGAGGCGCTGCTTGTGTTTGGACACTTGGGCGATGGCAATCTTCATTTGGTGGGCGAGCTGGGGGACGTGGAGCCGGCTCAGCTTGATCGGGTCATTTACGGGGCTCTGACGGGTGTCGGCTCGGTGTCTGCGGAGCACGGTATTGGTACCTTAAAACGAGGTTGGCTGCACGCGTCGCGCAGTGAAAGTGAAATCGATGTGATGCGCTTGCTGAAGAGGGCATTAGATCCCCGCAAGATACTGAATCCCGGCCGAATTCTTTAAATTCTGGTGGAGCGTAAAGTGACCGTGTTACTGTCTCCTTTGAGCCCCGCTGATGTCCTAGGCCGGTGGGCGCATGGCCCTTGACTCGGCCAAGGGCGAACATCACAGAGGTATTCCGTTTTATGACTAAAGTCACGACCCGTGCAGCGGCTGCGGCCCAAGCGAGGCTGGAACAGCCAGCGAGCGTCGGCACGTCCGCTCAGGAGCCTATTTTTTTGCCGTCCACTGACTTTAATCGGCGTGCGCAAGTAGCGGATCCGATGCTGTATGACCGTGCGGATGAAAATGTTGAGGCTTACTGGGCCGAGCAGGCGGCACGCTTGGACTGGATGGCACCTTGGACCCAGGTGCTTGATCAGTCTCGACCGCCTTTCTATAAATGGTTTGTTGGCGGAAAACTCAATGTGTCGGTCAATTGCTTAGATCGACACTTAGCAAAGAACGGTGACCGGGTGGCTTATCACTGGGAAGGTGAGCCCGGTGACACCCAGACGATTACCTATTCCGACTTGCACGCCCGTGTCTGTCGCTTTGCGAATGCGCTGCGCGCACTCGGGGTGGGTAAGGGCGATACCGTGGCCATCTATATGGGTATGGTGCCTGAGCTGCCCGTGGCGATGCTGGCGTGTACTCGTATTGGTGCGTTGCATACGGTGATTTTCGGCGGCTTCAGCCCAAAAGCCATTGCAGACCGCGTGATTGATTTGGCGTGTGCGACGGTGATTTGTCAGGACGAGAGTTGGCGTCACGGTGGAACGGTCGCTCTTAAAAAGCTGACGGACGAGGCGCTTGTCTCCTGTCCCGCCGTTAAGAATGTGGTGGTCATCAAGCGCACCGGGAATCCAGTGGACTGGGTCTCTGGACGCGACCACTGGTATCACGACTTAGTGGCCAGTCAGTCCACACAGTGTGCGCCCGAGCCGATGGATGCTGAGGATCCCCTGTTTGTGTTGTACACCAGCGGGACGACCGGCAAGCCCAAGGGCATTCTGCATACCACCGGTGGCTACTTGGTGGGGGCCTCTACGACGCATCGCCAAGTGTTTGATATTCGCGACGACGATGTGTACTGGTGTGCCGCTGATATCGGCTGGATCACCGGACATAGCTACATTGTCTATGGTCCTCTCGCCAATGGGGTCACTGGTATCTTGTATGAAGGCGCGCCAGGCACCCCGGATAAGGATCGCATCTGGAAAATCATAGAGCACTATCGCGCCACTATTCTTTACACCTCGCCCACCGCTATTCATACCTTTATGAAGTGGGGTCCGGAGTATGTGCAGCGTCATGATCTCTCGTCGTTGCGTTTGTTGGGCTCCGTGGGTGAGCCGATCAATCCAGAGGCTTGGATGTGGTACCACACCTATGTCGGTGGCGGCCGTTGCCCTATCGTCGATACGTGGTGGCAGACTGAGACGGGCATGATCATGATTGCCCCCTTACCGGGGGTGATGCCTCTGAAGCCCGGCTCCGCTACCTTCCCTTTGCCTGGGGTGCGCGCTGACATTGTGAATGACAAAGGGGAGAGCGTTGCGCTTGGCGAAAGTGGCTTTTTAGTTCTTAAGGGCGCATGGCCTGCGATGATGCGTACGGTGTGGGGTGATGACCAGCGCTACATAAAAGCGTACTGGAGTGATTATCCTGGATGCTATCTGGTCGGCGACGGCGCGCGCTATGATCAGGCCGGCTACTTCTGGATGCTGGGCCGGATCGATGATGTAATGAACGTCTCCGGACACCGCTTATCCACAATCGAAATCGAGAACGCGTTAGTCAGCCATCCAACGGTCGCTGAAGCCGCTGTGGTGGGTAGAGCCGATCCAATGACGGGTCAGGCCATCGCCGCCTTTGTCACGCTAAAAAATGGCGTGACCGGTAACGACCAGTTGATCCAGACGCTCAGAAATCATGTGGCCGGTGAGATTGGTAAATTCGCACGACCCGCATCCATTGTGTTGATGGACTCGTTACCTAAAACAGGGTCTGGGAAAATCATGCGTCGCTTGCTGCGGGACATCAGTGAAAAGCGTGCTCTGGGTGATGTCACTACCTTGACTAATCCTGAGGTGATGAGCGACATCAATGCCTCTGCGCGTCAGCCGACGCCGAAGGAAGATCCGCTCGATCCGCTGTTCACGTGGCTGCAGCGTCCAAAAGACATGCATACGCCTACACCGGCGCGCTGTCTCATCTGTGACTCAGACATGTGTCCAACCGCCACCGATATTCATGTGCTTGGCCACAACTGCCCAGAGTGCATGCGACGCGAGCATGCAATTAAAGCGTGATGTGCGCGTCACGTCCGAGAGACTCATAGGGGAGTCTATTTTTGGCGTCCGGGCGCGGCGTGTGCTTGTAACTGATCCGTCTGGTTAAATGATTTTATCAATGACACTGCAGCCGATCGATTAGGAGGCTTTTATGATTCGACTTCTCGTCTTAATGGGTGTGCTACTTGGCGTGGTTTCTAGTGCGGCTGCAGAGGTAGTTGTCGTTACCGCAGATCACATGATTGATGTGATTGCAGGGCGAGTGGTTGATCATCCGCAGATCACTATTAAAGATGGACGTATTCAATCCATTGGTCCCCAGGGCGTAGCCGTCTCCTCCGACGCGCGTCGGATCGACTTGGGTGCCGTCACACTGATGCCTGGCTTGATCGACATGCATGTGCATTTAACCTCCGACCCGCGCTTTAATGGGTACAAGGCGCTCCAGTTCACGGATAACTTTTGGACTGTGGTGGGCGTGTCAAATGCTAAAAAGACCTTGGAGGCAGGCTTTACCACGGTTAGGAATGTGGGCTCGCAGAACTACGACGATGTAGCGATCAAGCAGGGTATTGAGGCAGGGTATATCGTGGGCCCACGCATTGTGCCCGCGACCTATGCGATCGGCGCGACCGGTGGGCACTGTGATGTCACGGAGTTTCCACCGTCGATGTCGGTTCCCGCGCCCGCTGTGTCCGATGGGCCCGACGCGATTCGCGCCACCGTGCGTAAGTTGAGAAAATATGGTGCGGAAGTCATTAAGTTCTGTGGCACGGGCGGGGTATTTTCCAAGACCGACTCGGTGAGTGGTCAGCAGTACTCCTTGATAGAGATGACCGCTTTAGTGCAAGAAGCCCATATGCTCGGTCTTAAAGTGGCGGTGCACGCGCATGGCGCGGCAGGCATCAAGGATGCAATCCGTGCGGGTGTCGATACAATCGAGCACGCCAGTCTAGGTGATGAAGAGTCATTCGCTTTGGCGCGCAGTCATGGCACTTACTTTTCAATGGATATTTATGATGATGACTATATTTTGGCTGAAGGCGCGAATAATGGTACGTTCGCGGAGTCGCTAGAGAAAGAAAGACAGATTGGCCGCAAGCAGCGGGAGACATTTAAAGCGGCTACCGCCGCTGGCGTCAAAATGGTCTTCGGCACCGATGCGGGTGTTTATCCCAATGGAGATAATGCTAAACAGTTTGCCACCATGGTGGCGTGGGGCATGACGCCCATGCAAGCCATTAAATCGGCAACGATTACGGCGGCCGAGGCGTTGGGGCGGTCTGCTGATGTGGGTGCCATCGAAGTCGGCCGCTATGCAGACTTGGTGGGTGTAGTTGGCGATCCTTTGGCAGATGTCACTCGCTTGCAGACGACGGCATTTGTTATGAAGGGCGGGCAGGTTGTTAAAAACACGATCGCAGTAGCACGATAGGTGCAGCGCCGCATTATGGTCGTGATCGGATGGTCATAGGTGCCTGTGTTCGAGGTCCGAAGGCGGGTGATTTGGTCGTGGAGATGTGTTTTATTTTTGGCTGATGAAGTCGGTATCGTTCTATGAGAAACCTTGGAAGCCCTGATTTAAGTTCCGATCCTGACGTACGTTCTTATGTGAAAGACGAGGTGGTGACGGTTGAGTTTGCGCATCAGGCGGGATCACTTGAGAGTGCGGTCGGTGTGAATCACTATCAAGACAGAGATGCACTGATTCAGGGTTCTACCGGCGATCGATGGTGTGTTGCGCGTGATCGTTTCGACGCGAAGTATCGAGCATGCCCTGGTACACAGCCTGGGATGCCGGGTCAGTACCGCAATCAGCCGACTCCAGTACTGGCGAAGCAGGTGCATGAGTCTTTTAGTATTGCGCGTGTCGCCGGTGGCGACCTATTAAAGGGCGCACCGGGCGATTGGTTGCTGGAATATAGCCCGGGTGATTATGGTTTAGTGGATCGAGTGCGCTTTGAGCGGGTCTACCGGTTGGTGTAGCCCGCTCCTCGTGGACGTCGTGGCGCGAGCCGCGACGAGCGTTTTTCAGGGTCGGCTAGCGACGGCTAGTGTCGATAAGAGAAGGTCACGCCGATGGTTCGGGGCCTGAAGGTATAGTCACGTTGCAGGCGGCTATCACCCGTACCTGGATCAATGGTGAAGGCATAGTTTGTTACGGTGTGCGTGTCGAATAAGTTATCGACGAACGCTGCAATTTGCCAGCTACCCACGGTGATGCCCGCACGCGCAGTGACAAAATTTGTAGCGGGTAGCGTGTAGTTAGCCGAATCGTATTGCAGTGAATTCGGATCTTGCCCGGGTGATGCCCACTTGGCAGTGCCTTGATATTGATAATCGCCACGCACGAATTCATCGTAGCCGCCGACGCTGAAGCGATATTCCAACCCTACGGATGCCGTCACGGGTGGTGCAGGTTGGCCACTTTGGCCGCTGATCGCATCACCTGATACGGCCACGGGACTGACCGCACTGCTGCCGCCGACGGAGCTTGACTTCGAATAGCGTGCATTGGTGTAACCGAGCGCTATTTCGGTGGTGAAATGGTCGGTGACCGCCCATTCTGCCTGCACATCCGCACCCTTTGCGATGGCCTCGCCGAGATTTTGGATCCACGAGATTTGGCAGATCGGCGGTACCACGGTCTGCTGGATGTTATTCCACTTGATGTAATAGAGGCTGCTGGCGACTCGGAAGCGGTTATCAAAGTTGTTTTTCGTACCCAACTCATAGCTTTGCACGGTGTCTGATTTGTAGGTCTCAGGCGCTGTACTGATGCCGAAGTTGGTGAAGTCAGTCGAGCACGCGTCAAACGGTACCGGATTGTTGGCACCACCCGGTCTAAATCCTTTTGAATAGGTGGCGTAGTACAAATTGTTAGGGTCGTGCTGGTAAGCGATGCTGAGCTTCGGAGTGAAAGAGTTCTCTTGCTGACTGCCGCTACCACTGGCGTTCGGCCCATAGAGTTGCGGGCCGCCTGTCAGGGAATTAAACGAAAACTTGTTGTTGGCAAAACGGGCGCCGACCGTCGCCTTTAAGGTGTCTGTCAAAGCGTACGTGGCCTCACCAAACCAGGCTAACTGCTCGTCAGTAGCCTCTGTATGTAAAAAGTAAGAGTCATCTGGATACGCGGCGTCAAAGGGTACGCCTACGTTGTTGGCATCATAAAACCAGGTCGTATAGGGTTCTCCGGTGAGCGCTAGAGAAAGCTGATTCAGCATCGGGTCATGGATCTGCTCGAGATAGCTTTGCCTATTCTTAGAGAAAAACACGCCCGTGGTCCACACGAGCGGCGCGTTGGAATCACTGGATTGCAGGCGTATCTCTTGGGTGAAATTCTGCTGACCATTGTCGACCGTGGCTGGGGCGGTGTAGTGAGCAACACTGGCCGGCAGATGGATGCCATGGCCGTCGAGCAATGGAAATTGCACAAGGGCGTCTTGTGGGAACACACCGGACTGATAAAAGCCAAGGTTATAGAGCGTGCCGTCGTAGCCCGTTTGTTCCTGGCGATGATAGTACGAGGTATTGGAGATCAGATGAAATGAACCAAAATCGCCATCCACTTTTAGCGCCGGTAGGTAGAACTTATCTGGTGCGGCCCGAGGGGCTGGGTTCGCGCTGACATACTGATTTTTGCTTGGATTTGAATAAATGGCCCAGTAATTGGAGACATCGCCGACCTTGCGGTCCTGATAGTAGATGCTCGGCGTTAAAGTCCAACGTGAGTCGGGCGCCCAAATAGCCGCTAAGCGAACCAGTGCGGAGCGTTGGTAGTTCGCGTTCTTGGTAATAACTTGGTTCGGTGGGTTATCGGTAGGGCTGACTCGATCTATCCAACCGCCCTCCCGTTGGTACCAGACCGTCGCGCGAACGCCTAAGACGTTATCGATCAGCGGGCCGCCGGCGGCCACCCCGGTCTCGACGCTGGCGCCACCGCCCTGAGTGAAGGACAACTCGTTACGACTATAGACGCTGTTGGTGGTGAGACTAGGCTGGGTGGTGATGTAACGGACGGTTCCGCCTTCGGAGCCTGCTCCAAAGAGCGTCCCCTGCGGACCGCGCAGCACCTCGACCCGGTCGACATCGAAGGTTTTTGGAAGGGTCTCATCTGGATTAAAAGCCAACGCACGCATTTGGATCGGCGTGTCATCCACATAGATGCCTGTCGTGCCGGCGCCTCCCGTGGAGGCAATGCCGCGGATGGAAATATTATTGGTACCGGAGCTATCGATGTTCACACCCGGCGTGAAGCGGGCTAGGTCTTGGATGTCTTTAATGCCACGGATATCAATGCTCTCCTGACTCAATGCGGTGACGCTGAGTGGCACTTTGCTGAGACTTTCTTCATGTCGTGTGGAGGTCACGACGATCTCTTGAAGGCCGCCGGAGGCGGCCTCGCTGCTGCTTTGTGCGTGCACCGGTGAGAGGGCAAGGCTTGTGATGGCGGCTAAGCCGATCGCTCGGGTGTGCTGATCCAGGCGGCAAATCGGGGTCGCTGCGGTCAGACGGCGAGCGGCGCTCGCTCTAAGGGAGAAGGGAAAATAACTTAAGTATTTGATTATATTGTTCAATTTCTGTTTTTTCCTCATCACGACAGGATCATCCGATACGGGCCTAAATCTTCCCCCTGTTGCCCACTAAGGGCAACGTCAATCTGAGATCTCAGATTTGACGATTGGCAAGGGTGGGGGTAGCGTGTGAGTGCCGTGACGGCCAGTGTTTCACGGTGGGGCGGGCCGTGATGCGGAGCCCCTCATGAGTCAGTGAATCAACGAGGCGATCGCATGCGACGAATGCAACACCGATCGTATTCTGATCACGCCCTCGGCATGAACCGCGACATTTCGCGTCGTGATTTTATGCAGGGTGTGGCGATGAGTGCGGCGAGCTGTTGGGCCGCCCCTGCGTTGTCTCGTGGGCCGGACGTCTCTTTTGGTGCGCTGTCCGCTCAAGACCGACCGGGCTACTATCCGCCTCGCTTAACCGGACTCCGCGGGAGTCACGCAGGGTCATTTGAATCGGCTCACGCTTTGCGTGACGGCGCGCCCTTGCCGACGCCAACTTTCTTAAAGGAAAGCTATGACTTGGTGGTGGTGGGTGCTGGCATCAGCGGATTAGCGGCTGCGCATTTTTATTTAGCGCACCATCCGCGCGCACGCGTGCTACTCCTTGACAACCATGATGATTTTGGGGGACATGCGAAGCGCAATGAGTTTGAGTTGAATGGGCATACGCGGTTGATGAATGGAGGTACTTTCTCGATTGAAAGTCCGCGTCCATATAGCGCGATCGCGGATGGCGTGCTGCGATCGATTGGCATCCATGCCGTGAGTCTAGCTAAGCGCGTGATGCATCCCGAGGTGTACGCGCGGATGGGCATGAAAGATGCCGTTTTTTTTGACCGCGAGACCTTTGGTGCAGACTATCTCGCGGTGGGTTACAAAAGTAAGCCGATGCCTGAGTTCTTGGCGGGTACGCCGTTGTCACTTCAAGCTAAAGCCGACATTGAGCGTGTGGAGACAGGCGCTGTTGATTATTTTAAGGGGCTTAGCTCCCTTGAAAAGAAGAAAAGACTGATGAAAATCAGTTACTACGACTATCTTAAAACGGTCGTCAAAGTAGACCCGGCGGTTCTGGCATTTTATCAGTCAAGAACGAAGGGCGAGTGGGGCGTCGGCATTGATGCGGTCTCCGCTTTGGATTGCTGGGGCATTGGGTTGCCTGGCTTTGCAGGGCTACAGCTATCATCTGGGTCCATACCGGGGATGGGGTTTACGCCCGCTGGATATGCGGATACGGGCGGGTCCGTGTGGCTGCACTTTCCTGATGGCAATGCGACGATCGCGCGCGGTCTGGTGCGACAACTCATCCCGGCGGCTATCCCTGGAAAATCCATTGAGGATCTGGTCACCGCACGCGTCGACTATGCCGAGCTTGATCGTTTAGAAGCGCCCGTGCGCCTGCGGCTCAATAGCACGGTGCTCGCGGTCCGCCATGTCGGAGAGGTGGATACAGCGTCACACACAACAGTCACCTACTTGCGTGACGGGCAGGCCTATGCAGTCAATGCCGGTCACTGCATCATGGCCTGCTACAACATGATGATCCCGTACTTGATCCCGGAGTTGCCAGAGGCGCAGAAAACGGCCCTTCATGAGCTGGTTAAGACGCCACTGGTCTATACCAGTGTGGCGATTCGTCACTGGCAGGCCTTTGCCAAGCTGGGCGTGAGCGAGATCATGGCGCCGGGTGGATATCACAGCTCGATTCGCCTGAATTACACGGTGGACATAGGTTCCTACCAAAGTCCCCGATATGCCGATGAGCCCAATCTGTTGTGGCTGACCCGCACGCCCTGCAAAGCGGGACTGACCGAGCATGAGCAGAATCGTGTGGGTCGTGCGGAGTTACTCAACACCTCGTTTGAGGAGTTTGAGCGCCAAACGCGTGAACAGCTGCAGCGCATGTTAGCCGGTGGTGGGTTTGAGGCGGCAGATGACATTATGGCGATCACTGTGAATCGCTGGCCGCATGGGTATGCGCCTGAGCATAACTCGCTGTTTGATCCAGACGTAACAGAGGCGCAGCAGGCTCATGTCCTCGGGCGTGCACGGTTTGGTCGAATCGCGATTGCCAATTCCGATGCAGGGGGCGGTGCCTACACCGATGTAGCGATCGAGCAGGGCTATCGAGCGGTATCTGAGCTCTTAAGTACCTGAGCGACATTTTTTATTTTAGAGGTTTTCTATCATGACTAAGCAACCCATGACTTCGGCCGAAGTCGCTACCCTTCGCCGCCTGGATATCGCGCATCATCTGCCCGCGCAGAGTGATTATCAGTTGCAGGCCGAACTGGGTGGTAGTCGCATCATTGTGCGCGCCGAGGGATGCACCATTCATGATGCGGACGGCCACGCGATCCTTGATGGTATGGCCGGACTCTGGTGTGTGAATGCGGGCTATGGCAGAAAAGAGCTGGCAGATGCCGCTTACGCACAGATGTTGGAGCTTCCTTACTACAACACTTTCTTTAAGACAGCGACAGCGCCTGCGGTGCACCTCGCAGCAGCGATTGCTGAGAGATTAGGAAATGATTTAACACATATATTTTTCAACTCATCAGGCTCCGAGGCGAACGACACGATATTTCGACTGGCTCGCTATTACTGGGCGCTCAAAGGTCAACCCAAGCGGCAGATCTTCATCAGCCGTTGGAATGCCTACCATGGCTCCACGGTGGCTGGCACCAGTCTCGGTGGTATGAAATTCATGCACGAGCAAGGTAACTTGCCGGTGCCTGGTGTCGAGCATGTCATGCAGCCATATTCGTTCAATGACGGTTTTGGTGAATCCGCGGATGCCTTTGGTGAGCGTGCCGCCGCCGCGATCGAGGAGCGGATCTTGGCCGTGGGTCCTGAGAATGTCGCCGCGTTCATTGGTGAGCCAGTGCAAGGTGCTGGCGGGGTAATTATTCCACCGGTCGGTTATTGGAAAAAAGTAGAAGCGATCTGCCGCCGCTATGGGATCTTGTTGGTGAGTGATGAGGTCATCTGTGGCTTTGGGCGCCTAGGGAAGTGGTTTGGTTTCCAGCACTTTGGTATCAGGCCCGATATGGTGTCGATGGCCAAGGGCTTGTCCTCAGGCTATTTGCCGATCTCTGCCACGGCCGTGTCAGCGTCGATTGTGGCTACCCTCCGCGAGGCCGGTGGAGAGTTTAGCCATGGTTATACCTATTCGGGGCATCCAACGTGCTCAGCAGTCGCCCTTAAGAATCTTGAGATTCTGACTCGCGAACGATTGGTTGAGCGTACCGCCGAAGACACGGGGCCTTATTTGGCAAAAGCCCTTGAGCGCTTGCGCAGTCACCCCTTAGTCGGTGAGGCGCGTTCGCTTGGATTAATTGGCGCGGTGGAGATCGTCTCAAAGCCAGGTACTAACCATCGATTTAACGGTAAAGAGGGCGCCGCAGGGCCTCTAGTTCGTGACATCTGTATTCGGCGCGGCGTGATGGTGCGCGGTATCCGTGATTCTCTCGTATTCTGCCCGCCACTGATCATCTCGCATGCTGAAATTGATCGGATCGTCGATACGATTAAAGAGTCGCTCGATGAAGCAGCGCCCCTGCTGCGTGCCTTGCCGATGGCCATCTGATGTGCTTCGTATGTCTCCCATGTTAAACCCGCAGTCGTTGCTACGAACCGGCGTACACGATGAGCTGAGGCGTCGCTTTGTCACCGGCAAGGTGGTGCCTGGCAGCCTGCTATCGACGCGACGGCTAGCCAGTGAGCTTGGGGTCAGTCAAATGCCAGTGCGTGAGGCGCTCAGTCGCATGGCGGCGGAGGGGGCTGTGGAGATTCGCTCGAAAAAGCGGATTATGGTGCCGCCGATGACCGAGGGGCGATTTAGAGATGTGCTTCGGTGCCGTGAGTTATTGGAGCCTGAAGCGGCGGCTACCTCACTCAGCTACATAGGCACGATGGAGACTAAACGCCTCAAAGAGATTGATCAGGCGTTAGGCGAGGCGCTGGAGCGTGGCGATGTGGAAGGCTATATGGAGTGTAATTTCGAATTTCACTTTCTGATTTATCGGGCGCAACCGAGTCCTACGCTGACTCATCTCATTGAGACGCTATGGCTGCAATTCGGTCCTCACATGCGTGCGGTCTATGGCCGCATCGGTACCGCGAATCTCGTTGACCAACATCAGTTAGCGATCCGCGCCATCGAGGCGAATAACCCAGCACGTCTAAAGCGTGCTGTGCTTGCCGACATACGAGATGGCATGAGCTTAATTGGAAGTCTGGGCTTTGAGGCAGTTGCCTAAGCGATGGCCGGGTACGACGCCACTGATGCCGTATGTCCTTCCCCAGAACATGTGCCGTCTTACTACACGGCCACCGTGCGGGAGCGAGTACCGACGCTGACCTTGCAGGGGACCACCCAAGCCGATGTGTGCGTGGTGGGTGGCGGTTACACAGGTTTGTCGACGGCGCTGCACTTAGCGCGCCGCGGCGTCAGTGTCGCGTTGCTTGAGCAGTCCCGTCTCGGTTGGGGCGCATCCGGTCGCAATGGAGGGCAGGTGCATGTGGGACTGCGCCGCGATCAGCGATGGCTGGAGCGTGCGGTCGGTGAGCCAGATGCACGAGCTCTTTGGTCTTTCGCTTTGCAAGCACGTGAGCACTTAAATTGGCTGGTTTCAACTTATCAGATCGACTGTGACCTGCGCTTAGGTCTTCTGCACGTTAATCATAAGTCGCGCTATACGCGAGACTCAGAGCAGCATGTCTTGCATATGAGGCAGCGCTATGGCTATGAGGGCATTCAGTTTGTAGAGCGTGATGTGCTCCGTACCATGCTAGCAAGCGATCAATACCACAGCGGCACTCTTGATCTCATGGGTGGCCATCTACATGCGCTCAATTGGGCGCTTGGTATCGCCCGTGCCGCTGAAAGCCAAGGGGCGCGACTCTATGAAGGCTGCGAAGTGCAAAGTGTGACTCGCCGCGCCGGTCGATTCTTTGTGACCACCCCTGTGGGGGTCGTTGAGGCGTCACAAGTCGTTTTGGCGTGTAACGGCTATCTTCGAGGCCTAAGCAAAGCGGTTCATCGACATGTGATGCCCATTAATAACTTTATCGCGGTCACTGAGCCATTAGGCTCGTTGGCTTCCACTTTGATCGCGGAACAAAGAGCGGTCTCCGATTCCCGATTTGTTGTGCGCTATTTCCGTATGACGCCCGATCAGCGCCTGTTGTTCGGTGGCGGTGAAAACTACAGTTTTAAGTTTCCTAATGACATCGGCGCAGTGGTCAGGCCTCATCTAGAGGCTGTTTTCCCGCAACTGAGAGCGGTGCGTCTGGACTATGCGTGGGGTGGCACATTGGCCATTACGCCCACGCGGATGCCGTGGGTTCGGGAAGTGGAGCCAGGGGTCATCAATGCCAGCGGCTTCTCAGGCTTGGGTGTGGTGCTAGCACCTTACACGGGTAAGGTAGTCGCAGAGGCCCTGTTAGGCGATCGGTCAAATCTGGATCTTTTAGGACGTGTGCCTGTACCGGCGTTCCCCGGCGGGCCTGCGCTTCGATGGCCGACATTGGTAGCGGCAATGAGTTTTTCGGCGCTTAGAGATTTTCTCTGAGCGCAACAATAAGGGCTGGGACATCATGCATGAACATCAAACTAAACCGATCGACTTGCTGAGCGAGTGGCGTGCGTTTCTGGCAGCAAACCCAGACACGCAGTACATCGATGCGTTCGTCATTGACGTTAATGGCCACACGTCTGGCAAGCGTATGCCGGTGGCAGATGCGGAGACGCTATACCGCAGTGGCGTGCAGTTTTCCGCCTCGTGCTTTGTCGCGGATTGCCGCGGTCTCGGTCACGATGCCGGCGGCTTAGGTAAGTCGGATGGTGATCCTGACGGCACGGCGAAACCGATTTCAGGCACCTTGTGCCGTGTGCCATGGTCATCCGTACCCACCGCACAGGTGCTCTGCCATATGACCGATGTCATTCAAGGCCGACCCGTGCCCGTGGATCCGCGAGTGATTTTGACCCATGTCATCGATCAGTGCACAGCGGCTGGGATTCATCCAGTCGTGGCATGTGAGCTAGAGTTTTATCTCATCTCGCCGCGGCGCACCGCCAGTGGGGGCATCGAAGTCGCGTCCTTACCGGGTCGCTCCGCTGCCCGACGTGCGGCAAATCTTTCGCTGGAGGCGGTGGATGAGGCCGCGGTCTTCTTAAATCGCGTGACCGAAGCTGCCCGGGTGCAGGGTCTTCCGGTATCCAGTGTGGTGGCTGAATACGGGGTCGGGCAATATGAGGTGAATCTCAGGCATCTTGCCGATCCTCTTTTGGCATGCGATCAGTCGGCCTTACTCGTGCGTCTTGTCAAAGGGGTAGCGCGTTCCATGGAAATGGATGCGACGTTCATGGCAAAGCCCTTTATGAACCAGCCCGGGAATGGGCTGCATATCCACGTCAGTATTGTTGATGATCAGGGCCGTAACCGTTTCGGCGCTGCCGGTGGCGAAGTGCTGCTGCGTCAAGCGATTGCTGGCATGCAAGCGTTATTGTATGACTCCTTTGCTATTTTCGCGCCGAACTTTAACTCGCAGCGTCGCTACTTAGGCGCCTTCGTGCCGACGTCGCGTGCCTGGGCAAATAATAATCGAAGTGTGGCTTTTCGCGTACCGGCTGCGCACGGTGAGGCGCGTCGCGTCGAACATCGCGTGGCAGGCTCCGATGCGGGGCCGCATCTTACTATGGCTGCGGTGCTTGCCGGTCTACTGCATGGACTGACGCATCAGTTGCAAGCGACTGAGCCCGTCGATGGTCGCGCGTGTGAGGGGGGTGATGATGAGTTTCCAGCTGATCTCATGGTCGCTCTCGATCGCATGGAGGCGTCTACCCTGTTGATACGATATATATCGGCTGAGTTCTTAAAAATATACGCGGATAGTAAGCGGGGTGAGTATCTTGATCTGATCGAGGACGTGTTCCCGCAAGAATACGATTTCTATGTATAGGAGTGACTCAGTCGACGCTGCGAAGGTGCGCGGCGTCGACTCGGGTCGCTTGCAGTCTTTTGTGGCATCAGAGCGCGTCGTATTCTCGCGTGTGCGGCCACGCTCCGCGCAGTGTCAGGCGCAAGGGCCTAATGGTTACTATGCGGATGCTCCCATGCATTGGATGTTGGATTGGCCGACACCCTTTCCCTTAGTGATCGCCAACGCATCGAATGCCACACTGACTGACATTGACGGCATCAGTCTGGCTGATTTCTGTTTGGGCGATACCGGGTCAATGTTCGGACACTCCCCAGCGCCTGTAGTGAGGGCAATTGAGCGGCAAGTACGCCGAGGATTGACTTATATGTTGCCGACGCCCGAGGCGTTGGCGGTGGGTCCTCTATTAAGAGAGCGCTTTGGATTGCCTTACTGGCAGGTAGCGACGACCGCCTCGGACGCCAATCGTTTCGCCCTGCGTGTCGCGCGGGCGGTGACGGGTCGCGCCAAAATTTTGGTGATGCAAGGCTGTTACCACGGCGCAGTAGATGAGACCTATGTAGCGCTCGACCAAGGCAAGCCAGTCAATCGTGCCGGGTTAGTCGGGCAGACGGTGGATCTCACTGCGGATACCAAAATCGTAGAATTTAATGACGTGCAAGGGCTCACGCGCGCGCTAGCGGATCGTGATGTGGCTTGTGTGATCACCGAGCCGGTACTCACGAACTGCAGCATGGTGTTACCTGCACCTGGCTATCATCAGGCGTTGCGGCAACTGACCCGTGAGGCGGGCACCCTTCTATTGATAGATGAAACGCACACCATTTCAACGGGTCCGGGCGGTTATACGCGCGCTTTCCAGCTGCAGCCTGATCTATTTGTGTTGGGTAAACCGATTGCCGGGGGTATAGCGGCGAGTGTATGGGGCTTCACAGACCATGTGGCGGCGCGCTGGGATGAGATCCGGCAATCAAAGGCGGATGGGCACTCGGGCATTGGCACAACACTCTCCGCCAATGCGCTGGCGATGGCCGCCATGCAGGCGGTGTTAACGGAAGTCATGACCGATGAGGCGTACGCACATATGGAACGCTTAGCGGTGCGGTTAGAGGCCGGCCTGTCGGGTGTGATCGATCGCTATCACGCCCCATGGCATGTAGCCCGTGTGGGTGCGCGCATTGAATTCATTTGTGCACCCGGGCCACTCAAAAACGGCAGCGAAGCGCTACACGCCCACGCACCCGCCCTTGAGCAAGCGATTCATTTGGGACTTGTGAATCGCGGCTGCTTGATAGCGCCTTTTCATAACATGATGCTCATCTGTCCGGCCACCACCGCAGTCCAGGTGGATACCCTCATTGCCGCCTTCAGTGACGTGGTCGGTCAGCTCATAGCTTAGGCGGGTGGGCCACGACGCTGCGTTCGTCGCATCAGGGTCAGCGCCAAGATCGCCGACGCCAGCATTAGAAAGAGGCTCACGGCGTTTAAGACGGGTGTCGCGCCCTCACGCATGCGACCATACATCATGATGGTTAAGGGTGAGTTTGCACCCACCAACATCAGCGTGGTATTGAAGTTCTCAAAGGACATCAGAAACGACACGGCGGCGGAGCCAATGAGCGCCGGCTTCAGATAAGGCAGGATGATGGTCTGCAACGTCGCCCAGCGTGATGCGCCTAAATTGAGGGCGGCCTCTTCTAGGGTGCGATCAAAACGCCTAAGCCTCGCTGAGATGGTGAGTGTGGTAATGGCCGCTATATATGAAAACTGTCCGAGGACGACCAGTGGCAAGCCGGGGCGTAAGAAGTCCAGTTCGAGGCCCATGTAGTCGTTAAAAAATTCGGCCAATCGACTGGCGAACGCTAAAATAGAGATGCCCAAGATGACGCCTGGGATCACCAAGGGCACCAGCATGCAAACCGCCAGCAGTCCTTTGCCGCGGAACTCGAAGCGCTCCATGAGGAAAGCGTTGCAAAGACCGATCAATACCGACAAGGTGGTTACCCACACAGCCACCAAGACACTGGTGCCTAAGCTGCCAAGCAGCTCCGCATCACTGAAGAGTCCCGTGCGCCGATGCTCTACGGAGCCAAAAAACCAGTCCAGTGTGAACCCATGCCAGGGTGGTGCGGGATACGGGGCGTCATTAAAGGCAAATAAGGCAACGGTCACCAGCGGCAAGAACAGGAAAATTAGAAAGGCGACCAGATAGAGGCGTGTGAGTGCGCTTGACCACCCAGAATGAGGTAGTGAGGGGATCATGCGCGGCGCATCACATCGGCAAAGCGCTGGCCACTCAGCTTGAGGCCCGCCCATACCAACAGGGTTGACAGTGCTAATAACAGGAAGCCCAGCGCAGCACCTTGTTCCCAGTTAAAGCGAGTGATGAATTGCGTATAAATTTGTTCGGTAAACCACTGTGAGTTTTTGCCCCCCAGTAAGGTGGGGGTTAAGTAGTTACCGAGTGTCAGCATGAATACCACGATGCAGCCCGCTGTGATACCGGGGGCAGCATGCGGAATAATAATCTTTGTGAGGATGGCGCCGTTGCTCGCGCCTAAGTCAGACGCAGCCTCAATCAGACTGTTGTCTAAGCTTTCGAAGCTGCCGACTAAGGGGACCACCATAAATAGCAGGGAGGTGTAGACCAGACCAACCAAGATAGTGGCATCATGGTAAAGCATTTCAATGGGGACTTCGGTCATGCCCAGTCGCACTAAGAAGTGAGGCAACACACCAGACTCGCGCAGCAAGATCATCCAACCCAAAGTGCGTACCGTCTCGCTAATCCAAAACGGAATCAGGCAGATGACAAACAGTAAACTGCTGGCACGGCCACTCAACACTTTGGCGATAATCCATGCCACTGGAAAGGCAAGCAACAGAGTCAGTGCGGTGGCCACAAGCGACATGACCGCAGTGCGTACGAAAATGTGCCAGTACAGCGGTTCAATAAAGAACGTTCGGTATTGAGCCACGCTCAGACTATATTGGCGAGGCCCGATGCGCTCGCGAAAAGACAGCAGCGCTAAATCCATATGAGGAATGAGGATCAGCGCTGACAGCCACAGTACTGCAGGCGCTAATAATAAAAAAAGCGACAGACGTGTCGCCAAGCGTGCGGTCGCGGCTCCGTTAGTCATGTGCAGCGGAAAAACACACCGCCTGGGCGGGATCAAACGCGAAGCACAAGGGTTCACCGGGTCTAAGGTCAGCAAAGGCACCGGTTTGTGGCAGCGCCAGTCGTAAGGTGTGGCCGTTCTGTTCGGTAACTAACACGGCGGAGTTGGCGCCATCAAATAGCAGACTGTCGACGGTGGCCTTATGGGCCGGCCAGGCGCTTGGCAGATCGGCTGCCGATCGAGCGAGCACCACGGCTTCAGGCCGAATAAAAATAGTCGCTGCACTGCCAATGGCCAAGCTTTGTATGCTTCTGCCGTGGACCGTCCAGCCGGAGGCGCTTTGCAGGGTGACGGTGTGCTGATCGCATGAGAGGACGTGCCCATGAACGGGATTATTATTACCAACGAAGCCGGCCACGAAGGGTGTTTTCGGTGCGTAGTACAGCTGTTGTGGAGTGCCCACTTGCTCGAAACGTCCCTGATGCATGACCGCGACTTGGTCAGACAAGACCAAGGCCTCGGATTGATCGTGGGTAATATAGACGAAGGTGGTGCCAAAGGCGGCTTGCAGCTGTTTGAGCTCCACTTTCATGTGCTCGCGCAGCTTTAAGTCGAGCGCACCTAAAGGCTCATCGAGCAACAGCAAGGCGGGTTCTAGGACAAGACTTCGAGCGATGGCGACCCGCTGTCGTTGTCCGCCAGACATCTCATCCACGCGTTTATGGCCGCTACCGCCAAGACCCACCCGCTCCAGCATCGCCTCCGCGCGATGTTGGCGTTCTCCGCGAGCCATGCCGCGGCGGGCGAGGCCAAAAGCCACGTTGTTGGCAACCGACATCATCGGAAACAGCGCGAGCTGCTGAAAGACCATATTCACGGGGCGGCGGTTTGGAGCGACACCACGCATATTGACGCCACCAATTTCAATCTCGCCACTGTCGGCGGCAATGAAGCCGGCTATCATGCGAAGCAGGGTGGTCTTGCCGCAACCGGATGGTCCTAAAATGGAGAAGAACTGGCCGCGTGGTACGGCCACGGACAGTTGGTCAACGGCTGTGTAAGCGCCAAAGCGCTTCACCAGTGAACGGATCTCCAGATCGTGGGTGGCGGCTACGGGCGTTGCATTCATGGGGATTAGTTGGCTGCTTTTATACGATCGAGAATGCGACCTTCAATTTCCTCTAGACCAGCAGGAATCGCTGGATACCATTTCACGTTATTCAGGCCATGAGGGAAGCTGGCATTAAATTGCGCTT
This sequence comes from uncultured Pseudomonadota bacterium, assembly GCA_903862885.1. Classification (GTDB taxonomy): domain Bacteria; phylum Pseudomonadota; class Gammaproteobacteria; order Steroidobacterales; family Steroidobacteraceae; genus CAIKZZ01. The sequence goes on from CAIOZU010000014.1 coordinate 26,187, forward strand.
TCATGAGCGGGTCCATTAATTCATCGGAGCCTTTTGATGCCATAAAATTGCCAATCGACTTGCCAATTTTGGCGGCTTCAGCGGGGCGCATGGTGAAGTTAATCCAAGCGTAGGCACCCGCCTCATTTTTCCCCTTGGCCGGCAAGGTGTAAGTGTCAAGCCAAGCGATCGCGCCGGATGCGGGGTTTACAAAATGAATGTCGGGATTTTCGCGGTTGAGCGCCCAAGCGCCCGCATCCCATACCATCGCCGCCGTGATTTCGCCGGAACGAAGGCCATTCAAGAGCTGGTCTTTGTTGTCATAGAAAAACCGGAAGTTGGCTTTGCAGGTGGTGAGGCGACGACCCACCTCCTCCATCAGTGCCGTGTAGGCTTTGGTGTCGCCATACAGAGCGAAGGGGTCTTTACCCATGGCGAGCGCAAAGGCCATCAGCGTGGGTCGTCTTAGACGAACTGACGTTTTGCCTTTTAGTTCAGGTTTGCACAAATCGGTATAGTCGGTGATATGCGCCTGTTTGCTATTTTCAACTAAGCCTTCGGACCCCCAGACATAAGGCAGTGCGTATAGTTTTTCATTGAGGGTTGCGTTGTGCTTCACCGTCTCTAGTAGTTCAGGTACGAATTGGGTGACGTCGATTTTCGTTAAATCGATGGGCTTATAAATAGCAAACTCTTGCTGTGGACCGCTGATCCGATCTTGGGATGGTTGTGCGAGATCAAATCCGGCTCCGCCGGTTGCCCGTAATTTAGAAATCATTTCCTCATTATTGGATAGGGTCACTTCCACCTGGATGCCCGTTTCTTTTCTGAAATCTTCGATCACTTCGGCTGGCACGTAGTCGGCCCAGGTGATGATCCGAAGGCGCTTGCTGTCATCGCTCGTCTGGCCCTGGCTTGGGGTCTCTTGAGAGGCGGGGTGTTTGGCGCAGCTGGCAAGCAGAGTGCAGGCGAGCAGTAGACCAGGGAGGAGGCGATTCATGTGGTTACCCAGTGCGCCCAATGGGGCAAGATGCAGGGCCCAAGCTTACCCCGCGCGCCGGTTCTCGTCACGTCGCTTAGGGGTGTAGCGCACTAGATTATCTCGCCTATCGTCTGACCGTAATTTATAATCACGCAATGAGAATCGCTCGACCCATTTTAATGGTGACAACGCCCCTAGGTATGGTGCTCGGGCTGAGAGAGGCTTGGCGCTTCCATGCTTGGCTTGCGATTTTGATGGGCGTGTTGATGGCGGTGGTGGCTGGGTTTTTTTGGCTGACTTGGCAGCGTATTCGACGCGAACGCAACAGCTGAAACGAGGTCGCCTACAAAATCTCCTCACGGATGGCATCGGGTTGCGTGGCGTTGTGCACTTCTGAGTTAAAGCCGATCAGTACCATCAGACCGGGGCCGGGATTTCGATAGGCATGTGTGACACCGGCAGGGATCGTAAATCGCCATGTCTCACCGGTAGGCACCTGAACATCGCGGATCACGCCATCTTCTTTGAGTCGCACCTGGGCGGGTCCTGTGACCACGGATACTTCATGACCCACAAGGTGTCGATGATTGCCGCGGACGACACCGGGTTCTGACATCACGACGTGGACATTGCGTGCTGCCCGTAGGTGACGATCTTCCACGGGCTCAAATAAGGAGCCTCTGGCATCGCGATGCGTCGGAATCACTTCTATTGTCGCTTTAGCCATATCGATGCTCACGGTCCGTTATGTGGGTGTGTAATCGTCCATGAGTGATCACCAACGAGCGATCTACTCAATGCACGCGCAAAATAATCGATTAAGCGGGGTTGTGCAAAAGCCAGGCATCCAGTTGGCTTGCGGCGGACGGATCTAGGTGGAGGCCTAGCTTGGTGCGGCGCCACAAGATGTCCTCGGCGGTGCAGGCCCATTCAGCCTGACGCAGGTAGTTGATCTCAGCGGCGTAGAGATGGGGTAGGACTTCAAGTCCTAGATCGCTTAACGGACGGGCATCCCCCCACCAGCGCAGTAGACGCGTGCCATAGGTGCGCAGCAGGCGTTCAATCAGTTCGGTGGGTGCGTGGGCATAGCGCCGTCGAGTGGTCGCAGCGAATTGCTGGAAGCTCCCCTCGGTGAGGTCTGCGCCAGGTAAGGGGGCGTGGTCCGTCCAGGCGGCGCCTTGATGGCCGAGTTTTTTCTGCAGCATCGTGAGGGCATCTTCAGCCAGACGTCGATAGGTGGTGAGCTTGCCGCCGAACACAGACATCAAGGGAGGGCTTTCGCTACTCCACTCCAAATCATAATCACGGGTGACGCTTTTGGGGTCGGTCGATTCATCTTGCAGCAGAGGACGTACCCCGGAGTAACTGAAAATGACATCGGCGGCCGCGACCGGCTGATTGAAATAATGGCTGGCCAGTTGGCATAGGTAGTGCGTCTCCTCGCTCGAAATGCGGGGGTGAGTCGGATCGCTTTGGTCGTCTATATCGGTGGTGCCGATCAGTGTGAAATGCTGCTCATAAGGCACCGCGAAGACCACTCGTCCATCGACGTTTTGGAAGAGATAGGCGGCCTCGTGGTTGAACAACTTCGGCACAACAATGTGACTGCCTTTGACCAGACGAACGGTGTGATGGGCGCGGATTGGGGTGTAAGCATTCAAAAAGCGCGTGACCCAGGGTCCTGAGGCATTGATGACGCTGCGCGCCCGAACGCTGTGGGGGGGGCCGTTGGCCGCCTGTAAGGTGGCGATCCAGTGCGTGCCCTCGGGCGTAAGCCCCACGCAGCGGGTGCGGGGTTGGATGACCGCGCTTCGCTCCTGGGCGTCTAAGGCATTCATCACCACCAGTCGAGCGTCATCGACCCAGGCGTCCGAATACACAAATCCGGTGCGTTGGGTCGCGCGCAGCGCTTGACCGAAGCGGTGCGTTGATAGATCGATTGTTTCCGAGGCAGGCAGCACATCTCTGCGGGCCAAGTGGTCGTATAAAAAAAGCCCCGCGCGAATCATCCACGTGGGCCGTAAGTGGGGTTCGTGGGGGAGCACAAAGCGCAGCGGCCAGATCAGATGCGGCGCCGCTTTGAGCAAAATCTCTCTTTCTTTCAATGCTTTAGAAACGAGCCGGAATTCGCCGTGCTCGAGGTAACGCAAGCCCCCATGGATCAGCTTGGTGCTGGCCGACGAGGTATGGCTGGCCAGATCGTCTTGTTCGCAGAGCAAAACGGTCAGTCCGCGGCCGGCGGCGTCTCGGGCAATGCCCGTGCCATTGATGCCACCACCGATGATCAGGGTGTCGTAGAGCGGAGAATCATCTGACATCCAAAGGCGTCCTTTCAACCCTGCCCACGGAGGTGCCTGGGCTCGGACGCCCCAGGGCTTAGCCGTCGGGGCGGCTGGGCGGGGCAATGATAACCGCCCGGGGAGGGGTGGATTGGCTTAATAATTGATCCGGAAGCGCTATTTTGTAATGGACAGTGGTATTCCCCTATTAATTGCCGTAGAGTACTCGGCGGCTCGTTCTCCTTCCTCCTTTTCTGCCTTTCGCCACCCCGGTTCTCGGGTAAAGCGCTGACATCAAAAGCGAAGCATGTTCGAACCAAGGTGGCGGTTGTGACTGTCATCGGGGTGATCGGCTTCGTGTCGGTGTTCCGGTGGTGTGCTCACCGCAGTTTGTTTCGGTCTTATGTCGCGGATGACCGCGCGTCGGGCCTTGTTAGTGAGTGATTGCAAATGACTAAGATTTATGTGGGCAACCTGCCATTTACGGCGGACGACGCTTCGGTTCGTGAACTGTTTGAACAGCACGGCAAAGTGGAATCCGTTGCCCTGATCAATGACCGGGATACCGGTCGGCCACGCGGCTTTGGGTTCGTTGAAATGCCGAACGCTGATGCAGCGCGCGCCATTCAGAGCCTGAACGGCCAAAACATGGGCGGTCGTCCGCTGCGAGTCAACGAGGCGCAAGAGCGCACCGGTGGCGGCGGTGGTGGCGGCGGCGGCGGTGGTGGAAACCGCGGCGGCGCGGGTCCGCGTCGCTGGTGAGTCCATCGCGCGTCCTTTAGGGCGTGCGGATGTGATTCATCGACAAGGGCCGCATCAGCGGCCCTTGTTTTTTATGCGCTTTGTTCTATCGGGATGCCTCAGCAGAGGTGCGCGCCCTTTGGTTGAAGGACTGGTTTCGTAAGGAAGCTGCCTTGATCAGTGCCCAAATCGGTAACCCGGGCCGAAGTTTTAGATCGTTGACCGCTTCGCGAGTGACCCGCGACAGCAGACGTTCATCCCCCATGTCCACCGTGACCAATACCGCGTCGCGACCTTCCTCCGTCAGAGCGCTGATGATGCCGGGCAGTACGTTGCGCACCGATAGGCCTTCTGGCGCACGGATGGCGAGCAGTACGTCACGCGCCAAAATATGCAGTCGGATTCTCGATCCCGGTGAGGTGTTTGCAAGTGCCAAGCGGATGTGGGTATGACCGAGGGCGACGGTCGCTAAATCGGTCGCGGCATCCACCGATACGACAGTCGCTTCCAGCACACTGCCAATCAGTTCACGACCGATGATCGTTCTTAAACTCGGGTCGAGACTGATCGCGGCCGGTGTGCCACTGGCTTGTATCCGACCGTGTCCGAGCAGCACCACTTGGCTGGCCAGTCGCAAGACTTCGTCGTATTGGTGGCTGACATACAGCATAGGCACCTGATAGCGGTCCCTAAGTAACTCCAGATAGGGTAGGACCTCTTCGCGGCGCGCCACATCGAGGGCGGCTAAGGGCTCATCAAGAATCAGAAGCTTAGGTTGCGACAGTAATGCGCGGCCTAAAGCAACGCGCTGGCGTTCGCCCCCGGACAGTTGATGGACGCGCCGCGCGAGCAGTGCTTGCAAGCCCAGTAACTCGATCAGTTCTTTTAATGCAACGTAGCGTGGGTGGTGGCGCGCGCGGTGTTCTGCAAAGCGAAGATTGCCGCGTACATCCAGATGTGGGAACAGTCGGGCATCTTGAAAGACATAACCGATGCGACGCGCTTCGGCGGGGACGGATCGCTGACTGCTTGAGTCAAGCCATAGGACGTCGTCTAGCTGGATGCGACCTGTCGCAGGCACTAGACCGGCGATGGCATGTGCCAAGGTGCTCTTGCCTGCACCGGAGGGTCCAAAAATCGCAATGATGCCAGGGGTATTAGCCTCGACGCGCGCGGTAAGGTGAAAGTCACCGCGGCTGACAGAGAGATCGATGGATAGCACGCTTAGGGACCAAAGCGCGCGCGCAGGCGCCTGCTTAAGTGTTCAGCTACGATCAGTCCGGTCAGACCTAAGCAAAAAGATAAAGCCGCCAGTCGCAGCGCGGCCGTATCACCGTCGGGTGTTTGAATAGCGGTATATAGCGCAAGCGGTAAAGTTCTGGTTTCGCCGGGAATGTTGCTTGCGAAGGTGATCACCGCGCCAAATTCGCCGAGCCCCGCTGCGAAGGCCGTGATCGCGCCGGCTAAGATACCCGGCGTCATTAAGGGGAGTGTGACGCTGACAAAACGGTCGATGGCCCCTGCCCCTAGGGTGCGGGCGGCTTCCTCAAGGCCCGGATGAATGCCTTCGAGTGATAGGCGAATGGCGCGTACGGTCAGTGGAAAGCTCATCACAGCGGTGGCCAAGGCCGCGCCTTGAGTGGTGAATGCCAGCCGGACGCCGAGCGTGGCATACAGCCAATGACCGATGGTGCCATGCAGTCCTAACAGCAACAGCATGAGGTAGCCGACCACGACCGGGGGTAGGACCAGCGGCAGATGGACGAAGGCATCGAGAAAGGGTCGGCCAGCAAAGCGGGCGCGCACGAGGACGAAAGCAATGGCGATCGCCACCGGTAGGCTGAGGAGCACGCTTTCGCCGGCCACGATGAGGCTGATGCGCAGTGCCGACCATTCGTCGACGCTCAGCACGGCGTTCGCCCGTGTGCGTCCAGCCAATGGCCAGTGGGATTGCAGCCATGCGGTGGAAGCCGTGACTTCAAGGCAGGCGGATACGGCTGCCCGGGGCGGGCGCTGCAGATTCTGGCAACACTAATGAAGATGCGGATTCGCGACGCATCTGCTGTAGTTCCCGCATGGCCTCGTCAACACCCGCGCGCGCGCCTTCCGCAAATTTAGGCAGCGCTTCGGCGAGCGTGGTGGCATCAATTTCAAAGCTGATGGGTAAGGTGCCCATGGGGGTCATGACCGACACTTGCCCAATAAACAGCGTCACTCGACTGCTGTCGGGGGCTCCCTCGGGAGTGACCGGTACCATGACGCGAATCGTACCGACCCGACGATCGGTATAGGTCTCTTCGCGATACACATTCTGGGCGTCGAATTGGGCTTCCACGTTGCTGCTCATGACATCCTCGGGCGGTAACTGATTCTAGGAGTGCACCGTAGCAGACCCGACGCCGCGACAAAAGACTGGGTCGCCCTCGGGGTGCCTCTGGCCTTAAACTAGCCTCTCCACGAGGCGCGACTGAGTACTGAAGTGACTATGGATTCCACCCCAGATGCCGGTCGGCCGTCTGTTGTCCTGCATATCGATTTGGATGCACTCGTGGCTAATTACCGCGCCCTGGTCCAAGCCTGCGAGGGGGCGTCGGTTGCCGCCGTGGTGAAGGCGGATGCCTATGGTTTGGGGGTGGCTCCCATTGCCGACGCTTTGGTGGAGGCGGGGTGTGACGATTTCTTTGTGTCGTCGGTCGCTGAAGGATTGGCGCTACGCACTTGTGTGCCAACGGGTCGGATTTTTGTGTTGGCCGGGGCGACCGATGTGCCCGAAACCTGTGTGCGCGCTCGACTGGTGCCGGTACTTAATACCGCTGAAGAAATCAGGGTGTGGGTGGCGTGTGGCGAGGGCTTGGCCGCTGCCATCCAGATTGATACGGGCATGACCCGCGCTGGACTCAACTGGCAGGAGGTGCAGGCGTTATGTGCCCATCCGCCAGTATGGGAGCGCCTTCATCTGTGTTTGGTGATGACGCATTTAGCGTGCGCGGATACGAGCCTCGCCGTGATGAATGAAATGCAACGCGCAGACTTTGAGGTGATTTGCGGTTTGCTACCGAAAGCGCCGACGAGTCTTAGCAACTCAGCCGGTGTGCTGCTGGGTCGTGCCTATCACGGTGATCTGGTGCGCCCGGGTCTTGCGCTCTACGGTCTTAAAGTCAGTGATGCGCCACAAAAACTGCAGCCTGTGGTACGACTGGAAGCGAGGGTCTTGCAGATCCGCGAGGTGCGAGATGATGTGTCGATTGGCTACGGAGCGACTGCCTGGCTGAGTGCGCCTGCGCGCATTGCCACTATTGGTGTGGGTTATGCCGATGGCTATCCGCGCGCGCTAGGTAATAAGGGCGAGGTGGTCGTCGCAGGTGTGCGCGTGCCTATCGTGGGGCGCGTCTCGATGGATCTAGCCACCATTGATATCAGCGCACTGGCCGTCGATGCCGTCGCAGTGGGTGATATGGTGGAGTTGGTGGGTGCGACGCTGTCATGGGAAGAAGTGGCGCACTGGGCAGAGACCATTAATTACGAGTTGCTGACTCGCCTGTCGGCGCGCATCCCTCGGCTTTACCGCTGGCATGGCCACGCCGTGACTTTTTAACGTCCACCAAACCGCCCCTGGACGCTTATCCCTAGGGTGCGTGGGTCGCCGAGTTGGGTGTATAGCTGAGCGGGGTAAGTGGGTGGGATGAGTCCGAAGTAGAAACCACGGATCGCGTAGTCTTTGTTGGTGAGATTACGACCCCACAGATACACAGACCAATGGGGGGTCTCAAAACCCACCTTGGCGTTAATGAGTGCATACGGTGTCGAGCGCGTGTCGTTGGGTGGCAAATCAAAGTAGTAAGCTCCCATGCCGGTGACATCAAGGCGGGCAAAAGCACCTCGTGGGTCTTTGAACGTCGCGTGGATCGCCCCTTGCCAAGAGGGAGCATGGGCTAAGGCGCGCGACACGCTGTCGCCCGTCTGTGCGCCGATCAAAGTAAAGTTGTGAAAGGACGTGTGCAGCCAGCCAGCGGCTGCCCCGACTGATAGGCGATCCATCATTTGCCAGTCGATGGATGCTTCAGCACCCTCGTTGAACCCAATGCGTGCATTGCCGGTGTAATACACAAACGTATTGGGATTATTGGGGTCGCTTTGGTAACTGTTCTTTATTTGTGCGTCGCTTCTGGACAGTGCGAAGACATCCGCGGTGAGGTGCAATTGATGATTCCACCAAGCGGCCTTATAGCCGCTCTCTAAACCCCAGTCGGCTTCTGGTTTGAATAGCAGCTGATCGCTCGGTATGCCTTGACTGAGATTAAACCCACTGGCTTTGTAGCCGCGGGTGAGTACGGTGTAGATCATCGCTGCCGACGTCAGGTGGGTGGTGAGTGATAGGTGACCACCCCAGAGTGTGTCAGTCGGATTAAAATGAGATGTGCTGTTGGCGAGTTCGATGACATCCTGAGTGAGATCGTCATAGTGTGAGCGGCGATATTCGCCGCGCAAGCCCGCTGACCATTGCCACCGATTAGTCAGTCGTCCATCGAGCACCCCAAATAGTGCAAACGCATTTACGTGATAATCGCTGGTCAGTACGCTGTCTTGGGCATAGGGACCATTTACCGGGTCATTGGAGTAGCCTTGGCTGGTATCACTCAGTGCTTCTTTTAACTGCTGGCCATAGCCGCCGATCAGCCAAGAAAGCGTGTCGCTATGATTCGACGCCAGGCGAATTTCAATGCTGCTGGTTTCGCGGTCTCTTAACTGGAGTTCTGTGAAATTGTCGGTATAAGGCGCCCAGTAAAGTGTATTGCCCCAATCACCATCATAGCCATACTTGACTTGGGTTTTGGCGTAGGTGGCGATGGTGGTCAACGTCAGACCCGTCAATCCTGAGTAGTCGGTGTGTATCGACACGCCAGTGGAATGTTGTTGATCGACACCGGGCTGATTAGAGTAGGTGATGCGATTTTGGCTCGGTGAAAAAGCGTCATAGCCGTTGTCGATTTGCACATGAAGCAGTGTGACGTCCACGCGCAGTTGGTCGCTCGGTTGATAACGCCAACGGGCGCGCAGCGTGCCTTCATCACGATTATTCGTGTTGTTTCGATTCAGAAAGGCATTGCTATAAAACCCGTTGCTCGTGGAGTGCTGGGCGGCTAGGCGGAAACTAGAATTCAGTCCATCTGCCGGGCCGGTGAGTACGGCGCCGATGCTTTGTGTGTTGTAATCGCCGGATGACACGTCAATTTGACCGCCCCACTCAGGTGAAGGCGCTTGGCTGCTGACATAGATTAAGCCGCCTAATGCGTTTGCGCCGTAACGCGTGCCTTGTGGGCCGCGGAGCACATCGACTTGGTTGATATCGAATAAGGTGGCTGCTGAGCCTAGGCCACTGAAGTCGATGTCATCGATTAGAAAGCCGATGGAGGGGTTAGGAGCCCCTTGGTATTGCTCTAGTTCGCCGATGCCACGGATCTGGAAATAGCGTGGACGAGACGTATCTCCCGCCCAGTTCAGGTTGGGGATGAGGGCGAGGACATCCTGCAAATGTTGTTGGCCCGCCTCTTGGAGGGTGCGGGTATCTAATGCGGTGATGCTGCCCGGCAGTTCGAGCGCGGCGATCGGTTGCAGGGTGGCCGTGACAATGACGTCAGCCAGTTCATACTCAGTGGCATCTGCACGCGGGACGAACACCATTAACCACAATAAAGCGCAGAGCAGGCATGCATGCTCGCCGCGACGCTCGATAGGGTATGAAGTGGGTTGCCCGTTACGGGCCTTTAAGAGACTCATCGCGCTCCCTCCGCCGGTACTAACCGGATCAGGTTCAACGGGTTCGCGACGTTCGCGTCTCAGGCCCCTACAGGCCACCCCAGCGCTGGGAAGCGTAACGCTTAGCTAAACGAATTGCACTCCATTTATTTGAGCGATCAGCGGATCGGTAAAGCCCGTGATTTTTGTACCGTGCGAAGTGCGAAGCTTGAATGCACGCGCGATACATGGGGGAGGCTGGTGAGATGGCGACTGTGCACGCGCTCAAAGTCGGCGGTGTCCGCCACGACCACGCGCAATAGATAATCGTATTCACCCGACATCAGATAGCATTCCATGACTTCAGGGACATGGCGAACGGCTTGCTCGAAAGCCGCTAATTCGGCTCGCTCCTGACCTTCCAGCGTGATGCTCACAAACACGTTGACGCCAAGGCCGGCGACCTGCTCATTGAGAATGGCGGCATACCCTTCGATGAGTCCTGACGCTTCGAGTGCACGCACGCGTCTTAAGCAAGCGGACTCGGACAAGCTGACGTGGGCGGCTAGCTCGCTGTTGGTGATCCGGCCTTGATTCTGGAGCAGAGCGACCAGCGCTCGATCATAGCGATCCCAAGACATTAGCAGATCCTTGCGTTATTTTTGCGAATTATAACGGAATCTTGTTCAAAATTACCAAATAACGCGTTTATTTGAAATAGTCTGCGACGGCTCGCTCGTTACAGTGAGCCATCGACCTTTCTAGGAGACAGCATGATGCGTATTGGCGTTCCAAAAGAAATCAAAAGCCATGAATACCGTGTTGGTCTGACCCCGGCGGGTGTGCGCGATCTGGTCGCCGCTGGCCATCAGGTGATGGTGGAAACGAAGGCGGGTGCCGGGATTGGTGTGGAGGATTCGGCTTACCTCGCTGCGGGTGCGACGATCTTTGCCACCGCGCAAGAAGTTTTTGCGGGAGCGGAGCTTGTGGTCAAAGTCAAAGAACCGCAGATTGCGGAATGCAAAATGCTGCGCGCGGGTCAGGTGCTGTTTACCTACTTGCACTTAGCCGCAGACAAAAAGCAAGCCAAAGCACTGATGGACTCTGGAGTCACCGCCATCGCGTATGAGACGGTCACTGCGCCGAATGGCAGTTTGCCTTTGCTGACACCGATGAGTGAAGTGGCAGGGCGCATGTCCGTACAAGTGGGCGCCACGGCGCTTCAAAAAGCACACGGCGGATCAGGCGTCCTGTTAGGTGGCGTGCCAGGAGTTGCGCCTGGCAAGGTGGTGATTCTAGGGGGCGGCGTCTCAGGCACGCACGCCGCGGAAATGGCCGTTGGCATGCAAGCCGATGTCACGGTGGTCGATCGCTCGATGACTCGACTCCGGGAGCTCGATGTGCAGTTCGGTGGCCGTGTTAAAACGGTGTTTTCAACCGTAGGGGCGATCGAAGAGTTGTGTTTAGATGCCGACCTAGTGATTGGTGCGGTGCTGGTGGTGGGTGCTGCAGCACCTAAACTGGTCACTGCCGCGATGGTCAAGAAAATGAAGCCGGGTTCGGTGCTGGTAGATATTGCGATCGATCAGGGCGGCTGTTTTGAAACCAGCAAGCCCACCAGCCACGCGGATGATACCTACGTGACGGATGGTGTGATTCATTATTGTGTGACCAACATGCCGGGGGCTGTGCCGCGCACGTCCACCTTCGCGTTGACCAATGCCACCTTGCCTTACGTGCGTGCATTGGCCGATCTGGGTTGGGAGAAGGCGTTGGCTCGTGATGCGGGCTTTGCGCGTGGACTGAATGTGCACGCCGGTGCGATCACTCATGAAGCCGTTGCCCGCGATTTGGGTCTAGATTTTAAAGCGGTGAGCTTCAGCTGATCGTTCCGCTCTGACCAGGCTTCGCCGGCTGCGCCGGCGCTGACTGGGAGGGATTGCCAAAGCGTTACGAGGAGTGCCTCGGCACTGCGCTCAATGATGGTGGCCGCCTGCGCCATGCACATGACCATGGGCCAGTTCTTCCTCGCTGGCGGCGCGAATCTCAGTGATATCCACTTCAAAGTGGAGCGTCTGCCCAGCTAATGGATGATTGCCATCCACCGTGACCATGTCACCCGTGACGCGTGTCACCACCACTTGTCGAGGACCGTCCTCCGTTTGTGCCGTGAAGCGCATGCCCGTCTGCACGGCGCCGCTTTGGAATGCGCGCTTGGGCACTTGCTGAATCATGCTTTTGTCATGCACGCCATAGCCTTTTTCCGGCGGGACGCTGATCGAGACGTGATCGCCAACGGCGCGTCCTTCTAGCGCTTCCTCAAGACCCTGCACAATGTTGCCGCCGCCGTGCAAGTAAGCTAAGGGCTCGTTTCCCTGCGAGCTGTCGAGAACTTCGCCTTTGTCGTCTTTCAGGGTGTAATGAATCAACACGACGGTGTCGCGAGCGACTTGCATGGTAGGCCCTCTTTTAGAAAGTAATTAAAGTATGAGAACAGAAATAAGTGCAGCGTTTCCATCTAACAGCAGCCGGACAACGGCGGGATCAGCGAGTGTCGAGATATCGCCTAACGCATCTCCCTCGTTGGCGGCAATCTTTCTGAGAATGCGCCGCATGATTTTACCGCTGCGTGTTTTTGGCAGACCGGATGCCCACTGAATGATGTCTGGGGTGGCGATGGCGCCAATCTCCGTACGCACGGTCTGTTTGAGTTCTTCCGTAAGTTTTAGGCTCGGTTCTATACCGAGTTTTAAGGTGACGAAGGCATAGATGCCTTGGCCTTTAATATAGTGTGCGTAGCCGACAACAGCGGCTTCAGCAACCGCAGGATGGGCAACTAAGGCGCTCTCTATTTCTGCTGTTCCCATGCGATGGCCAGAGATGTTGAGCACATCATCCACGCGACCGGTGATCCAATAATCGCCATTGTCGTCTCGACGTGCACCATCCCCTGTGAAATAAGTGCCTGGAAAGGTCGTAAAGTACGTGTCAATGAAGCGCTGCTGATCGCCATACACCGTGCGCATTTGGCCTGGCCATGAATCCAACAGCACCAAATTGCCTTCGCAAGCACCGTGTAGTTCTTGGCCCGTCTCGTTAACAATTGCAGGACGCGCACCAAAAAAAGGCATGGAGGCAGCGCCCGGCTTAAGGCGCGTTGCACCAGGGAAGGGGGTGATGAGAATGCCACCCGTCTCCGTTTGCCACCACGTATCAACGATCGGACAGCGACGCTCTCCCACTACGCCGTGATACCACTCCCAGGCCTCCGGGTTGATCGGCTCACCGACGCTGCCTAACAGGCGCAGCGAGGCGCGTGAATGACGGGTGACCCATTGATCGCCCTCACGCATCAGTGCGCGAATCGCCGTCGGCGCCGTGTGAAAGATCGTGATGCCATGTCGGTCGACGATGTCCCAGCAGCGGCCAGCATCCGGATAATGAGGGACCCCTTCAAACATAAACGTGGTCGCGCCCGCGGCCAACGGTCCATACACCACGTAGCTGTGCCCTGTGATCCAGCCGACATCGGCTGTACACCAGAAGACATCGTCTGTCTGGTAATCGAAAACGGTCTCAAAGCTGTGAACGGCGTGTACTAAATAGCCGGCGGTGGTGTGCAGCACGCCTTTCGGCTTACCGGTTGAGCCTGATGTATACAAAATAAAGAGAGGATCTTCAGCGTTCATTTCCTCTGGTGGACAATCCGCGCTGGCATTGGCCATGAGTGTTTCATAGTGCACATCGCGACCGGCTTGCCATGGAACAGCAGCGCCGGTGCGCTTCACGACAATCACCGTCTCAAGGGTGGTGACCATCGGGTCGGTGAGCGCAGCATCGACGTTAGCTTTTAAAGGCACTGTGCGGCCACCCCGGATGCCTTCATCCGCAGTGACCACGATCTTGGATCCACAGTCGGCGATACGATTGCTTAACGCCTGCGGCGAAAAGCCACCGAATACGACCGAGTGAATGGCGCCGATGCGTGCGCAGGCCAACATGGCAATGGCCGCCTCCGGGATCATTGGCAGGTACAAAGTGATGCGATCACCCCGTTTGGCGCCTACGCTTTTTAACGCATTGGCGAATCGGCAGACATCACGATGCAACTCGGCATAGGTGAGTCGGCGGGTCTCGGCCGGATCATCGCTTTCCCACACAATAGCCACCTGATCGGCTCGAGTGGCAAGGTGTCTATCTAGACAATTGACGGATACGTTGAGTGTGCCGTCCTCATACCAACGGATACGAAAGTCCGCCGCGTGGAAGGAGGTATTTTTGACCTGAGTGAAGGGTTTTATCCACTCGAGGCGCCGCCCGATGTCACCCCAGTAAGCGTCGGGGTTCTCAATGCTTCGGGCATAGTCTGCTGCATAGCTCTCAGCAGTGACCCGGGCGGACTGAACGAGCGAGAGCGGAACGTCGTAAATATGACTCATCAGGCAGTGGACTCCGCTAAGTCAATCAACATAAGTCATTGAATTTATAAGTAAACCACTGCTTTTAGCGGGTCCGTTCGAGGTGTAATGATAGCAGGTTGCCTAGGCGGAGAAAATGGCGGCGTGGTGGCGAACGACGACCGCCTTATGTCGTCTGAGTTGTGTGAGGGGAGGGTGTTCGCTGGGGACGCCCGCTTTTTTTCCCTTATTCCCCGCTAATCTTTTGTGATGTCTTTACTGAGCGTCTCCGGCAAGAAAAGCAACCCAATCACTAGGCTGCCGGCGGCCACTGCGACCGGGTACCAAAGTCCCGAGTAGATGTTGCCGGTATAGGCGGCGATGGCGAAAACCGTCGCCGGCAGGAAACCGCCAAACCAGCCGTTACCGATGTGATAGGGCAGAGATAAGCCGCTGTAGCGGATGCGTGTCGGAAACATCTCCACTAACCACGCAGCCAATGGCGCGTACACCATGGTCACATAGAGTACCAATAAAGTGAGCAATAGCACGGTCATGGGTTTATTAATTTTGTCTGGGTCGGCGCTGGCCGGATAGCCGTGTTTGACAATCGCCGCTTTCAGTGCCGCCGTAAAGTCTGGCGTATCTGCTGAAAGGACCTCATCACCAATCTTAACCGACGCGATGGTGCCTGCCGGTGCATTGATATTTTGGTAGTTCACCGACAATTTCAATAGCCCGGACTTGATCGTATCGCAGGAACTTTTGAATTTAGACGTGCCGACCGGATTGAACTGGAAAGCACATTCGTTTGCGTCCGCCGTGACCATGACCGGGGATTGAGCTAGTGCTGTCTCGAGTGCTGGATTGGCATAATGGGTTAACCCTTGAAATATAGGGAAGTAAGTCAGTGCAGCCAGTACAAAGCCTGCCATGATGATGGGCTTGCGGCCGATCTTATCGGAGAGCCAACCAAAGATAATAAAAAACGGTGTGGCCAAGGCAAGCGCGATCACAATCATGATTTGTGCGGTGGCTGCTTTGACATTTAGCGTGTTGGTCAGGAAAAATAGGGCATAAAACTGGCCGCCATACCAAATCACCGCTTCTCCAGCGGTGGCTCCTAGCAGTGCCAGAATAGCGATGCGTGCATTTGTCCAATTACCGAAGGCTTCCCTTAAAGGAGCCTTAGACGTTTTGCCAGCCTCTTTCATCTTCAGGAAAAGGGGTGACTCGTTGAGTTGTAGACGGATCCATAAAGAGATCACTAGCAGAATTGCTGAGACTAAAAAGGGGATGCGCCAGCCCCAGTCAGAAAAGGCGTCTTCGCCAATATAACTACGAACTCCCAATATCAAAAGGAGCGCCATGAACAGACCTAAGGTCGCTGTGGTTTGGATCCATGAGGTATAGAGACCACGTTTTCCCTCGGGTGAGTGCTCCGCCACATAAATGGCAGCCCCTCCATACTCACCACCGAGTGCTAAGCCTTGCACGAGACGAAGTAGAATTAACAGGATCGGTGCGGCCATTCCGATAGAGGCGAAAGAAGGCAGCAGGCCAATAAGAAAGGTTCCCGTACCCATACAGATGATGGTCACGATAAACGTGTAGCGTCGGCCGAATAAATCGCCAGCGCGACCAAAGACCAACGCACCCAAGGGGCGCACAGCAAAACCTGCGGCGAAGGCAAGGAGCGTGAAAATGAAAGCGGCGGTGGGCGGCACACTCGAGAAAAACTGCTTAGCTAGAATAGAAGCTAAGGTGCCGTAAATATAAAAATCATACCACTCGACGATGGTGCCTAGGCTGGAAGCGATGATTACTTTGCGTTCTTCACGGGTCAATTTATGAGGGATGACTGATTGCGTTGCTGTGGTGCTCGTCATGCGGTCATTCCCCTCAAAGTACGATCAATAATGGAGGCGCGCTAACCCCCCCCCCATGTCTTCAGCTTTTTTCTCGCGCTAGATCGTCTGTAATCATTCCAGATGACGCGTTTTATGCGCTTCAACAAGTATAGCGCAGATCCTCTGTGCGTTTGGTCAGTGATCAGTGGTGTATAGGCATCGTTAGTGGGTCAAGGCCCAGCGTACCACGGTATCGATGACGTCATCACCACTGCTGTGTTGTGCATTGCTATGGTTGACGAGGACGACCACCGTTAGAGGCCTCTCTGAGGTGGTCGTGACCCAGCCGGCGACTGCCGCGACATCGTTTAAGTGGCCCGTTTTAAGGCGAATACGCGCCTGATCGGTCAGGTCTGTGAATCGGTGTTTTAGGGTGCCGTCTTGTCCTGCGAGAGGCAATGAGGCTGCAAATTCTGGGTAATAGCGGCTCTGGTGGGCGACCTGCAGAATGCGGGCGAGAGTATCAGCTGAAATACGCGCTAGGCGTGATAAGCCGGAGCCATTATCAATCACAAGCTCAGGACTATTGAGTCCATGGGTCTGTAGCCACTCGTGCAGCACCGCTTCGCTGCTTGCCTCGGTGGCGGGGGCGCCGTGGCGCTCTATCCCCTGGGTGAGTAACAGCATGCGGGCCATGACGTTACTGCTGTATTTATTGACGAGCGGCAGTACTTCGCCCAAGGAGAGTGAATCAAATTCTTGTAGCAGGATGGCCGTCTTGGGCGTTGGCCCTAACTTAAGGTGCCCCGTGACGTCGCCACCCAAGCGTTGTAAGTGCTCCACGAAGGTGCCGTAAGCGTAGTTGGGGGCATCCAGTGCGGCTCGTCGCAAGGTGGTGGCTTCGCAGTGACTGGCTAAGGTGCCACGGAGCATCAAATGCTGTGGGCTCGTACCGTCTTCTACAATGGATACCGGCCGCGTCGAGTGCTTGCAGGCTCCGGTAGTTACTTTCAATTCATTCTCTACGGTGAGCGTAGTGGGTTGTGGATCAGTGATCAGTCGAATATCAGAGGCTTCAGGTAGCAAGTGAAATTCGAGCGTCTGAAAGTTAACCAGTAGCGCATCGGGGAGCACGTTGTAGGATCGTGATCCTTGGCCATCGAAGTCATCAGGGTGTGCGTCTTGGAGTGCATAGAGAGAGCGGTCAATCACCAAGTCGCCATCAATATGCAGGAGTCCTTCGTTGTGAAGTGCACGAGCAAAGCTCCACCAGCGCTCGGCACTCATAAAGGGATCGCCACCCCCTTGAATGATGAGGTCTCCCTGCAGATGACCTTGCACGATAGGACCTGTCCGATAAGCGCGTGTGTGCCAATGGTAGTTGGGGCCTAGTGCATCGAGGGCGGCGAAGGTCGTTAGCACTTTGAGCGTGGAGGCGGGGCTTCTGGCTACCTCTGAGTTGAGCTCCAAAATGGTCTCACCGGTGAGGGCGTCTCTGACGACGATGCTGACATCCTGGGCGGGGATGCCTTGACGATGTAGGGCCTGATCAATCATAGCCGGGAGAGTGGCGGTGGATAGTGGCGGCGCGACGGCTGGCGCAGTTGCCACCCAAAACCACAGAATCAAGGCAAATGATCGGCTCTGGAGTTGTATCATAAGCCATGGAGTGTAAGACCAAGAGGACTGCCGCCGCCATCCCCCCGCGAGGGAAGCCGGTCGGCGCCATTGCGTTGAAACTTCTGAACGTCGGAGCCGTCTAACAGGATGAGATCGTTGGGTAGGAGAGCGGTGTGATGAGTCGAGCCCTTTGGATCCGGCGCGTGGCGCTGCTTTGTTGGGTGATGGCGCCTCTTATGGGCGGTTGTGGTCGTGTGCTGCACGGGAGGGCTTCGGTAGTGGCTACGCCGCCCGCGCCCCAGTCAACGGCGGCCAGTCCTGGCAGTTTGGCTGCACAGGCACGTGGGCTACCTGATTTCACGGAACTCGTCGCTCAATATGGTCCCGCGGTCGTTAATATCAGCGTCATTGAAAAAGGCCATCCAGAGATGGCCGATGAGCTCGGTGCCGACGATCCGTTGCATGATTTTCTGCGTCGTTTTGGTGCTCCACCCAATCGGGACAATCAGCCGCCCGCACGCGGGGAGGGCTCTGGTTTTATCGTGGCTTCAGACGGTTATATTTTAACCAACGCACATGTAGTGAATGATGCGAGTGTGGTCAGCGTTCGTTTGACCGATCGACGTGAGTTCACAGCCAAGGTCATTGGTATCGATCGACGTACCGATGTGGCGGTGATCAAAATTGATGGTAAAAATCTGCCGATCGTGCGGATCGGGGATCCCACGCGCTTGCGTCCGGGAGAGTGGGTGGTTGCGATCGGCTCGCCGTTTGGCTTTGATAACAGTGTCACCGCGGGCATTGTCAGCGCGACTGCGCGGTCGATGGATGGCCAATACACCCCTTTTATACAGACCGATGCGGCAGTGAATCCGGGTAATTCCGGTGGGCCTCTGTTTAATATGGCGGGTGAGGTGGTGGGCATTAATTCGCAAATTTACAGCCGCACGGGCGGTTTTATGGGCATCTCCTTCGCGATCCCCATTGATATGGCGATTGATGTGAAGGACCAGCTGGTTAAACACGGTCATGTGGAGCGCGGCAAAATGGGCGTGCTGGTGCAGGACGTAGGTCAGCAATTAGCCGACTCCTTTGGCCTTGATCGGCCGCGCGGTGCCATCGTCAGTCAAGTGGAGACGGGCGGGCCCGCGGCGCAGGCGGGGCTGCGTTCCGGGGATATTATTTTGTCGGTCGATGGTCGTCTGATTGAGCGTTCTGGGCAGTTGTCGGCTTATGTCTCTCGCGTGAAGCCTGGCGAGCACGTGGTGGTCGAGTTTTGGCGAGACCGGACGCTGAAAAAGCTAACGGTAGCCATTGTGGAGCTCAAAGAAAGTCACGTGGCAAGTAAAGACACGGACGAGAATCAGCATGACAGCAAGTTAGGCTTATCACTTCGGCCGCTCACGCCTGCTGAGCAGCGTAGCACCGGTTTGAAGAGCGGACTGGTGGTGCAGGATGTGCGCGGTCCAGCGCTAGAGGCTGGCATGCGGATGGGCGACGTGGTGTTGGGGCTGAATGGTGAGTTAGTGAATTCCGTCGACGCACTCACCTCATTAGTGGCTAAGGCGAAGGGGTCAGTGGCTTTATTAGTGAGTCGCGAAGGTGCGACGATCTTTATTCCGATTCGCATCGGTGGCTGAGGAGCGACTGCCTATGGTGATGAAGTGTGCCTGGGGGCTGATGGTGAGCTGTCTTCTCTGTCTGTCTGTCGCTTGGGCGGAGCCTGCGGCCGGTTGGCGGGACTGTGCGGACTGTCCTGAGATGGTGCGGATTCCTGCCGGCAGTTTCGTGATGGGGGCCACTGCGATCGATGCGCATGCTAACGGTACCCATGCCGAGTCACAGTCTGTGGTCATTAAAATAGCTAAAGCATTCGCGTTAGGCCGTACCGAGGTGACGCGACGTGAGTATCTTCTGTTTGTGGCGGACAGTGGTTATGACGGCACCGGGCCTTGCATCACGTGGAGTGAAAAACTCGGTCGCTTTAATGCCGATCGCGATCGGGGTCCTGATAACCCGGGACGTCCGCACACTGCCCATGACGATGATCCCGCCGCGTGTGTGAGTTGGACGGATGCAAAGGCTTACGTGGCCTGGCTCACCGATCGAACAGGTAAGCCTTATCGGCTGCCTTCTGAAGCAGAATGGGAGTATGCGGCGCGCGCGGGCAGCGCCACTACTTATCCGTGGGGTGACGCGGCCGCTGATGGCTGCGAGTTTGCCAATCTGTATGACCAGTCATCGCATGAAGTCTATGAGATGGGTTGGCAGGCTCTCCAGTGTCGCGATGGCTATGCCGATGTGGCGCCGGTGGGTGCGCTTTCTCCTAACGCCTTTGGTGTGTACGACCTGATTGGTAATGTCAGTCAGTGGGTAGAGGATTGTTATACCGACAGCTACGTGGGGCGCCCACGTGATGGGCGCGCGTGGGTGTGGACGGGTGGCTGTGGTCAGCGGGTGATACGTGGCGCCAGTTGGGTGTCCCCCGCTGAGCACGCGCGCAGTGCCGCCAGAGATCACGCGGAGCTCGGGATGCGCGCTGACTTCCTAGGATTTCGGGTTGCGGTGGATATCGATATCGGCAAGGAGGGGCATTGATATGAACAAATGGCTCTTGGCCTTGCTCTTGGTATGGCCTGTTACCTTATGGGCGCAGCCCGCGGTGACTGCCAAGGTGGTGGCCGCTGCGGACCCTGGGCTCATTCGGGATTGTCCTGATTGCCCTGAGCTCATGGTGATTCCGGCGGGGCAGTTTTTATTGGGTTCGCCCGCTGATGAGCGCGAGGTCCATGTAGGCAGCGGCGAACAGCCTGGGCTGTCGGTCACGATGGCGCGTCCCTTTGCCATGGGCCGTTACGAAATCACGGTGGCGCAGTTTCGAGCGTTTTCTATCGCCGCGCAGCGTCTCTCCCATGGCGACTGTCGCGTCACGATGGGGGCCGGTTGGACTCGACTGGCTGATCGCAATTGGATGCATCCGGAGGGCGAGGGCTCGCCCGCGGAGCTTGAGCCGGTGGTTTGCGTCAGTTGGGATGATGCTCAAGCCTACGTTGGCTGGCTGTCGCAACTCACAGGTCATCACTATCGACTGCCCTCCGAGACTGAGTGGGAGTACGCGGCGCGTGGTGGCACGGTGACCGCTCGATATTTTGGCGATCATGACTCTGATGAAGCAAGCGTACTATCAGTGGCGTGTGACTATGCCAATGTCTATGATGCCTCGGCGGTGCATGATCTTCATTTTAGTTATCCGAGCGCGCGCTGTAGCGATCATCACACGCGTCAAGCGCCCGTGGGTAGCTATAAATCGAACGCCTTTGATCTGTTTGACATGATCGGCAATGTGCGTGAGTGGATTCAGGATTGTTACACGGCAAGCTACGTGGGTCGGCCTGCCGATGCCCGATCATGGGAATGGGGTGGATGTGAGTGGCGAGGAGTGCGTGGCGGCTCGTGGGCCACGCGACCTGCTGACAGCCGGTCGGCCGCTCGCGGCTTTGAAAACCAATCGATGCGTCAATCCGACTTAGGCTTTCGCGTGGTCCGAGACTTTTGAGGAATCGCTTTTCATGGCGGGAGAGAGGGGTGACATCGAATGCCACCCCGCCGAGTCCTTAGAACTTCTGGCCAAAGTTCAAGCCGACTAAGCGCGGCTTGATCGGAATCACGTTCACTAGATTGCACACCGACGGCACACAGGTCGTGTAGCGGAGTGCGGATGCTCGGTTGTCAGTGACGTTTTGTACATAGAGCTCCATGTGCCAGCGGTCGCGCTCAACGCCGGCTGCCACGTCCGCTGTGCCATAGCCCGGAAGGCCGCCCACGACCGCCTCGTCTTCACTCTTAAGCGCTGACAGTGCGTTGGTCTGATAAACCAAGGCCAATTGAGTGTGTGCGCGAAA
Organism: uncultured Pseudomonadota bacterium; assembly: GCA_903862885.1. GTDB lineage: Bacteria > Pseudomonadota > Gammaproteobacteria > Steroidobacterales > Steroidobacteraceae > CAIKZZ01. Next base: position 47,673 of record CAIOZU010000014.1, read on the forward strand.
ATCGCCGGCATTCCATTCGTAACGCGCGATGGAATTTCCTTTGAACTTGGCAGACACAGGCAGTCTTGAGCCAGAGGGTGCCAAGATGGCATTTGCCAGCAACCCATAAGCTGGGTCATTGAAAGGCTCCTGACAAGAGCTGGATGGGCTGGTGTACAGGCACGCATTGGTCAGTAATTTGGCGTCCAAAAAAGTCATTGAGGTGGAGAGGGTTAAGCCATCCATCGGGACATATTGAACTTCTGCTTCCACGCCCTTGATCGCTGCTCGGCCGGCATTAACGATCTCGGTGATGGCATAAGGGCCTGAGAGACCAAACTGAGCGTCTTTCCATTTTTCATAAAACAGAGCGCCATTGATTCGCAAACGATGATCAAGCCACGTGGTTTTAGCACCGAATTCAAAGTTGGTGAGATAGTCCGGGTTATAGGCCGGCACGGTCGGCAAGCGATTCACCCCACCGGGTCTGAAGCCTGTCGACCAGGTGCCATAGATCATCTTGTCATCATCGATCTTATAGGTCAGATTCAGGCGGTGCGTGTTGCTGCTTTTGGTGGCGCGGCTGTTGATGTTCTCGCAGGGCAGCGATGGATTGTTGGTGACAATTGGTGTGAAGCACTGATTTTCGCCTGGGCGACCGGTCAGCAAATAAGCCGTCTCGCTGAATCCGGAGAAACCATTGACCGTATTATCGTAATGAAAGAGTCGTATGCCACCGGTTAATGCCCAGCGACTGGTGATGTCATAGGTGACATCCGTAAAGAGTGCCGTGTCTCGATCGGTGCGAAAGGCATGGTCCCGGTAATTAACACCGGGGCTACCGCTGATGGAGAACGCGGGGCTTAAGTTCTCAACTAGAAACTTCTCATCCGAATCATCATACTGTCGCTGCATAAACGCGCCGACCACACCATGCACTACCCAATCCTTGGGAGAGGCTAAGCGAAACTCTTGCGATTGTTTGACGAACAGTTCGGTGGCTGTGAAGATCTGCGCTGGGTTGATGACGGCATTATTTTTGTCAGTAAAAATAGAGCCCCAAGGGGAACTGGTGTAGCCCACATACTTGGCATCATAAAAGAGCGAGTAGTCTGAGTAATCATCATAGTTATGCACATGGCGACGCACATAACCGGCGGCGTAGCTGAGATCAAAGTCCGCGATTTTCCCTTCCACGACCAAAGTACCCATCCACCACGCGTCACGATTCAAGTCGAGTGCGAAACGCGAGATATTGAGATCACCGGATCCGCCTAAGATCATGGGATCGCTGCCGGCAGGACCCCCATAAACCGGTGTGACCGTGACGGCGTTGGGGGTGTAACCATTCTGCCCATGTGCACTTTGACTTTGGGTCATGAAGGTGGGGGTGACGGTCCAGGTGTCATTTAGATTCATCTTCAGGGCGATGCGCCCACCCGTTGTGTCGACGTAGTTAGAGTTCTTCTTTACAAAGGGAGCGTCACTGCGAATGGCGCCTGAGGTGGGATAGTACTCCGGTGCATTGGGGACAATGTTGATGTAGCCGCCATCATGTTCTGCCCAACCGACGAGGCGGATTGCCGCTCGATCATTGATCGGTATATTGGCGAAGCCTTCTACTTTGCCACCTGCGCCACCCACCGTGTACGTTTCTGCTGTGATGTCATAGCCTGCCTCAAAGCGGGTCGGATCTGGTTTATTGGTGATAAGGCGCAAGGTGCCGGCCATGGAGCTTGCACCAAATAAAGTGCCTTGCGGCCCGGCGAGTGCTTCGACGCGTGCGATGTCATAGACATGCAGATCTAAGTTGTTACCGATGGTGGTCACTGGCATTTCATCCAGATACAAACCGACTAAGGGTTGGGATCCGGTGTGTAGGCCATCGCCTCCATTGGTGACGCCGCGGACATAGATATTGGATTGGCCCGGGCCGTAGGATTGCACGGATAGGCTCGGGAGGTAGCGCGCATAGTCTTCGAAGCTTGCCACCTGTAGTTCCATGAGCTTTTTGGAGTCGAGCGCTTGGATACTGATAGGTACCGTTTGTAGATTCTCTTCTCGCTTTTGTGAGGTGACTATCACCTCTTCCAAAATGCCGCTGTTCACTGGACTTTGCTGCGCTTGAGCGGCGAGGCTTGCGCCTAAGATGGCTGAGGTAATGGCCGCTAACGGTTGCAGGGCGTGGCGTGTGCGGGTCAGGGGTCGATGGGTGCGCATGGTGAGTCCTGCTGACGCGGTGACATCTAAGGGTGAATGAGTGGGTGATTAAATTATAAGCCAAACCTCGATCCGAGGGCCGGCCTCTGAAGCCGCAGACCTGTGGGGCTGAGTAGGCGGCGCACCATCGCACGCTTTAGAGATCGTGACGCAGGCACTGAGCCGACGCGTGGGGTCAATGACCGGGTGATGTGACCACCACCCGGTGTGTCGAGCTTAGAAGCTTTGACCGAAGCTGATGCCCACCAAGCGCGGCTGAATGGGAATCACATTGACTAGTGTGCAGGTGCTGGTGGCGCAGCCCGTAAAGCGGATGGCATCCGCACGTCGATCCAAGGCGTTTTTGACATACAGTTCTGCCTTCCAGCCGTTGCGGTTGATGCCCGCCGACAGGTCGATGGCGGCATAACCGGCTTGCGTGCCCAGTACCGCTAGATCCGCGGTGCGTAGGGTGGGCAGTGAGTCGGACTGATAGACCACGGCCAGTTGTCCATGGGCGCGGTATTCACCTGCATTCCATTCGTAACGAGCGATCGTATTGCCTTTGACCTTGGAGGAGACCGGTAACCGCGAGCCGGCGGGTGACAGGACTTCATTGAGCTTATCTGGGTTGTCGGCTCTAGGCTCCGTGCAGTTGTGTGAGGGGCTAGCGTACTTGCAGGCGTTATCCAGTGACTTGGCATCGAGTACGGTGATGGAGCTTGACAGAGTGAGCCCATCTATCGGGACGTACTGAACATCCGCCTCTAATCCTTTGATGGTCGCACGCCCTGCGTTTAGCACAATGGTGATCGCATTAGGCCCTAAGAATCCAAATTGCGCATCTTTCCATTGCTCATAGAACAGCGCGCCATTAACCCGTAGGCGGTGATCAAGCCAAGTGGTTTTGCTGCCCAACTCGAAGTTAGTGAGGTAGTCCGGATTGTAGGACGGGATCACGGAGACGCGATTGAGACCGCCGGGTCTAAAACCGGTGGACCACGTGGCGTAGACCATGTGGTCGTCGTCGATCGTGTAGGTGAGATTCACCCGGTGCGTGGCACTGCTTTTGCTGGTTCTAAAGTCCAGGTTGGTGCAAGGTTGTCCCGGATTAGTAAAGATGACTGGGGTGGTGCACTGCACTTCGCCGGTGGATGACCAGCCGATGGTATTGGCGACCGTGTTGTAGCCGTTAAAGCCATTGACCGTGTTGTCGTAATGGAAAAAACGAATACCGCCGGTCAGGGCCCACTGACTAGTGAGGTCATAAGTCATGTCGGTAAACACCGCGCGGTCTCGATCCGTGCGATAGGCATGATCCAAGTAGATGGTGCTGGGTGATCCACCGATTGACCAGCCACATCCGATGGCGATGCCGCAGTCACCGGGCGTTTGTTCGGGTGCGAGACCAGGCGCGACGTAGTCGGCGCGTGTTTCATTGAACTGACGCTCCATGAACAGTCCCAATACACCATGCAAGCGCCAGCCTTTCGGTGTGCTTAATCGCAATTCGTGGGATTGCTTGGTGAAGTGGTTGGCCGCCGTGAATTTTTGGGCGGGGCTGATGAGTGCGCCATTTTGGTCGTGAAAATGGCTGCCAAAGTAGTCGGCATAGCCATTCGGGGAACCCGGCGTGCCACCGGCATGGTGATACGCTACATCGTAAAAGAGCGAATAGTCTGAATAGTCGCTGACGTTATAGGCGCTGCGCTTGATATAGCCCGCGTCATAGTTCAAATCAAAATCAGCGATCTTTCCTTCCACGGCTAACGTGCCCATGGTCCAGTTGTCGCGATTAATTTCTGCAAAATAACGGGAGATATTGAGATCACCCGAGCCACCTAGTGTCATGGTGGGTAGGGCTGCGCCCGTCGCCTCGTACGGCGTGAGGGTCACAGGAAAGGGTGTGTAGGCGTTTTGGCCATAATTGGTTTGGTTTTGGGCGATGAAGGTTGGGGTCACGGTCCAGGTGTCGTTGAGATTGACCTTAAGCGCTACGCGACCACCGGTGGTATCAATCGAGTTCGAATTCTTTTTGACGAACTGGGCGTCATTGCGGCTGATGCCAGAGGTCGGGAAATACTGCGGTGAATTTTGTACCACATTGATGTAGCCGCCATCATGTTCGCTCCAGCCGACTAAGCGGATCGCTGCTTGGTCATTAATGGGGATGTTGGCAAAGCCTTCGATTTTTCCGCCGGCAGCGCCGACGGTGTAGGTCTCTCCTGTGATGTCATAACCCGCTTCAAACTTCGTTGGGTCGGGCTTGTTGGTGATGATGCGCATAGTGCCGGCCATTGAGCTTGCGCCGAACAGCGTGCCTTGCGGACCCGACAAGGCCTCGACGCGTTGGACGTCATAGATGTGCATGTCGAGGTTGTTGGCAATGGTGGTGACTGGCATGTCATCTAAGTAGAGACCCACCATGGGTTGTGAGCCGAGGTGCAGTCCATCGCCGCCGTTGGTGACGCCGCGCACGTATAGCTGAGCTTGGCCTGGGCCGTAGGATTGCACCGATAGACTGGGCAGATAGCGGGAGTAGTCATCGAAGCTGGCGACTTTGAGGTCCAGCAATTTCTTTTGGTCGATGGCCTGGATGCTGATGGGCACCGCCTGCAGGTTCTCAGCACGCTTTTGTGAGGTGACGATCACCTCTTCTAACATCCCACTGTTGGCGGGAGCCTGCTGTGCTTGTGCGGCTAAGCTCGCGCCTAAGATCGAGGAGGTCATCAAGGCGAGCGGCTTGAGCCGTAACGAACGCTGTAAGGAAGGCATGTTGAGCTTTCGCACAGTTAAGTCCTTGATTTTCATTTAGTTTAAAAAATTTTCGCGTGAGCTGTCTACGACAGCCTAGTAGGGTCCGTGTATTTAAGCAATCCGTGATATTTCGCAGCGTATTTAGATCGCTAGGGGGGGTGGATGGACATGTCGCCAACGGCCGCTATGCCATCGAAGCCACAAGCTGCTGCCTAAGGCCACGACGTACACGACACTGGCGACCCACCCACCGATCGCACCGAAGCCCAAGGCCGGTAGGAAGGTGACCCAGCCATGACCTGGCCCAAAGGTCAGGATATGGGTGGCGGGTACCCACAGGCCCCAGGAGAGTACCGCCACGATCAAGGCCGGCACGTGTACATCGGAGGCCCCTCGAAGGCAGAAGCTGGCGCTCAGATTTAAGCCGTCAAAGGCTTGGTAGCAGGCAGCCATCCAGATCAGGGGCGTCGCCAGCCGAAGGACTGCCGGTGCGTCGGGGTCGGTGGGATTCAGAAATAAGGGCAGCAGCCAAGGGCTCGCGAGCGCCAACAAAAGACCCACGATGCCCATGAAACCCATGGTCAGTCGCATGATCGCATTCCCAGTGCGCCGCGCCCATTCCAGATCACCCGCCCCAATGGCTTGGCCCACCAAGGTGGTGCCAGCGAGTGCGATACCAATACCTGGCAGGTAAGCGATGGAGGTCAACATCATCACAATTTGTGTGGCGGCCCCTGCGGTCGCGCTCTCGGTCACCAACATCAACTGAAACAGGGCAAGGCCGAGGAGATCCGCGGTACTACCGAGCCCCATGGGCAGCCCCAAAAGAAACTGTTGGCGAATGGCGGGTCGTCGCCACGTGGTGTGGGTGCTGTAGCCCCGGCGCAGGCGTTTGCCTAAGAAAAACCACAGGGACAGTGCCACGCCAACCGCTTGTGCCGCGACGGTGCCCCATGCCGATCCTGCCATCCCAAGGCCGAGGGTAAACATAAAAAATTGATTGAAAGGAATATTGAGCAGCGCCATCGCGACTGTCACCCAGAGGGTCACACGGGTGCGGCCGATGCCGTTAAAAAATCCAGTGAGTGACCAAGCGACCAGTGCAATGGGGCCACCCACCGCCATTCGAGGCCACCAGTAGCTGAGTGCCAAGCCTTGCACCTCCGGGCTGAGGTGAAGGAGCTTTAACAGGGGTGCCCCTAAAAAGCCGATGCCAATAAAGAGGGGAATCGTGAGCAAAGACGCATACAGGCCGGACCAGGCCGCGGAGGCCGCATCCGCATATCGGCCGGCACCATGTGCTTGGGCGGCCAGCGTCTGTACCGCCATGGCCACACCGCCAAGGAAGATGATCGAACACAGCACGATCCAGTAAATCGCCGACATGGCGGCGGTGGCGGCAGTCGATAGGTGGCTAACAAACCACGTATCGGTCAGATTCAGTGCCGATTGGACGGCGCTATTGATCATCAAGGGCCCTGACAATTGCACAATGGCCCAGTAATCAATCTGTGGGCGACCGCTGGCGTCGATGCGCTGCGCCGGTCGGTGGGGAGATGCGCTCATGGGGTCGCTGCTGGCTGAGCGCCACCTGCGCGCGTATGGCCACTTGTTATTGAGAGGAGTGCGTGCGTGACCAACATCACCTGATCGTACCACTGCCACGTCCGGTGGCTGCCTCTTCGAGGGTGCGGGCGTGTAAACTGGCGTTTATGTCATGGCCGCGGTGCGGCGCAGTGGGGGAGATGAGATCGTGTCTGACGACGCCTTTGCGGGAGCGCCCATCACCACCGAGGTGGTGATCATTGGTGCGGGTCCTTGTGGCTTGTTCCAGGTGTTTGAGTTGGGTTTGCTTGGCATCAAAGCGCACCTGATTGATTCGCTGCCCACCCCGGGTGGCCAGTGCACCGAGCTCTACCCGGATAAGCCTATTTATGACATCCCCGCACTGCCCGTCTGTGGCGCTCAAGAGTTAGTCGATCGACTGCTCGAGCAGATCAAGCCCTTTGGTGCAGTTCATCACTTAGGTGAAGAGGTCGTGGCGTTAAAGCGCGACGCGACCGGACGACGCTTTCACTTAGAGACCTCGCGCGGTACGCGCTTTGACGCGGGGGCGGTGGTCATCGCCGGTGGGGTGGGTTCGTTTCAGCCGCGTCGCTTGGTGGTCGAAGGTGCTGAGGCGGTGGAGGGTCGCTCACTGCATTACCGGGTACGCAAAGCGGACGACTTTAAAGGCCAGCGTTTAGTCATCCTAGGTGGAGGAGATTCCGCGCTCGATTGGACCTTGGCCCTTGCCGATCAGGCGACGCATGTGACGCTCGTGCATCGTCGCGCTGAGTTTAAAGCGGCACCGGCTTCTGTGGCTCGGATGCACGCTTTAGTGGCATCCGGTCAAATCGACTTTTTGCAAGGACTCGTGCAGCGGGTAGACGCCACTCCGGGTGGGCTCTCAGCTATTGAGATTCAGTCCCCAGATAAGGCGCTGCATCGCTTGCCTTGTGATCACGTGTTAGCTTTTTATGGGTTGCATCCAAAGCTTGGGCCGATCGCTGAGTGGGGCTTGGCGCTTGAGAAAAAAGCGCTCACGGTAGACACCGAGAAGTTTGCGACCAGTGAGCCTGGGATCTTTGCGGTCGGCGACATTAATACGTATCCCGGCAAAAAGAAGTTAATTTTATCTGGCTTCCATGAAGCTGCGCTCGCCGCTTTTGGCGTGCAGGCTTGGTTGTATCCAGATAAGCGACAGTTTCTGCAATACACCACCACCAGCCCAGTGATGCAAAAGCGATTGGGCGTGAGCGGCTGATCGGTGTCACTCAAGGCAATAGCTCAGGCATTGGCTCAGGCATTAGGATGACGCATGGATAAGCGACTCACGGATATCATTTCGGTCTTGCAGCTAGAAGCCTTAGAAATCAATTTATTTCGCGGTGAGAGCCGTGACATTGGTAGCCCGCAGGTATTTGGTGGGCAGGTATTGGGGCAAGCGTTAATGGCCGCGTATCGAACCGTGGAGGCGCGTCATTGCCATTCGCTGCATGCTTACTTTTTAAGACGCGGCGATTTTAATGCGCCGATTGTCTATCAGGTGGATCGCAGTCGCGATGGGCATAGCTTTTCTAGTCGACGGGTGGTTGCTATTCAGCATGGCGAGCAAATATTCCACATGGCGTGCTCCTTTCAGACAGAGGAGTCTGGGCTTGAGCATGCGGCATTGATGCCGGATGTGCCGTCGCCTGAAGCGCTGAAGGACATCAGTGATTACCCTAAGGCCATGCTGGAGGTGTTGCCCGAGGTGGTGCGCCGTCACTTTACTATGGAGCGGCCCTTTGAGTTTAGGCCAGTGACCATGCGCAATTACTCACAACCTGAAGTGGCCTCCCCCACGCGTTGTGTGTGGTTCAGAGCCGTGGATGCCTTGCCGGATGGCGATGCCGCACTGCCTCGTTGCTTGTTGGCCTATATGTCGGATTATCATTTGCTGGATGTGACGACCCAGCCGCACGCCTTGTCATTTGTCGATTTGCAGATGGCCAGTATCGATCATGCGATGTGGTTCCATCGGCCGTTTCGTTTCGATGATTGGTTGCTGTATGCCATCGATAGTCCAAATGCATCCGGGGCACGCGGCCTGGCGCGTGGCATGATCTTCACGCGGGATGGGACGCTGGTGGCGAGTACGGTCCAGGAAGGCTTGATTCGGTTGCATTCCAAAACCAAACGCGCCGTCTAGCGTTTTTTGGCGCGTGTCTGGGTCGCTTGGCTCTGCCAGCGTGCACGGTCAATGGTGTATTGGTGGCAGTCCCAGTGGCGGCTGCCCACACGGAGTGCGCGACGCACTAAGCCCTGCCACATCAAGCCCGCCTTCATGAGCACACGACGAGAACCTTCATTATCGGTGGCCACGATCGCGGTGATGTGCTTGAGCTTCATCGTCTCAAACCCAAACTGAATCATCGCTTTTGCCACTTCAGTGCCGTAACCATAGCCCCAGTGACGCGGTAACAGCATGTAGCCTAGGTCGGCGCTGTGGCGTCCCACCCGAGCGATGTCGCAGGCACCGATCAGTTTGTGAGATTTGCGGTGGATGACAGCGAGCTCGTAGCTTTTACGATCGCGACTTGGGCGACGGGCGACTTTGGTATGCGCAGCTCGTCTCGCCACCAGCAAGGCGCGACTCTCGAATGGCGCCTGCTCGCGCACCCGCGGGTGCGCGGCAAGGGCTTCGACGGCCTGCAGATCGCTACTTAAAAAATCACGCAGCAGTAACCGCGCTGTGCGGATTGGCAGCAGCGGCGGTTGAGTGTGGCTCGTGCGGCCCGTGAGCGGGGTATTCAAGCGATCAGCTCTTATCGGATGGGTATTGAATGACCTTGCCGGGGTTCATGATATTTTTTGGGTCAACGGCCGCCTTAATGCGTTGCATGAGAGTCAAGGCGACTGGGTCTTCATAGCGTGTCAGTTCGCCGACTTTAAGTTGGCCAATGCCATGTTCCGCACTGAAGCTGCCACCCAGTTCAGCGACCAGGTCATGGACGGCTCGGGTAATCGTTGGCGCAAGCGCGAGAAAGGCGGCTTCGTTGGGGGAGTCACGTGTTACGCCGGCGGGTGGGCTGACATTAAAGTGTAGATTGCCATCACCGACATGACCGTAACCGACGATGCGCGCCTCGGGTGCGATGCTTGAGATGAGAGCGGTGGCGCGCGTAACAAAATCATGTAATGCCGAGATCGGTAAAGACACATCGTGCTTGATGGACGCGCCTTCACGGGTTTGCGCCTCTGGAATGTGTTCCCGCATAAACCAGAAGGCGTCGCGTTCGCTAAAGGATTTGGCAATCACTGCATTGAGGATGTGCGAGGCTGCGGCTTCTGCACCAAGAAAGTCTTCTACGCGAGCGGTCAGTTCTGGCCACGGACCCGGCGCTTGTAATTCTACGAGGACCAGTGCCGGGTAGGAGGTGGCGAAGGGAGGTGTGACACCGGCGATATGTTGTAACAGCAGTTGGTGGGCGATATCGGGAAGGTACTCAAAGCGCTCAACGATCTCGCCAAAATGACTGCGCAGGCGCGACAGCAGGGCCACGGCGCTGCCGATATGGTCGATTGCGACCAAAGCGGTCATGTAGTCGGTGGCTTGCGGAGACAACTTCAGGCACGCGCCGGTGATGATGCCTAAGGTGCCTTCGGCGCCTAGGAACAGCTGTTTGACGTCATAGCCGGTATTGTCTTTGCGAAGCCCTTTGAGTTGATTCAGTAAGCTGCCATCTGGCAGTACCACCTCAAGACCCAACACCAGATCACGCATCATGCCGTAGCGAAGCACCGCGGTGCCGCCTGCGTTGGTCGATAAGTTACCGCCAATTTGGCAAGAACCCTCTGATCCTAATGATAAGGGGAAGTGTCGATGGGCAGCGTGCGCCACCTCGCGCGCGCGTTGCAAGGTGCAGCCTGCATCTAGGGTCATGGTGTAACTCTGTGCATCCACCTCGCGCACGCGCGCGAGACGCGATAGACACAAAATGACTTGATGGCCACTCGCATCTGGCGTGGCACCTCCGCAGTAGCTGGTATTGCCGCCTTGTGGCACGATGGCAATAGATTCTTGATGGCACAGCGTCACCACGGCCATCACTTGTTGGACGCTGTTGGGTCTGAGTACCAACGCGGCCCGTCCCTGATACAGCTGCCTAAAGTCGCGGCTGAAGGGCGCGGTGTCCTCGGCGCTGCAGAGCCAGCCGGCGTCTCCGACGATGGCTTTGAGTGCGTCGAGCATTTGGGCGGAGGGCGCTTCGCTCACCGGGCGGGGACCAGATGGATCGGCGCCCGACGACAGAGTGGCTTGGTGAGCAGCATGTGCACATCCCCCAGCTGCCGCTCCATAAAGCCACCCTCGCAGTAACACAGATAAAAATTCCACAAGCGTAGAAACTCATCGGAGTAGTGAAGCGCTTTTATTTGGTTCAGTTTGTTGTGCACGTTACGACGCCAATCGCGAAGGGTAGTTGCATAATGAGGCCCAATGTCCTCCAAATGGAATAGTTTTAGATCCGTGGCGCGTTTTAGGGCGTCCGTCATGGCGCTGATTGACGGAATAAAGGAGCCCGGGAAGACGAAGCGCTGAATAAAATCCACTGACTTTAGGGCGGCCTCATAAAACTGATCTTGCAGGGTGATGGCCTGTAACAGGAAGCAGCCATCGGGTTTTAACAGGCGGCTACAGGTGGCCATATAGGTGTCTAAGAATTGCGGCCCCACCGCTTCGATCATTTCAATCGACACCAACTTATCGTAGCGGCCTGATAGCGCTCGATAGTCCTCCATGAGCACCGTGATCTTAGATTGAAGGCCTGCTTTCGCAATCGCCTCACACGCGTAGGCATGCTGCTCTTTAGAGATAGTCGTGGTGGTGATCTGGCAGCCGAAGTGGGTGGCGGCATAGATTGCTAGGCCGCCCCAGCCCGTGCCGATTTCTAGCAAATGATCGGTCGCTTTAAGATCCAGCTTGTGACAAATGGAGGCATATTTATTCAGTTGCGCCTCATCTAGGCTGCTGTGGGGGTGTGGATAAATGCCACAGGAGTACGCCATGGTGGGATCCAGCATCAGGGCAAAAAACTCGTTGCCCAAATCGTAGTGGGCGGCGATGTTCTTGCGGCTGCCGGATTGCGTATTGCGATTAACCCAATGCAATAGCTTTCGAAGAGGAGCGCTCACCAGAGCAAAGCCACCCTCCATGCCGTTCATGACGTCGCGGTTTAATACCATTAAGCGGATGAGTGCGGTGAGATCATCGACGGTCCAATGACCATAGATATAGCTCTCACCGGCGCCGATGGTGCCACCAAAGGCGGTATCTGCCCAGAATTGCGGGTCGAGCACCTCTATGGTCGCGCGCAAAGTAGACGACTGATGGTCGCCATAAGTGACGGTTTCGGTGCCATCAATGATCGTCAGTTGGCCGATCGTGAGGCGCGCTAGTTGTGCATGTAAGGCACGGCGTGCCAATGCGGCTAAGCCGGTCGTTGCGCGGTGGGTGGCGGTGCGTGTCGCGGGGATGATGGTGGGTTTCATAGTGACTTCGGGTGAGGGTAGAACGGCACTCGTTTGAGCCAAATCCTAAAGGCTTGCCAGTAAATTCGCCAGACCACCGAGACTGTCATCAGTGGAAATTGAATAAGGACGGCGGCCAAGTGGCGACTATCCAGAGGCCAGCGATGCAGACGCAAGGTGGCAGCGAATTGGGTTTTTTCCTCTTGATGATTTTCCATATGGACTGCCAACGTCTGTCCGGGGAGGGTGAAGCGCCACTGGAGGTCCATGTCCATTGGCAGGAACGGCGATACATGAAACGCCTTCTTAAGATGCCACGTGAGACTTGAGGCCTGCGCGGTAGCACAGGCGCGCTCCAGCACATAGGCGTATCGCTCGCCCCACGGGGTATTCGTGATGTCAGCGACGATCGCTTGTAACTGATCAGCGCTGTCGTAGCAGTAGTAAAAAACAACTGGATTAAAACAGACACCCAACAGACGAACGTGGGCCAACAGGCAGATGCGACCCTCGGGACGCTGTCCAGTGCGTTCTTTAACCAAATCACGCACTACTTGATCCAAGGGGCGCTGGTGGGGTGCTAGATAATCTTGTCGGCGAAAGTACCCAAGGGCCGGGCGACGTGCTGACCAAAAAAGACGACCCGAAAATACCGTCTTCAGTTCGGCCAGATCGAGCCACAGCATGAAGATCGGATAGGAAAAACGATGCGATGTCGGTTGCAGGCGCTGATGCGTGAGTTGTCCTTTATAGATGGCGCTATGCATGCCGGCCCAACCACTGATCTATCTGTCTGAGCACAGTTAGGCCACTGACCACGCCATCTTCATGAAAACCGTAACGCCAATAGGCGCCGCAGTAAAAGGTCTGTCGGTCGCCACTGATCTCGGCGTGTCTTTTTTGTGCCGCCACGCCGGCGGGTGTGTACACCGGGTGATCGTAGGTATAGGCACCGATGATTTTGTTTTCATCAATGCACTCGGTCATATTGAGTGACAAGAGATAATGTTGGCGTGTGTGTAGGGACTGCAGCACATTCATGTCGTAGGTGATGGCGCAGCCGAGAACATCGTCAGTCCGGAGATGGTAGTTCCATGCCGCTCGAGCGAGCGGCGTGCGAGGCAGCAGGCGGGTATCGGTGTGGAGTACGGCTTCATTTGCCTGAAACGGGAAAGCGCTGAGAATTGATGTCTCTTTCGGACTGGGGTCTTTGAGTAACTGAAGAGCCGTGTCAGCATGGCAAGCAATCACCACCGCATCGTGCACATGCGTTTTGCCACTCGCCGTTTGAATGTGTACTTGCTGTGCCTGCCGCTCGATGGAGATCACCGGGGTGTTGGTGTGGATGCGGTCTTTGAACGGCGCGCACAGCGCACGCACGTATTCCCGTGAACCGCCTTGAACGGTGCGCCACTGCGGCCGGCGGTTGATGGTTAAAAAGCCGTGGCGCTTGAAAAAATCAATAAAAAAGTAAGCAGGGCAGGCCAATATGGCGTTATAGCCTTGCGACCAAATGGATCGACCTAAGGGAACGATGTAATGCTCAATAAATGCGAGTCCGTAGTGGTGAGCGCGCAGCCAATCACCCAGTGAGGTGTGTTCGTCACCGCTCATCAAGAAGCGTGGCGCGGCGCGGTTGAACCGCAAGATATCGCGGAGCATGGCCAGAAAAGAGGGCGAGAGCAGATTGCGTCGCTGTGCAAATAGGGCATTGAGGCTGGTGCCGTTGTATTCGAGTCCCGTCCGCTCGTTTTGTAGACTGAAGCTCATGTGAGAGGGCTGAGTGGCGACGCCTAAGCGAGCGAGCAAGCCAAGAAACTCAGGATAGGTCCAGTCATTACAGACGATGAAGCCCGTGTCGATCGCTACCGGATCCGGTTCCTCTTCCACATCGACCGTGTGGGTGTGACCGCCGACCCAGGGGCTTGCTTCATACACCGTGACGGAGTGGTTTGCATGTAAGCCGTGAGCCACGGTGAGGCCGGCGATCCCACTGCCGATAACGGCGATGGAGGGGCGGGCGGGTGCAGAGTCTGTGATCACAAGGCGACTCGCTCAAAGTAGGATCTGGGGTGGCCGGCGGCAGTGTAGCGCCGCTTAGGAGACAGACGCAGAGCAATCTTTTGTCCTATACAAATAAGAGACACCCAAGAAATCGGGTGTTTATTTTTTGGAGGGGGCGCGTTTGCCTTTGGCACGTCGCGGCGCGGCCTGTGCGGCGTCCAACGGGTCTGCCGGCGTACGCAGGCGCTGCCAGGTGGCGAGCGCTCGATCGCGGCTAGCGGCGAGGTCGACGACCGGGTGTGGGTAGTGTTTGCCGAGTTGCAGGCCCACCTCGGCGAGAATCATCGGCGGTGCTCGAAACGGTTGATGGATCCACGCATCCGGCAGTGCCGCCAGTTCCGGCACCCAGCGGCGCAGGTAGTCACGCTGTGGGTCAAAGCGCTCGGCTTGTAAGATGGGGTTGAATATCCGGTAGTACGGTGCCGCATCCGCTCCGCAGCCGGCCGCCCATTGCCAGCCTAAGCTGTTGGCGGCGAGATCGGCATCGACCAGCGTGTCGTAAAACCAGCGCGCGCCTTCCAGCCAAGAGATGCCTAGGTTTTTGGTGAGGAAGGAGGCGACGATCATACGCACGCGATTGTGCATCCAACCGGTGTGCCATAGTTCGCGCATGCCAGCATCCACAATGGGAATGCCGGTCTGGCCGCGCTGCCAAGCGCCGAGCGCCGTGGGTTCTTGTCGCCATTCGAAGGGACGAAATTTTTGATCTAAGGGTTGATCTGTTGTGTGCGGAAAAGCAAACAGCACATGGTGTGCAAATTCGCGCCAACCGATCTCACGCAAAAAAGTTTCAGCGCCAGTGTCTTTGATTTGCGATGATTCGCCGGTGATATGCATCGTGTGTGCGAGCACCTGCCGCGGACTCAGTTCACCAAAATGCAAGTGGGGCGCTAAACCTGAGGTGCCGGCATGGTCCGGTCGGTTGCGCTCACCCGCATAGTGATTCACCGCTTCGTCGAGGAACTGCTCAAAGCGTGTAAGGGCACCGTGTTCGCCCGGTGTCCACATGGAACTGAAGCCCTGTGCCCAGTCTCGTGTCGGCAGCAACTGCAGATCAGCGATGGGTACGCCCACTGGAGTCTTTTTCGCTTGGGCGATGGATCGCGGGGCCGGGAGTGGCGCTGGCACCGTGCTTAACGTGCGTTGACAGGCCCTCCAGAAAGGGGTGAACACCCGAAACGGTTCGCCAGAACCGTTGCGAATAGTCCAAGGCTCAAGGAGTACATTGCCGATGTGACTGTCTACCTCGATGCCTGTCTCGCGCAGCGTCGCTTTGATCTCGGTGTCGCGAGCGATGGTGGCCGGTTCGTAACTTCGATTCCAATGGACGGCTGTGGCGCCCGTGGTTTGGATGAGATCAGACAAGGCGCGCTGTGCGGGGCCTTTTAAAATGAGCAAGCGCGATTTGATTGCGCGCAGGGACTGATCCAGCGCTGTGAGTGAATGGTGCAGCCACCATTGGCTTGCCGCACCCATCGACCAAGGCGCCTCCTCTTCAGGGGCATGGATATACACCGGCACGATGTGCTCGGCCGTGTTGAGTGCGTGGGTCAGCGCTGGATGGTCAGTGAGTCTGAGATCCCGTCGAAACCAGACGATGGCGGTGCGGATGGGTATCTCCTCTAGTGTCAGCGGGCTCGCCCTCGATATGGATCGAGGGCGTACGGCGCATGATCGTAAGTTCCTCAGCTGTTTCGGTGCAGTGCTTCGATACGCTCATCGAGCGGTGGATGACTCATGAATAGGCGTTTCAATCCGCTCACGCGCTCACCCCCAGCAATCCCTAGTGCCTGCATGCTGGCCGGTAGGCCCTCGGAGGGCGCGCGCTGTAAGGCTTGCAGCGCGCCGATCATAGATTGGGTGCCGGCCAGACGGGCACCGCCGGCGTCGGCTCTAAATTCACGGCGACGACTGAACCACATCACTATCATGCTGGCCAACAGGCTAAGGCCAATTTGTGCGATCAGTGTGGATACAAAAAATCCAATGCCTCGGCCGTCTTCGTCGCGGAAAATCACACGATCCACAAAGCGTCCGATGACCCGCGACAGAACAAATACAAAGGTATTTACCACGCCCTGAATAAGGGTGAGGGTGATCATATCGCCGTTGGCGACGTG
Source organism: uncultured Pseudomonadota bacterium (assembly GCA_903862885.1). Lineage (GTDB taxonomy): Bacteria > Pseudomonadota > Gammaproteobacteria > Steroidobacterales > Steroidobacteraceae > CAIKZZ01. The sequence goes on from CAIOZU010000014.1 coordinate 63,845, forward strand.
GGTGATCTCATGACCCATCACCGCCTCCGCTTCAGCGCGGCTCATTCGCTCCAAAAGCCCAGTGCTCACGGCCACTAATGCGTGGTTGCGACTCCAGCCGGTGGCAAACGCATTGGGTTCCGCTGATTCAAAAATACCCACTTCTGGCATGCCGATGCCAGCGCTTTGTGCTTGACGCGTCACGGTCGCGACCAGCCAGCTTTCTCGCTCATTTCGTGGAGCGTCAATGACTTCGACGCCCATCGATTTCTTAGCGACCCACTTAGAAATCGCCAAGGAGAAAAAAGCGCCGCCAAAACCAATCACGCCACCCATGATAATCAGCGGAATCATTTCAATGCCGCGCGTGGTCAGCCACGGACCCACACCCAGTAGGTTTAGTACCACGCTCGCTAGTAAAAGCACGGCGAAGTTGGTGGCCAGCAGCAGCAGGATGCGCATCATGGACGTAGGTCTCCAGTCAAGGGTGAGCGGGCGTGGTGACACCGACTTCTATGGTAACAGCCCACTGGATGAGTGTAGGGGTGCGACATGAAATTTCAAGTGTCCTTGGGTAGACTGAGGCGTAGCGGGCGAAGTTCCCTCAAAAAGCACTGCGCCCTACTAAAAAGACAGGAATGCCCGCGCCGGCCGCTGTGCTCCATTGACCCCCGAGGGCGAGGTGTTGAAGATCCACAGTGCCGATCTACGCAAGCAATAAGGATCGACCCAATGGATGAGCCTCGGATGAGCGATGTAGGCCCCTCGCCGGTGCGTGCGCTGAGAGCGCCTAGTTATTTTACCCATCACACCGCGGTGCTGGTGTGCTTGGCTGAGCAGTCGGGTGTGCGGCTGCGCGAGGTGGCCGCCCGCATGGGTCTCACTGAACGGGCGGTGACGCAGTTGGTGGCTGATCTGGTGAATGCAGGCGTGGTGGTGCGCCAGCGTGAGGGTCGACGCAATCGCTATGCGGTAGATCACGAAAAAATAGTGCCGGCCGCCTTAGGCTTAACGGTGACGGTCGGTGCCTTACTCACGCTACTGGGTCTTAAAGCTCAAATCACTTAGAGCGCGCGGCCTTGCAGAGCGAGCACGCCGCTGCGCCCTGGGATTTCACTCATAGAGACCAGGTGCTTTGGCAGTTGGGCCGGATTGAGTGTCGATCTTAGGGCGGCAAGCGTACCGATGGAATGGCCCTCTTTCAGCCACGTGTCGACGAGTCGCAGAAAAGGGGTACGAAACTGTTGCCCTTCGAGTTCAGCGTGTAGGGTGAAGACCTGTGCCTGCTCGCCGGAGGTGCGGCTCAAGGCCAAAATGTGATCAATGGCATCGTCGACGCTCGCGCCTGCGATGCCCACCAGTTCATCGAGAGTCGGCAAGGTCGTCGGTAGTTGAGGGCAATGCCCCTCGATACCGTCCATGACCGGTAGGAAAGGGTGAGTGCCGCGCGTATCACTGGCGTAACTGAGGCCTAATGCCTCTTCCAAGGCGAACAGATGGGCATTGACCTGCCACCCGGCCGCACAGTGGGACTGCGCGGCGGTGCCAAAGGCCTCGCGGTAGGCATCGACCGCACGCATGAGCTGGGTTCGGGTCCATGTCTCGCTTTGGTTGGCGACGTGGTCTTGCCAGTACACATGGTCATAGCAGTGAATACCCGTCTCATGGCCGGCATCGCGTACCGCTCTTAGGATGGAACCTGCACGCCTACCAATATGCGGCCCTGGCAGCAGCACACCATAGAGCAGTGTGCGAATGCCGTAATGGCTGACCACAGAAGTGCGCGCGACTTTTTGTAAAAAGCCGGGTCTGAATACGCGCCGTAAGGCGCGGCCCGTATGATCCGGGCCTAGACTGAAGTAGAAACTCGCGCTCACACCACGAGAGTGGAGGTCAGCCACTAACGCCGGCACGCCTTGCAGCGTGCCGTGATAGGTGTCCACATCAATCTTTAGTGCGATCTGCACTCCGGTGGCTCTTAACCCTTGCTTTGTTCGTCAAGTAAGCCGGCTGCTGCCGTAACTTCTGCCGCATAAGCATCAAACACGGAGGTCAGAATGTCATGCATGGTGGCTTTTGCTGTCCATCCCAGCTCTGTTTCTGTGTTTTCAATCCAAGGCACGCGACTTTGTACGTCCTCATAGCCTTTGCCATAAAAATCCATTGAGCTCACTTCGCGGATTTTTACGCCCTGTGCGCGTTTGGCATAGGCGGGATGCTTCTGCCCAATAGCGATCATCTGCTCCGCTAGTTCGCGGATAGAGAAGTCATTGCGCGGATTGCCGATGTTGTAAATCTTACCGCTGGCCACACCATTTTTATTGGCAATCACACGCATCACCGCATCAATGCCATCATCAATGTGGGTAAAACAGCGCCGCTGTGCACCGCCATCGACTAGGCTGATGTCTTCGCCCCGTGCGATGTGTGCCAAGAACTGCGTCGCCACGCGACTTGATCCCTCTTTGGCGGTGGCCAGCGAATCGAGGCCGGCACCGACCCAGTTAAACGGACGAATGAGAGTGAAGTCTAAGCCGTCACGTTGTCCATACGCCCAAATGATGCGATCCATCAGTTGCTTACTGCACGAGTAAATCCAGCGCTGCTTGTCGATGGGCCCACACACCAGCGGAGAATTCTGAGGGTGGAACACCGCATCGCTCGACATGCCATAGACCTCGGAGGTCGATGGAAACACCACCCGCTTTTTGTATTTCACGCATTGTCGGATCAGCGGTAGGTTAGCTTCAAAATCAAGTTCAAACACCCGCAGGGGTTCACGCACATAGGTGACTGGGGTGGCAATAGCGACTAAGGGAAGAATCACATCGCATTTTTTAATGTGATATTCCACCCACTCATGATTGATGGTGATGTCACCCTCAAAAAAATGAAAACGCGCGTGGTTTAAGAAAGGCTTGACCCGGTCTGACTGCATGTCCATGCCCCAGATTTCCCAATCGGTATTGGCCAGGATATTGCGACTGAGGTGATGACCAATAAAGCCGTTCACGCCAAGGATTAAAATCTTCTTCATGGGATACTCTCGATTAAGTCTCTGTGAGCGAGCGGGCGGCCACCGGTCCGTTGCCCAGTGCATGCCTAAAGTGTGGCGGATCTAGACGCGTATCGTCTAGGTAAGCCTCGGTGAATTCAAGTCGGGTGCCATCGCCGCACTCGGCGATCACTGTTCCTGCCTCAACGACCAGACACGGGCCGAGCTCTGGGTGCTGCGCTTGGCCTGGCAATCGACGCGTTCGATGGACTTTGAGAATAGCGCCCCCCAGACGCGTGTAGGCGCCTGGGAAAGGGGGTGCAACGGCGCGCACTAAATTATGAATTCGGGCGGCCGGCCAGTCGAGCCTAAATTCGCCATCTTTTGGCTTGCGCCCGCCAAAATAGGATCCTTCGCTCAGATTGAGGGGAATGGCTGGGGCGTTGCCTGCGATCAATCCGGGCAAGCTGCGTAAAAGGACCGCGACCGCGGCATCCGCCACGCGATTCGCGACGTCGATGGCGGTGTCATCGGGCCCAATGGGCACGCGCTGTTGGTCGACCATCGGCCCCGCGTCGGGTTTGGCAGTCATGTAGTGGAGAGTGGCGCCCGTTTCCGACTCGCCGTTTAGAACAGCCCAGTTGATCGGCGCTCGACCTCGGTAGTGAGGCAGCAACGAGCCGTGCATATTGAGCGCGCCTTGGCTTGCTAGGCCCAGGATAGACTCAGGCAGCATCTGTCGATAATAGAAAGAAAAAATAAAGGTGGGTGCCAGCGCTTTGATCTCGGCGATGACCGCATCGACAGCCGGGTCCAAAGGGGTGATCACCCGACAGCCCGCGCCACGAGCCACCTCAGCCACGCTGGCAAACCAGCGGTGTTCGTTTGGATCATCCTCGTGGGTAATTACCAGCGGTATGCGCACGCCTGCATCAAACAGCGCACTCAGGCAGCGCGCACCCACTTCCGAATAAGCAAATACAACGCTGGTCGTGTCAGCGATCACGGCACATCATGATCAACATGGGAGGGGCGCTCATCTGACGGTGTGGCCTGTTCCAGTACGGCGGCCACGATATAGCGTGGCCGTTGACGGACTTGCAGGTAAATTCGACCGATGTACTCGCCCAATAAACCGATGCCAAACAGCGTGATGCCTAACAAGAAGAACACCAGTGCGAATAGGGTAAATACGCCATCAGCTTCCGGTCCTAACAAGAGACGACGAGACAGCAGATAAGCCACCAGACCGCCGGCGCAGAGCGACAAGACCAATCCAATCATGGAAAACGCTTGTAGTGGGACCGTGGAGAAGCTAGTCAGCAGATCAAATGCCAAACGAATCAGCCTATACAGCGAATACTTCGACACGCCGGCCAAGCGCTCGTCATGCTTGACCTCGATTTCTGTGGGGTTGGCTGAATACAGCGCCGCCAGCGCCGGGATAAAGGTGATGTTTTCGCGGGTGGCATTGATTGCATCGACGACCGATCGGCCATAACCGCGCAGCATGCACCCATGGTCTGCCATTTTAATCGGCGTGGTGCGTTCACGAATTAAATTAATGAAGCGAGAACCAATGCGTCGCCAGGCGAGATCTTGGCGATTGGCGCGCCACGTGCCCACATAGTCATGACCCGCTTGCAGTTCCTTAAGTAACTTCCCCACTTCTTCAGGTGGGTTCTGCAGATCCGCATCGAGGGTAATGACGTAGCGGCCGCGGGCGCGTGCGAAGCCCGCCAAGATGGCAGCATGTTGTCCAAAGTTAACTTGCAGAAGAATAACGCGTGTTTCTTGAGGGCGACGGTGAAATTGAGCGCGCAGGAGTTCGACCGACCCATCGCGACTGCCATCATTACAAAACAACACTTCATACGGGCAATGCAGCGCATCGAGTGCAATATACAGGCGCTCAAAGAGCGTCGGTAAAACGGCTTCTTCGTTATAGACGGGGATGATGACCGATAGTAGGGGCGTCGTTGCGTTCACACAATTCCCTTCTGTGGCTGAATGAGGGCGAGCAGTGCATCGCACACTCGATCGACATCCATGGTGGTCATGGCTGGAAACAACGGTAAGGTCACGGTCTCAGCGCCGATGCGTTGGGCATTTGGATAGGCGGCTGGATCAAACCCAAGTTGACGATAGTAACTGAGGCCTGGAATACACGGGTAATGAATGCCAATACCGATGTGCTGCTCTTTCATTTTTTGCACAAAGGTATCGCGTGAGAAGCCAAGCTTCGCCCAGGGCAAAAGAATTGCAAACATATGCCAGCTGTGGCCGTCATCTCCGGGGGTGGGTAGCTGATCTGGCTCAAGATGTGGACTCAAGCGCATGAAATAGTGCTGAGCCAGTGCGCGACGAGTGCGATTAAATGCATCTAAGCCACGCAGTTGGCCGATGCCCACAGCGGCGGCCACATCTGTGAGGTTATATTTTCCGCCGGCGCTGGTGACATCGATGTTGCCGGCGGCGTCTTTGGATATGCCGTGGAAACGCTCCCGGTCAATGGCGAGCGTTAAGCTCGAGTCAGCAAATACCAACGCGCCACCTTCGACTGTGGTCATGTTTTTATTGGCGTGAAAACTAAACGACACCATATCGCCAAAGCTGCCGATTAGTCGGCCTTGATGGCGCGTGCCAATCGCATGTGCCGCATCCTCGAGTACGCGAAGGCCCTGTGCTTGCGCTAAGGTATTGATGGCGTCCATGTCGCAGGCCAGTCCTGAAAAGTGCACGGGCATGAGGACGCGGGTACGAGGCGTGATGGCCGCGGACAGTGCGTCGGCGGTGGCGTTGCGGCTGCGCAGATCCACATCAACAAAAACGGGCGTGGCACCGGTACGGATGACAACATTGGCAGAGGCGGCAAAGCTCATCGCCGGGACCACGACTTCATCGCCAACACCCACGCCGAAGGCACGTAGCGCCATCTCAAGGCCACCCGTCGCTGATGTCATGGTCCTTACCAGACGATGACCGCCTAAATAGGTATTGAGCGCCTGTTCAAGGGCTTGGACTTTGGGGCCTGAAGTGATCCAGCCTGAGCGCAGGACCGCGACGACGTCAGCGATCGTGTCTTCATCAATGCTGGGTCGGGTAAAGGGCAGAAATGTATTCATGGTGCTCACCGACGACTGACCCATACATCGTTAAAATTTTCTGCCAACACCCGCATCGGCACTCCCGCTGCTCTGAGTCGGTCGGCCTCATAGAGGGGAATGAGCGCGTAACCGGCTGGCAGGGTCTGCCAGATCGCGACAAACTGGGCGACGGTTGCTAAGCCCCGTTCCGGTGCGAGTTGAAGACCATAGTCCAGTTCCCCCCGATAGTTTACCGGGATGACCGCTTGCTCGGTATAAAACGGTAGCGTCCAGTCGTACTCATTGACGGTGAAAATAGGCGCGCCAGCGGTGCGTGGGCCGGCTTGATCGAGGAGGGGCTTGGCGGAATAGCGCGCGCCGATGGCAGACGCCCCGCCGGTGACCAGCAGAAAGAGGGTGAGAAAGGCGCTGATCGCCAAGGTGCGTGCCGCCCGAGCCGGGTGTGTCGGCGATTGTTGTTGGCTGATGATGCCCCCCACGAGCAGGAGGGCGATCGTGGCGAGTAACCACGGGGTGAGCTGCGCGAGTGTCCAGGCCGGGTCTCCGGTGAGCGGTTTTTGGCTATAGAGGGCTAGACCCACGCCTAAGCCGACGGCGAGGAGAATCTGTAACCCAGCCGCTCGCTTGAGATCTTGGCAGCCGGCTGCTTCCAGTCCAGAGCCCAGCAGGGCCAGGGGCGGTAGGATCGGTACGATATAAGGTGCCAGCTTGGAGCCGGACAGTGAGAAAAAAACCAGCGTAAAGGCAGCGCTTACCCACAGCACGCGGCTGACATCGAAGGTGCCGGAGGGGGTCTGTGCGCGCCATCCCAAGCACAACGCTCGTGCCACCTGTGGTAACCAGGGCAGTGAGCCGGCACCGAGGATCATAAAAAAATACCACCACGGTTGGTAACGCTCGTGCAGATGGGTGAGATAGCGCTGAAAGTGCTCGTGGATAATTAAAAACTGTAAGGCACCGGGTTGGGCTTTTTCAACCAGTAAAAACCAAGGCAAAACCAGCGCCAGATACCACACAAAGCCGCGGCCGATGTACAGATGTCGCCACACCGCCCAGTCACGCTGCAATCCAGTGTAGAGCACCAGCACCGCGCCGGGTATCACCAAGCCAACGAGTCCTTTGGTCAGTGTGGCGGCTGCCATGCCAATCCAGCAGAGCAGCATCCAGCGGCGGCACTGGACTGGATCGGTGTCTCGCTGCATCTGGGCCAGACAGAAAGCGACCGTGCACAGGGTGAGCAGGGCGCACAGCAACATATCGAGGGTGATGAGTTGGCTCATGAGGGTAAACAGCAGCATGCTGGCGCTCATGGTGGCGGCATAGAAACCGCGTTCGCGGGTGAACGCGCGCGCACCCAGCAGGTAGACCAAAAAGACGGTGAGCGCCCCACTGCCGGCGGTGACCAGACGGGCCGCCCAGGCGTGATGACCGAAGGCAGCGAGGCTGGCGGCCGTGAGCCAGTATTGCAGGGGCGGTTTTTCTAGATAGACGAGCCCGTTCAGGTGTGGCACCACCCACTGATGGGTGGCCAACATCGCGGCGGGGATCTCCGCGTAGCGACCTTCGTCCGGATTGAACAGGGGCCGCACCCCTAGAAAGCTAAACCACAGCAAGCCCACTGCGATCAGCAGCAGCAACCAGGGTCGGGTGTGAGGCGAGGCCTCAGGTGCGGGGCTCATAGGGATAGACCCGAAAAAATAATCTCTAATCATACCGTTAGCCCTCCGTCGGAGCCAGTCGAGTGCGCAGGCTAGATGAAGCGCGGTTAATGCGTACCCTGTCATTGGCTGGATCAGTTCATGATAGTGAAGGGAGTGGCGTGTATGCGGCTGAGTCGGAGTCATCGGGCGCGCTAAACTGGCTCTAGGGGATGGGTCATCGGTGCGTTGGGACGCTGCCACGAAGCCAGCCGGAGTCTTTAAGGTCTATGGAATATCGTGATTACTATCAGCTGCTCGGCGTGGAGCGCACGGCAACGGCCGATGACATCAAGCGGGCTTACCGTAAGCAGGCGCGCCGTTTTCATCCGGATGTCAGTAAAGAAAAAGACGCTGAGGCGCGCTTTAAGGAAGTGCAGGAAGCTTATGAGGTGCTAAAAGACCCTGAAAAACGGGTCGCTTATGATCAGTTGGGTCGTAATTGCAAAAATGGTCAGCCGTTCCGTCCACCGCCGGATTGGGGTTCTGGTTTTGAGTTTCAGGGGAGGCCAGGCCCAGGCCGCGGCCAAGGGGATCCGGGCTTCAGTGATTTCTTCTCTAGCCTGTTTGGTGCGGGGACTGGATTTGGTGGCCCCGGCTTCGGTGGGGGCCGTGGCCAAGACCATCGGGCCCGTCTGGAGATCACCTTGGAGGAGGCGTTTCGTGGTGGCAGCCGCGAGGTCACTTTGCAGCACCCGGAAACCACCCCGGACGGTCAGGTACGTGCTCAGCCACGCACCCTGCGCGTGCAAATGCCAGCGGGCATCACCTCGGGTCAAGTGATTAGGCTCAGTGGTCAGGGCAGTCCTGCCCGCGGACCCATTGCGGCGGGGGACTTGTTGTTAGAGGTGGTCGTGGCCACTCACCCACGCTACCGCGTAGAGGGTCGTGATGTGATGTTGGACCTGCCGATGGCCCCGTGGGAGGCGGCACTGGGCGCTACCATTTCCACGCCCACTTTGGGTGGCGCGGTGGATTTAAGGATACCGCCGGGTGCGCGGGCTGGGCAAAAGCTTCGATTGCGAGGCCGTGGCCTGCCGGGCTCACCGCCGGGTGATCAGTACGTGCTGTTATCGATCGTCACACCTCCCGCCGACTCGCCAGAGGCGAAGGCATTCTATGAACGAATGCGCGCGGAGCTGCCGTTTGACCCGCGCGCCGACTTGTCTTGATCGACTTATTGAGTCACGGGCGGTCGTTTGCTTGTCTCGGCGTTGGGCTCTCGCTCTGCTTCGATCACCATACGGACCAAATGGGCGAGCGATGAGGCGTTCATCTTTTCCATGACGCGGGCACGATGAATCTCCACGGTTCGTTGGCTGACATCTAAATCCCCGGCGATCACCTTATTCGCTTTGCCCGCTGCTACTAACGCCAGCACCTCATGTTCGCGTGGCGTTAAGGTGCGAATCCGCTCGATGATGGTGTCACGGCCTTTCAACGCAGCGCGATTGGCCCGGTCCAAGTCCAGCGCTTGATGAATGCGATCGATCAGATCCTGATCGCGAAATGGTTTTTGAATAAAATCGACCGCCCCATGCTGCATCGCCTCTACCGCCATGGGAATATCGCCATGCCCAGAAATAAAAACGAGTGGCGTAATCGAATGGATCTCGTTGAGTTTTGCCTGTAATTCGAGGCCGCTCATTCCTGGCATGCGAATGTCAACCACCAAGCATCCAGGTCGATCACCATCGAAACTATCGAGAAATTCCTGCCCTGAAGCGAACGTTTCAACCGGCAATCCTAAGGACTTAATGAGAAGTCGTAGTGCGGTACGAACGGCATCATCGTCATCCACTACGAAAATAGTTGGTGTTTTTTCTTTCATGATGCCGATATCTCCTGAATTAATGGCAATGAAAAATAGAACGTCGCTCCACCACCGGGGGTATCGCGACAAGATATTTTTCCATTGTGTGACTTAATAATCGAATGAGAAATCGACAGGCCTAAGCCAGTGCCTTTCTCTTTGGTGGTAAAAAACTGGTCGAATATTTGTTCAGCGACAGCGGTGGGAACGCCGCTCCCGTGGTCGCTGACACTGATTTCCAATTCATTCATTAATCGTTCGCAGCGAACCGTAATCCCCTTAGATTGGCAACGGGCGGCAACGGTAGCGTCAATAGCGTTACGAATAAGATTAAGGAGCACTTGCTGAATTTGAATGGCATCAGCCATCACGGGTGGCACCGCATTATCAAGTGCGAGTTTGATCTGCACGTCACTTGCGTGTGCATCGACGGCCGCTAAAGTGTGCAGATCGATGATCAATCGTCGCATATCGAGTGGACGCATCTCAATTTCTTTGTTCTTGACGAGGCTGCGGAGGCTCTGAATCACGCCACCCGCGCGTAGCGCTTGGTTGGCGATCTGCTGCATGGCTTCACGGGCATCCGACAGTGCATCTGCATTGTTTTTATCCAGTAATCGCAGCGCTGCCTGGGCGTAGGCTGCGATCGCCGCTAAGGGCTGATTGATTTCGTGGGCAAGGCCTGCCGCCATCTCGCCCATGGTCGACAGGCGCCCGACGTGAGCCAGCTGTGCGCTGTTGCGACGCGCTTCTTCGTCCGCTCTCTTGCGTTCCGTGATGTCGTGCAGCGTGCCGATGATCACACGGCTGTTGGCTGGGCGATGGTCTTGGATTTGTGCAATCGAATGGACCGTGCGAAGCGTGCCGTCCATCAAAATCATGCGGTGTTCCACATCGAAGCGATTTTCGCTCACTAAGAACTTATGCCATTGCTCTTTAACATGCGTTCGATCATCGGGGTGCACCAGTGTGGCGGTGATGTCCGGCATATCGAGCGGTGGCAGTGATGGATCGCAGCCGAGCAAGGTGTATAGGTTGGGCGACCAGAACAGCAGGCGACTGGCTTCATGAATTTCATAGGTGCCAAGGCCTGCGATGGTCTCCGCCGTCAGCAGCAGGGTGGTGTTGCGAGTCAGGGCGTCTTGCGCGTGCCGTCGGGCGGTAATATCCTCGCCCGAGCTCAGTAGTCCCGTCGGGTGGCCATTGGCATCGTGCAATACGGTCGATCGCCACGCAATGAGGGTGGATTCGCCCGTGGCATTTTGTATGGCGCTTTCTTGGTAAGCGGCGGGTTCCATCTGCTCTGATAACACGTTTTTAATTAATGCCCGTGCCGCGGATCTGTCGCGATGAGGTGCGGAGGCTTCAAACCAGTCCTTGCCCAACAGATCCACTTCCGGTCGGCCGAGGAGTTCACAGCCTTTGCGGTTGATGAGGGTGATGCGGCACTGTGGGTCAATCGCTAACAGGATCACTTGTGCCAGATCTAAATAATTCTGAGCACGATCGCGTTCCATCTTGAGTGCCGTCAGGGCGGCATTGCGGATGCTGATGTCATGAATAAAGGCAACGAATCGTCTCGGTCCCGGTCCTTTCACTTCCCCGATGGCAAGATGGGCGGGAAATCGTGTGCCGTTCGAGCGCTGGGCTAAAACCTCACGTCCGATGCCGATGATTTTTGCTTGTCCGCTGGAACGGTAGGCGTTCATATAGTCAGCGTGCGCCGACCGATCGGGGTCCGGCATCAGGACGCTCACGGATTTTCCGAGGATCTCGTTGCTCGGGTATCCGAACATCTGTTCGGCGGCTTTATTGAATGCCTCAATCACGCCGATGTGATTGGAGACGATCGCTGCGTCGACTGTGGCGTCTAAAAAAGCCTGCAGATCGTGCTCTGCTCGGCTGATTAGATTTACGGTTGTGTCGATACCATCCATGTGCGCCTTTGACGAGTCACGGCTAAGCGCATCTCAGTAATCAATAGCAAAGTGGCGCGGGCGGCATGCATCGGACGCCCGCCCTTTTTCTTGCCTCAGCTATTAATTAATAATCGCCCTGTTCCTCGTCGTCTTCATCCTCATCCTCATCCTCGTCTTCATCATCATCCCAGTCGTCGTCTTCATCCTCGTCCTCGTCCCAATCGTCGTCTTCTTCTTCGCTAGAGGCCGTCCAACCTTCCGGTTCCGTACTCAGATCTAAATCAAGCTCCGCCCACGTATCGAGATCAATTTCCTCGACCTCGCCGTCGCTGTGTTCGATTTCTACTAGTGCGTCATCTTCATTGACTGAGCGAACAAAGAACGATTCTTTTTCGTCCAGATCTTCATACCACTGCCCGACGGTCGGTTCGTAATCTCTGCCCACGTGGACTACCCTCTGCTAAAAAAAAGATCGGCCGACCGTTGATATCGACGATCGACTCTGCCGGGGTCAGTGTATGGCTTGGCTTCGTCTGAGGCAACGTGCCAAGGGCTCGCTGCGGCGAGATATATGCCCCAGCGGGCGGTTTTCGGGAGGACTTGTCCCGGCGGGTCGCGGTGGCTGCAGTGGTTGGGGCGTGGCGGGTCACACCCAGAGGCGCCCGCCGGGCGAACTCGGTATAGTTCGAACCACGTTGTGCCGCCTCTTGGGCTTTTCCATGAACCAGTCTGAATTTCGAGAGCACGCCCGGCGTCTCAGTGACGCGCGGCGATTGATCGTCAAGGTCGGCTCGGCCCTGTTGGTCGATGCCAAGACCGGCCGGATTCATCGGTCGTGGCTGGAAAGCCTCGCGGATGACTTGGTGCGGGCTTGTGCCCGTGGTCAGCAGGTGATCGTCGTCTCCAGCGGTGCGATCGCATTGGGTCGACAGCACTTACAACTGGGTGCTGGGCGTTTGCGCTTGGAGGAGAGTCAGGCGGCGGCCGCAGTCGGCCAAATTCGTTTGGCGCGTGTGTGGCAAGAAATTCTCGAGGCCCGTGGACTCGCCGTGGCGCAGGTGCTACTGACGCTTGAGGACACCGAGGATCGACAGCGATATCTCAATGCCCGCGCCACGCTGGATACTTTACTGCGCCTAAAGGCGGTTCCGGTCATCAATGAAAACGACACGGTCGCTACGGCGGAAATACGTTACGGCGACAATGACCGTCTGGCGGCACGGGTCGCACAAATGGTGAGTGCTGAGTGCTTGGTGTTGCTGTCTGATATCGATGGTCTATACAGTGCCGATCCCAGTCGTGATCCGAACGCGCAGTTTATTCCGGTGGTGACGGAGTTAAACGCAGACATTGAAGCGATGGCCAGTGGTCCTGTGTCGGGGGTCGGCTCTGGCGGCATGATGACTAAGATTGCGGCCGCACGGATTGCGCTGGCGGCGGGCGCCAGTTTGGTCATTGCCAGTGGTCGGCGGTCCAGTCCACTGAGGGCGATTGAGGACGGTGAGCGCTGCACTTGGTTTTTACCTAGTGTCACGCCACGCGCGGTTCGTAAGCAATGGATCGCCGGTACATTAAAGCCAAAAGGCAGCGTGTTCATCGATGCGGGCGCTGCGCGCGCGCTGATGGATGGCAAGAGTTTATTACCCGCGGGTCTGCTCAAAGTGGACGGCAATTTTGAGCGTGGCGATACCATTAGTGTTCGCGCTGAAGACCAGGAAATTGGTCGCGGATTGGCGGCCTATTCCTCGACGGAGGCCTCGTTAATTATGGGCCGGCGCAGTGCCGAGATTGAAGGTCTGCTGGGCTACTGTTCGCGTGAGGAAATGATTCATCGCGACGATTTAGTGATGCTGACGGACGCTTGAGACTAACACTATGACGATGCAGCCAATGGGTTCTACTGAACTCGATCGAATGATGCGAGCGCTGGGCGCTGAGGCCGTGAAAGCAGCCGCTGTCTTGGCGCGCGCATCGCGCGCAACCAAAGACGCAGCACTGATGCAGGCAGCGGTCCTGCTGCGCCGTCGATCTGCGGACATTTTACAGGCAAATGCGCTCGATCTAGAGGCTGCGCGCGCACGACAGCTCAGTGGTGCATTGACCGATCGCTTGATGTTGAATGCCGCCCGAGTCGAAGCAATGGCGGTGGGTTTGGAGTCGGTAGCGGGGTTGGCTGATCCCATTGGGTCGGTCCTATCCGAATGGACCCGGCCGAATGGGTTGGTCATCCAGCGCGTGCGGGTTCCGCTGGGTGTGCTGGCCATCATCTATGAAAGTCGCCCCAATGTAACTGCAGATGCGGGTGCCTTGTGTCTGAAGTCCGGCAACGCAGTGATACTACGAGCAGGTTCTGAGAGCGTGCATTCGAGCCGTGCGATCCATGCGTGCCTGGTGGAGGGCTTGTTGGCAGCGGGGCTGCCGACGACGGCGGTGCAACTGGTGCCAACGACTGACCGCGAGGCGGTTCGCTATTTGTTGGCCGAGATGGCCGATACCATTGATGTGGTCGTGCCCCGTGGCGGCAAAGGATTAATTGAACGCGTGCAGCGGGAAGCGCGGGTACCGGTCATTGGCCATCTCGATGGCAACTGCCATGTGTATGTGGATCGTGATGCCGATGTGTCCATGGCGTGTTCTGTTGTACTCAATGCCAAGTTGCGTCGCACCGGCATTTGTGGGGCGGCTGAGACCCTGTTGGTTGATCAGGCAGCGGTCAGCACCCACTTGATGCCCTTGATCCACGCTTTGCTAGCCGCAGGTTGCGAGGTGCGTGGTGACGCCACGACTCAGGCAGTCGATTCGAGGGTTCGGGCAGCCACGGAAGACGATTGGTATACCGAGTATCTTGACTCGATTATCGCGGTTCGAGTGGTCGCGGGTGTAGACGAAGCGTGTGCACACATTGCGCGGTATGGCTCTGCGCATACGGAGGCGATTGTCACTGACAACGCGGTTACAGCAGAACGATTCTTGTCGTTGGTTGACAGTGCGATTGTTTTACACAATGCATCAACGCAGTTCGCAGACGGTGGCGAGTTTGGCATGGGTGCTGAGATTGGTATCTCCACGGACAAGTTTCATGCGCGTGGCCCGGTGGGTGTCGAGCAGCTCACTAGCTATAAATATGTGGTGCGTGGTCAGGGCCAAGTCCGGCCCGGCTGATTTTATCGGGGTGTGGATCGCTCTTTGAGTCCTGCGATACCACCTACTAATGAATAGACGTTGCCGTGGCCGCGCTCGCGCAGGGTGCTGACTGCCGCACTCGAGCGCAGCCCCTTGGTGCACACCAGGAGATACCCTGTTGATTGGTCAAGAACGCTTGAATCATCAAGCAGGCGGACCAGTGGGATGTGCCGGTGCAAGACCCACAGCGGCTCTTGAGTTACCTCCTGTTCGTCGCGCAGGTCAATGATCGCAAGGCCCAGTGCCCGCGCCCTGTCTAAAGAATCAATTAACGGGCCATTTTCCAAGATACCGCGGTCAGTGGGCTTGGCTTCGGCGAGATCATTGCCGCTGCAGTGTGTCGGGCAGTCGGCGCTTCGTGAAGCTTTTAAGCGACGAGTTTGCAGTGTCTGTAGATCAAATAACACCACCGCATTCTCGGCAGGTGAACGCGTTCCTAGTAGCACCTTCATGACTTCAAGTGCTTGCATCGCGCCGAGTACGCCAGGCACCGGTCCTAGGACGCCGGCTTCCGCACAGTTACCAACCAAGCCATCGCGGGTCGCGGTCGGCCACACACAGCGCAAGCAGGCACTGCCAGGCTGAATGACTTGTATCTGTCCTTCGTACTGATAGACACTGGCGATGACCGCCGTCTTATTCAGTGTGACCGTGACATCATTCACAAGAAATCGCGTGCGGAAGTTATCGCTGCAATCGACCAGTACATCAAAACCAGCGGCCAACGTCGGCAGTGTGCTGGCGTCCGCTCGTTGCACATAGGGGCGGACATCGACATCGGGATTCAAAGCGCGCAATCGTTCCGCCGCCAACAGCGCTTTAGGACGTCCGACATCCTGTAACGAATACAGCGTCTGACGGTGCAGGTTGGATGCCTCGAGTGGATCACTGTCCATCACGCCCAAGACGCCAACGCCTGCGCCGGCTAGATAGCTTAAGACGGGTACGCCAAGACCACCCGCGCCAATCACTAGCACGCGCGCGGCACGGATTTTTTTTTGGCCATCAACGCCGACACTGGCGAGCACGATTTGCCGTGAGTAGTCGGGCACAGGAGAGTCGTGTGGGCTGACGGGAGCGGTCAGCGGTGCGGGTTGGTGGTCGTGGTGGTGGCCTTGCTCTGAGCCGCTGTGATGACCGTCGACTGTTGGTGCAGCGCAGCGCTCACAGTTAACCCAACCCGAATCGCCGTCTGTGTAATGCTCTTTCTTCCAAATCGGCACGCGGTGTTTGATTTCATCAATGATGTGTCGGCAGGCTGCGAAAGCCTCGCCACGGTGGGGGGCGGCCACGCCGACCCAGACGGCGAGTTCGCCTAAGCCCAAGTCACCGATGCGGTGGACGCAACGTGCGCCGCGGACGCCGAAGCGAGTGATGGCTTCCTCGACAATCCGTTGGCCTTCTTTGCGCGCTAAAGCCTCATAGGCTTCATATTCCAAATGTTTAACCGCCCGACCCTCATTCAAGTCGCGGACCCATCCCTCAAAACTCGCATAGCCGCCGCTCGCAGGATCTTGCAGCGAGGCTTGCAGTGCCTGCGTATCGAGCGGCACATGACTGAATTCAAAAGCGCTCATTTAGCCCCCTGCGACGGGCGGTATGAAGACCACCTGGCAACCTTCTGATAGGAGCGTCGTCCATTCGCAGAACTCATCGTTCACGGCCACTCGCAATTGTGATCGACCGAGCGTGAACGCGTAGCGGGTTGCTAATTCGTCATAGAGTGCGGCGGCGGTGGCAGCAGAGGTGTCGATGCGCTCAGCGCTCTTACCCGCTTGTTCCCTAAGAATAGCGTAATACTGAACATGAATGGCTGTCATGGATGAGCGCTCAGGGTCGGTTGTGTCAGCTCGGCATACTCAGCTGGGGTGTTTACGTTATGTAAAGCATCGCTGCGCGGCAGGTCGAGGAGTGCAATGGCGTGGCTAAGTAGGAACTTGCGTGGACAACTTCGGCCGTGCTTTAAAAAATCAGCGAGTGCCATGTGGCTTGACGGCTCCCACACCGCACACAGCGGTTCTGGTAGACCATCGCTGCTGCTTTTAAATGCGGTGGCCAGTTTGCTTTTATCGCGATGAGCCAGTAAGTAAGCGAGCGTCGATTGGTCAAGTAACGGCAAATCGACCGCCACGACAAGCCACGCGTGGTCGGGTCGGGTGTGCTGAGCAGCTAAAATACCGGCGGCTGGGCCGATATCACTCAGTTGATCGATGATTTGTGGAAAGCGTGCACGTTCCGGTTCGGTCGTTTGATCTTGGCGTACCGATACGTAGCTCTGCGTGACATAAGGTGACAGCAGACGGGCGGCCCGTGCCAATTGGGTTTCGCCGTCAATCAGTAGGGTCGCTTTGTCGCGACGCATACGCGTGCTCTGGCCGCCCGCTAGTATGAGGCCCGCGATCGGTGCGTCAGCCGCCACGAGAGTCCTTGAAGTCGCTCTTCCCACCTTGCTTTTGCAGCAAGCGTGTAGAGTCAATCACGAGTTCATGCGACAGTGCTTTGCACATATCGTATACCGTCAGTGCCGCGATGCTAGCCCCCGTGAGAGCCTCCATCTCCACACCGGTTTTGTGATAGACGCCGACGGTGCAGCGAATGACCACCTCATCGCCTACCGCCTCAATATCGATGCGGCATTTTTCAAGGCCGAGTGGATGGCAAAAGGGGATGAGTTCATGGGTGCGTTTGGCCGCTTGGGTACCGGCGATGATCGCCGTATGAAATACCGGGCCTTTGGCGGTTGCAAAGCCTTGTTCGCGTAGCAGGGTGGCGACTGCAGGCGGCAAGCGCACACGTGACTCCGCGATGGCTGTGCGGGCGGTCGCTGTTTTTTCGCTCACATCCACCATGGTGGGTGCGCCATTGGGTCCGATATGTGTGAATGTATTCATCAGCCTCCGATGTAGTACATCTCGATTTTGCGCTGATGTTCGGCGCTTTGTGGACTGGTTCTGATTTCGCTGTAGCGATCAGCGCGCGCCATCCACACGCTTCTGATCAGAGATTCAAGTTCTTGATCTGTCGCACCCTGACGCAATGGGCCGCGAAGGTCCAGTCCCTTGGTCGCAAATAAGCACGTGTATAACTGGCCCTCAGAGGACAGTCGGGCGCGGCTGCATGACCCGCAAAAGGGTTGACTGACTGAGGAGATGAAGCCGACTTCTCCTTGGCCATCTGCGTAGGCGTAGCGCTCTGCGACTTCGCCAATATATTGGGCGGCGATGGGAACCAAGGGCCAATGGGCGTGCACTATCGCTTGCATTTCTTTTGACGGGATGACGCGTTTAAGGTCCCAGTGATTACGGTTGCCAACGTCCATGTACTCAATAAAGCGAACGATGACAGGTGTGCCGCGAAAGTGTTCCAGTAAGGCGAGTGCGGTGTGATCATTGACACCGCGCTCCAATACACAATTCACTTTGATAGGCGAAAGCCCCGCCGAAATCGCCGTCTCGATGCCCTGCAGAATATCGTTGGGGTGACCATGGCCGCCTGACATGGTGCGAAACACCTCTGGATCGAGCGAGTCGAGGCTGACGGTGACACGGGCCAAACCTTGTGCTTGGAGTTCATGGGCATGGCGTGACAGCAGTAAGCCATTGGTGGTGAGTGCCACGTCCTCGACATCAGGTAGTGCGGCTAAATCACCCACCAGTTCCGCGAGTCCCGCTCGCAACAGTGGTTCGCCGCCGGTGAGCCGGAGCTTGCGTACGCCTAAGCCCACGAACAGGCCGGCGAGGCGTGTGATTTCACCAAAGGAGAGCCGTTCCGTTGCGCCTAAGAAGCGGTAGCCCTCGCCATAGGTTTCTTTCGGCATGCAGTAGGGGCAGCGAAAGTTACAGCGGTCCATGACGGAGATGCGCAGGTCATGCATCGCCCGGCCGAGTTGATCGGTGGGTGCAGCGAGCGCGCGGTGGGCTGTGCGGTTTAACATGGTTACCAAGTGTAGACCGCGACGGCATCGCCGGGCTGATAGCGCTGCTGAGGGATGAGCTCAGCAAAGCCTAAGGTATTGATTAATGAACTAAAATCTCCAGATCCATGGGTCGGATGCAAGCAGACGGCCCCCGCGTGAGTGCTGTCCGCTGAGCGTTCGATGGGAATAAAGGCAGTTAAGTCATGGCGTGCGCTGAACGAGTCCTGCAGCGGCGCCCACCGCTGCGGCAGTACCTGTTCGCCGGACAGGTAACTGAGGGCCGGTAACACATAGCGCACCAAGCACACTAAGGTGGAGACTGGATTACCAGGCAGAGCAAACACCGCTTGGCCTTGCGGCCCCACACCAAACCACAGCGGTTTACCGGGTCGTTGTGCGACCTTGTGGAATATTTTCCGCACACCGATCGACTCGAGTGCGGCGGGCACATGATCAAAGCGACCGGCCGAGACGCCGCCACTGAGAATCAACACCGTATGGGTGGCCAAATGGGTCGCTAAACGTTCACGAAGGCCGTCCGGCTGATCGCCGATGTGATCGTCGGTGAGTATGGGATATCCGTGGGTGTGTAGGCAGGCCAGAATGCCGTAGGTATTAGAGCGACGAATTTGCCAGGGTTCTAGAGCAAGACCGGGCCGAATTAATTCGTCACCTGTGGAGATCACGGCGATACGTGGCTTGACGGTGACTTGGAGGGATGATTTGCCAGTGGATGCGGCAGCGGCGAGTTCAGGCCCGCGCAGGCGTAGGCCACTGCGTAAGGCAAGGCTGCCTTGCAAAGCATCCGATGCCTGACGATGCACATTATCCCAAGCCGGGACTTTGAGGGCTCCATCGACCTGCGCTATACCGTCTTTGACGGTAATGTTTTCAACTGGAATCACGGCATCTGCGCCCGGTGGTAACACGGCGCCGGTCATCACTTCTAGGCAAGTGCTGGGGTCAATCAGTGTCAGTGGACGCGCACCCGCAGCGACTGTTCCGGCAATGCGAAATGCACCATGGCTTGCATAGAGTGCATGCGTTGCGATTGCGATACCGTCCATAGCGACGCGATCAAAGGGTGGCTGATCGCGTTCCGCCCACAAGTCTTCACGCAAGATCCGCCCTGCTGCGTCGGCAATCGAGCAGGTTTCAATGGGGAGAGGGGAGAGAGAGGCCTCGATCGCAACCGAGGCCTCGGTGGGCGTGAGCAGAGCTGGCAAGTTACTTGTTGGCCTGAGCCGCCTTGTAAATCTTGATTTGCTCATTAAATTGTCCGCTGACTTTTTCTTCGTCAGCGACGCCGGCATTGTGCTGCTTGGCTTTGGCTGCTTCTTTTGCTATGTACGCTTTTTTCTGATCAGCGGTCGCGCCTTCGGCAGGCACCGGGTTCGGTTCGCTGTCCACACACTTCAGATAGACGTCTTCTACTTCTGCCACATACTGCTTAACGAGTTTTTGTGCGGCGACCATCTCTTCTAAGGTCGCTTTCTTGCCATCCGGGAAGCTGGTGGGGGCTTTGGGTGGGGTGCAGTCGGCAAGGCTCACGGGGGCCACGGCGATGGCGCCGAGTGCGACGACGCTCGCGGCGATTCTTGAGAATCCAATCATGAAACAGTCCTCTCTGGCTCTGGCTGGCCGACATGGCCGCTGGGCCCCAATCTTAGCTTTTCGCGAGCCAAAATGGGATGCTCAGTCTGGGGTGGCGGGTGGATAGGTCCGGCTTTACCATGGGCCTATGTCTAGTTTATTGATCTCAGGACAATTAGTGACCTTAGCGCCGGGTATTCGGCGTCTGATCGCCCCGAATCCGGGCTTATTCACCGGGCCTGGAACCAATACTTACCTGATTGGCCACGAGCGGGTGGCTATTTTGGATCCGGGGCCTGCGATCCCGGCTCATGTGGAGGCCCTACTGGCGGCCACCCAAGGGATGGCGGTGGTGGCGGTGGTGGTCACCCACACCCATATGGATCATTCGCCGGCAGCCTCTCCCTTGGCTCAGGCACTGGGTGTGCCGCGGATTGGTCGCGTCGCGCGATACGCGATCAATCAAGATCCGAGTTTTATTCCTGATCAAGTGGCGATCGATGGGTTTTGTGTATCGACCGATGCCGGTGATTTGCACGCCATCAGCACGCCCGGACACGCGTCCAATCATGTGTGTTGGCATCATCCACAGGCAGGGATTTTGTACACGGGTGATCACATCTTAGGCACCACCTCGCCAGTGATTCGCGTACCCGATGGTGATATGGCTGATTATTTACAGGCGCTCGCTGCACTCGCGCGGCTGCCGGATTTGATCTTAGCGCCCGCTCACGGGTCTCTGATGCCGCACTCGCATGCCGTGATTGCCGCGCTCATTGACCACCGGCTGCAACGTGAGCAGCGTGTCTTGGAGAGTGTGCGGGCATACGGCCCGATCACTTTGGAGGCCTTAGTTTTGCAGGTTTATACCGATGTTGACCCCGCACTACATCCCATCGCCCGATATTCTTTAGAAGCCCACTTGCTGAAATTACAGACAGACGGTCGTGTGATCTCTATGGACGGGCGATGGTCCGTGTTGTGAGTGGCATTGGCGTTGAGTTGTATCGTGTCTCTTTAGAATTGGGTGACCGGGTGGTGTTGGATACCGTGTCTCTCAGCCTTGCGCCTGGGACGCACGCACTGTTACTGGGTGCGAATGGCGCGGGGAAGACCCAATTATTAAAACTGTGTGCCGGGGAGCGCTGGCCACGACCAGACGATGACGCCTGGCGCGTCTACCGAGATGGCAAGGAGCGCGTGCTGCATCTGTCTGATTTACTGCCGCGATTGGCTCTGGTCAGTGGGGAGCGTCAGGATAAATACCATCGCTATGAATGGAATTTTTCAGTGGCTCGAGTGGTGGCCACGGGGGTGCATGGGGTTGAGCGGCCACTCCTTGCCTTAACGAGCGCACAACATGCGCGGGTGCGGCGGGTGTTAGAGCGATTGGGGCTTTGGAGGCTGAGGCGACGGCGGTTTTTGACTCTGTCTTATGGCGAGCGACGCCGTGTTTTATTGGCACGTGCGTTGGTGTCTCGTCCTCGTTTGTTGTTGTTGGATGAGGCTTATAATGGTCTAGATGGTGACAGTCGCGAGTGGTTTAACCGTGAACTGGCTCGCTTGGCGCGTACCAAAATGACGATCGTGTTGGCGGTGCATCGTTTAGAAGATGCACCGTCGATGTTTCGCCAGGTCTGGGTCTTACAAGCGGGCCGCCTTGTCTATGATGGATCACGTGCCAAAGCGCCTACGCAGTGGTTAGCAACGGCGCGCTCAGAGTTCGTGGCTCCTGCGGGTCGCTTTGCTCGAGTGCCAGCGCATTCAGTGAAGAAGACATTTATCCGCCTGCGCCAGGTGTCCTTGTATCGCGACTATCGGCCGGTGATTCGAGCGCTCGACTGGCATATAGAGCGTGGTGATCATTGGGCGATGGTAGGCGCCAATGGCAGCGGAAAATCAACGCTGTTGGGCTGCTTGTATGGCGCGATTCCGATCGCGCTCGGCGGCCATATCGAGCGATCAGGTCATCCGCCAGGCTCGCACATTGCGCAGTGGCGCGCGCGCGTGGGGTTGGTGTCCCCTGAATTGCAAACCGAGTATTTCGACGAGATCAGTGTGGGTGGCTTGGTAGTCAGTGGTCTGCATGCCAGTGTGGGTTTAGAAGTCGAGCCCTCGGCTACAGAGTGGCTATTGGCGCGGCGCGCCCTAAAAACTGTGGGCCTGCGCGTTGATATGCGTCGGTCGGTTCGTACCTTATCGTATGGACAGCGTCGCTTGGCGTTGTTTGCGCGGGCCTTAATTCTAGCGCCCGAGGCGCTGTTGCTCGATGAGCCGCTGACGGGTCTGGATAGCCTTTTTCGTACGCATATTCAGTCCCTGTTGTCGGCACTCGCGCAATCCGGCGTGCAGCTGGTGATGGCGGTTCATCACTCGGACGACTGGGTGCCGGAAATCAATCGCGTGCTGACGATTGAGAAGGGCATCGGTCGCGTGAGCGCCCGCAGGTCGTCGATCCTATTGGAGTGACGACAGCGGCGGTGAGCTAGGCGGGGCTCTTAAGGCAGTGTGATGCGTGTGTCGAAGACGATCCGTGCGGTGCCGGTCATGTGTATTTTGGTGGGTTGACCGTTATGCACTTCCACCTCCACGTCGACTTGTCCGGGCCGCTGCAGACTGGAGCCTTGAAAGCCGCGTAACTGAGCGCGGCCTTTCGTCACGGGCAGTAAATCATTAGCGACTAAGTAGGCGGCCAGCATCCCATGCGCGTTGCCGCTGACAGGATCTTCATCAATGCCAAGTACCGGCGAAAATAGTCTGGATTCTGTGGTGCCTGGGCCATGGGCATCGCGCACGAATAGAAAGAAGCCATCCGCGCCCACGTGCGGTGTGATGCGCTTTAAGGCCTCCAGATTGGGTTGCAAAGAGGCCAATAGATCCAAGGATTTTAAGCCAATCATCAGGCGGGTGGTGGTGCGGCGCGTCACGACCACTGGGCATTTAGAGTCTAAAGCCGCGCTCTCAATACCGAATATATCTAAGAGTTGGGCTCGAATCTCAGGCGCAATCGCCGGTAGGAAGTCGGGCACTGGAATGGCAACCGATACTTGGGGCGCTTGGCTTGAGCCGCTGACGACCACTTCGTACACCCCAGAGCGCACTTTTTGTCGGAAGGTGCCGGTTCCCGCGAGTCCCGCGGCCAAGCGCGCCACGTGGGCGGCAACGGTCGCGTGGCCAACAAATCCCACTTCACGAGTGGGGGTGAAAAAACGCACACGCAAGTCATGGCCTGCCTCGTCGGCAGGCAGCACAAAAGCGGTGTCCGAATTGTTTATTTCTCGCGCTAATGCCTGCATTTCTGCGTCGTTCAGCTGTTCGGCACCCAATACCACACCGGCTGGATTGCCCGTAAACACCTGCTGGGTAAAGGCATCAATTTGAAAGACATGAACCGTGCGCTGAGCCATAAGCATCATAGCCTCGAGCCTAAAGTCGTCTTATTCTAACAGCCCGCCGCGCCGGTGGGGTTTTCGATCGCAAGGGGGGGGGTCGTGGGAATCAGTAATTTAGTTGCCACGTTGGCCATTATTTGGGCGGGATTGTCGGCTACCGAGGTGGTAGGCGCTCTATTGGGTCTGGTTTATGTGGTTTTGGTGATCGGTCAGTCGCGCGCCTGCTGGGTCGCGGCGCTGCTCAGCACGGCCGTCTACCTGTCAATTTTCTATGCGGCGAGGCTATACATGCAAGCCGCGCTTCAGGCTTTTTACATGGTGGTCGCGGTGTACGGTTATTGGGCGTGGCGGTCGACTGAGGCGGGCACTGCATTACCTGTCAGTCGTGCCTCTTGGCGCTTGCAAGGGGTGGGCGCCTTGCTGGTGGTCGGGGCGAGTGTGCTCACCGCTCGGTGGCTCGCGGCCGAAACAGGCTCTACCGAGCCGATGCTGGATTCCCTGACGACGTGGGGGAGTGTCTTCGCGACATGGCTCGTGGCCAAGAAAAAAATAGAAAACTGGCCTTGGTGGCTGGTGATTGATTCGCTGATGCTGTTGCTGTGCTGGCGGGCGCAGCTGTATCCGTCCATGATTCTCTATGCGCTCTACTTGGCTTTGGTCTTAATTGGTTGGCGCCAGTGGCAAGCTGATTTGGCTAAGCAATCATTGGTCGAAGCGGAGCTTTCGTGAAATTATCGATAGAACACAGAGGACGCGCTGCGCTCGCTGAATTCTCACTAGGCCGCGAGGCGTTGGCTGCGGGTGTACGTTTCTACCCGCTATCCGGCGGTCAATTAAATCAAAGCGTACGTGTTCAGTCAGTCATAGGCGATTGGGTGTTACGTTTCACGGGTGAGGACGATGACACATTCCAAATTAATCGTCGCTTAGAACTCGAGGTGCACCAGTTAGCGGCGCAGCATGGATTTGCGCCACCGATTATTCATGGGTCGCCAGCCAGTGGGCTGTTGGTGACGGCCTATCAATCGAGCCCCACCCTAACCTGGACGGCGGCGCATGCGCCCTGGGTGCTCAGGGCGCTCGGCGCTCGTTTGCGGACGCTGCATGCGGTGTCGCTGCCTGCCGGTCTGCGTGTCGTCAGTGTGCCGGATACGCTCGCGCATTATCTGGACTTGGGCGTGGGGATCAAAGGTCCTGTGCCACGCGGAGATTTGGTTCATCGCCTGCGGCAACCTTTGGAGCGCTATCAACGCCACGGCAATGTCTTGTGTCATCACGACTTGCATCACGGCAATATTTTGATGTCCGAGCCGATGTGCTTTGTGGATTGGGAGTATGGCGGCTGTGGAGATCCGCTGTTTGAGCTGGCGGCCGTGATCAGCTATCACGATTTGACTGATACACACATACGCCTATTGGTCGATGCCTATGATCCGGCCATTGACTTACAGCAGTTGGCAGATGTCGGCGTCTTATTTGATAGCCTGCACGTGTTGTGGTTAGACGCTGCCCGTGCATGGACTATGTTGTCGCCCGCCCGGCAGGCTTTACTGGCTCAGCGCTTGCGCGTTCGGGACTAAAAATGCCACGCGAGGCTTGCTGAGGCGAAGCCTGGGTTGCCCGATGGGCTGCTAAAGCGCTCATATTCGACGCGGATGGACCACGAGGCCAGTTTGACTTGAGAGCCAATTCCCCATGCCATGTGGGTGTCCGTTCGACTCAGCCCAAAAGCACAGCCGCTGGTGGTGGGGGCGATGCTGCATACGCTTGGATTCGTCACCGGGGTGACGCTGGCCGATGTTTGCAGACGACTAAGGCCCGCTTTGCCATAGAGATCGACGAAGGGAATAGGCAGTGGCAGATAAAACAGTCCGAATGCGCTTTGCGCGTGGGCGTGGACGTTGGTATTGAGTGCTACGAGGCCGCTGTTTTGTGAATCGGCTGGGTGGCCAAAGTCGACGTACTCGACTTCGGCGCCGATCAACGAGAGTGGCCGCAGGCCGACCATGGCTTTCCAGCCGACGTCATGTCGGTTGAGATGCAGTGGCAGGGTATAGGCGGCGGAATCGAGGCTAACCGTCGCATTGCCAATCCCGGCGCCCGCATAGAGATCAAGCGGATCAGCTGACGCGGTGGTGCGCACGCAAGTCAGCAGCGCGCCGGCCACGGTGATGCAGGTCAGGTACATCGTGCGGCGGTGACTCAGCGGCATAGTGCGCAGTCCTTCAGAAGTGGCGTGGCAACTGGTCTTCTCATGATGTGGTTGAATTCTATCGAAGTACGCTTTTTTTCGCAGAAATTCTTGTGATCGTGTGCGAGCCATGCCATTGGGTGGTCGGTTGGGTTATAAAAGCGCCATCCAACATGGCGCGGCGGGATTGTTTTGTGGCACCCTGCCGGTCCACAGCAGTCTTTCAGGGGTGCTGCGTGAGTTGAATGGTTAAGCTAGAATTGCGCTAGGTCTGATGAGGAGTTTGGAATGGCTGAGATTGTGCTTGTGGATCGTGATGGGAAGGAAACCCCTGTGCAAGGGCGGGTCGGCGTCTCTTTGATGGAAACACTGCGCGATCTCGACAATGGCGTTGCCGCTATTTGTGGCGGTATGTGCTCATGTGCCACGTGTCATGTGTGGGTAGATGAAGCGTGGGTTGCTAAACTACCGCCCTGCCAAGGCGATGAGTTGGAGCTGCTGCGCGAGATGTCTTCCTTTAAACCGAACTCACGTCTTTCCTGTCAGGTGCCATTCACTGAAGCGCTGTCCGGTCTTAGGATTACGATCGCCCCTGACGATTGATGGGCTGTGATTAGCGCTTTTCGGTCTGCCGCCTGACGGCGTCAGCTGCGGCTGCGACGGCAGCTGGGTCGCCTAAAAATCGACGGCTGCGGGGCTTTAGGTCGGCGTCTAAGTCATAGACGATCGGCACGCCGGTTGGGATGTTGAACTCCACAATCTCTGACTCGCTCATGCCATCCAGCATTTTGACCAGTGCCCGTAAGCTATTGCCGTGCGCCACCACCAGCACATGGCGGCCAGCTTGCAACTCCGGGGCGATACGTTGATTCCACAAAGGCAAGACTCGCGTCAGGGTGTCCTTTAAGGACTCCGTGGCGGGCAGATCGTTTGCACTGAGCCTTGCATAGCGAGCATCAAAGCGCGGGTGTCTTGGGTCGTCGAGTGCGAGCGCGGGGGGCGGGATATCGTAAGAGCGCCGCCACACCTTCACTTGTTGCTCGCCGTACTCTGCGACGGTCTGTGCCTTATCAAGTCCCTGCAGGCTGCCGTAGTGACGTTCATTGAGTTGCCAGGCGCGCTCGACGGGCATCCACAGACGATCCATGGCATCCGTGGCGATCCACAGGGTACGGATCGCGCGCTTCAACACCGAGGTGAAGGCGATATCGAAGGGAATCCCTTCCGCCAGCAGGAGACGGCCGGCTTCGCGGGCCTCTGACTCGCCCTGTTCCGTCAGATCGACATCAGTCCACCCGGTAAACAAATTCTGCAGGTTCCAGGTGCTCTGTCCGTGGCGGAGAAATGCCAATTTTCCGACTGAGTTAGCCAAGCGAGACCCTCCCTAAAAATGATCTGTTGCGTGGCCCAGAGGCTAACGAGTCAGTGCGCATTGGTAAAGTCTTTTCGTCGCTGTGCGCTGATCTTATCGACGCGCTTGCTTTGCGGTCTGACGACTCGGCGTAGGCGCCACGCGCCGCACCCGACTCTTCTGGGCGCAGCGATGGAGTAACGTAAGTACCGTCTCGCGTGACTGCGCAGGCACGTCGCCTAACAGTGTCGCTTCATAGTCTGCCCACCACACCGTCACTTGAGCGCGCAAGCCGATGCCACTGGCGTGGATGCGAATGTTGAACTTACGCGCATCGGATTCGTCGGCGGTACGCACCAGATACCCTAACGCGTGTAGCCGTGCGAGCGCCCGGCTGATCGCCACTTCCGAGCATTGAAGATGCTGTGCGAGTTCTGTGGGCGATCGCGAGATGAGTGGATCAAGCGCGATCAATAGCCGCCACTCTGACGGCGTCACGCCAAAAGCTCGCCTCATGGACTGCTTCAGTGTGCCACCGATCGTATCGGCCAGCTGATTGACGCGGTACAGCCATGGCTCAGCTTCGATGGCTGGGATTGGCGAAGTGTTTTTTCTCACGTGGCGCGATCCGTCGTTAGTGGTTAAGAGCTTTAGTGTTAGCCGGCTCGATGGGCGCGGCGAAGGTACGTCTCCGTTTGCATTTCGATTAAGCGACTGGCTGCACGCTGCCATTCGAAAGAAAGGAGTGTGCCTTGGTATAGCGCGATGGGATCCGCATAAGCGGATACGATCAATTTACTTCCCTGGTCATACAACTCGTCTATTAACGCAATCACTCGGCGCGCCGCGTTCTCATCCTGCGTCGTTAAAATCGGGATATCTGAGACAGCGACTAATGGGTAGCGGCTGGCAATGGCGATGTAATCTGCGACGCTGCGCGGCCCAGTACAAAGCGCCTTAAAATCACACCACAGCAACTCATGCGTCGCCGCGCATGTCGCAATGTCCCTGCCCTCGATGTGGATCGAGCCGGGTGCTACCTGCAGTGTGCCGCTGAGCCCTTCAAGGCGGCGGACGAAAGTCGCCTTCGCATCCGGTGTGTCAGCGCGAATATAGAGAGAAGCGGACACCAATTGTCTTAGCCGGTAGTCTACCGTGCCATCGATATGTACCACCTGGGTGATATCTTTCAGCAGTTCAATCGCGGGTACAAACCGACTGCGTTGTAGACCCTCTTTGTACAGCTGATCCGGTGGCGCATTAGACGTAAACGCCAGAGTCACCGCCTGGTCATGTAGCGCTTGGAATAAGCCGCCTAGAATCATGGCATCACCAATGTCGCGTACGAATAATTCGTCTAAGCACAGGACTTGGCTCTCCAGTGCTAACTCAGCAGCCACTTGGCGAAGCGGATCGAGCGTTGGACTCTGTTGTAGGCGTGTCAAACGATGGTGCACGTCTTGCATGAAATGATGGAAATGCAATCGTTTGGCGATTGGCCCAAGGTCGGCACAGAAAAGATCCATCAAGAACGTTTTGCCGGTGCCAACCGGCCCCCACAGATAGATTCCCTTGGGAGGCGGGGGCGGTGAGCGCTGCGCCCATTGAGGTAAGCGCCATCGGTGACGTCGACGATGCCGCGCACACGATTCGACATCCGCTGCGAGTCGTTCAAATGTCAGCAGCACGCTCTGCTGAGCGCGGTCAATATGGTATCCGTGCTGTGTCAGCGCTGCTAGATAGCGCTCTGAGACCGTCACTCTGTCGTCAACTCGGTGAGGTTACGAAAGTGCTCGAGTGCGCCAGGATTCGCCAGTGCGTCGGTATTGTCCACGCGACGACCATGCACCATGTGCCTCACGGCCAGTTCCACAATTTTTCCACTGAGTGTGCGTGGAATGTCAGGCACAGCGATGATTTTGGCAGGTACGTGACGAGGGGTGGTGTTCGCTCGGATCGTGTCTTTGATGCGCTTAATGAGCGACGCGTCTAAAGTGACTCCAGAGCGCAGACGCACAAACAATACCACTCGCTCATCTCCGTGCCATGCTTGGCCGATGGCGAGCGCTTCCAATATCTCATCTAGGCGCTCCACCTGTCGGTAGATTTCGGCGGTGCCGATGCGAACCCCACCCGGGTTGAGTACCGCGTCAGAGCGGCCTAAGATCACGACACCACCGTGTGAGGTGAGTAGTGCGTAGTCGCCGTGATGCCAGACGCCGGGAAAGCGTGCGAAGTAGGCCGCTTGGTATCGTTGATGATCTGGGTCATTCCAAAAGCCAATTGGCATTGAGGGGAATGCCCGGGTGCAAACCAACTCGCCGCGTGTTTCGCTCACCGAGTGACCCTGCTCATCCCACACATCCAGTGCCATTCCAAGACCGGGTGATTGGATTTCTCCACGGTATACCGGTAGCCAGGGGTTACCTAAGCAGAAGCACGAGATAATGTCAGTACCACCAGAGATCGATGCGAGCGGAATATCGGCTTTGATGGCGTCACGAACGTAGTCAAACTGCTCAGCCGCCAAAGGCGAGCCGGTTGATAGGACAAGACGCAGCGCCGGTAGTTGATGCTGGCGTCGGGGTTGGTAGCCTGACTTGGCGAGCGACGCAAGATATTTTGGGCTGGTGCCGAATACGGTGATGGCGGCGGTCTCCGCCAAGGCCCACAACACATCGGGGCTTGGATGGAGTGGCGAGCCATCGTAAAGCACGATACTCGCGCCCGTCGCTAAAGCCGAAGCCAGCCAATTCCACATCATCCAGCCGCAGGTGGTGAAATAAAAAATCCGGTCCGTGGGCTTTAAGTCCACATGTAGCTGATGTTCTTTTAGATGCTGTAGTAGCGTGCCACCGATGCTGTGCACGATGCATTTCGGGGCGCCGGTGGTGCCAGAGGAATACATGACAAACAAAGGCGCATTGAAGGCTTGGCGCACGAACTCTAGTGGACCATCCAATTCGAAGTCCGACAGTAAGGTGCTGTCCCGAATGGAGGTGATTGAGGGGGCTGCGTTCAACGACGGAATAATCACCACCCGCTGGATGCATGCTAATGCATCGACCACGCCTTGAATGGCTGGCAGTGTGTTGATGGGTTTTCCTGCGTACTGATAGCCGTCAGTTGCAATCAGGATTTTTGGCTTTACTTGTCCAAAGCGATCTAACACGCCTTGAATTCCAAAGTCGGGTGAGCAAGAGGTCCAGGTAGCGCCGCGTGCCGCGGTGGCAAGCATGGCGATGATGGCGCCGTTGATGTTGGGTAGATAGCCGGCAACCACATCCCCAGGGCCTATGCCGGCAGCGGCCAATCCGGCGCTGAGGCGCGCCACCTGCTCATGGAGTTGGCGGTAGGATAGGGTGGGCTTATGGCCGAGTTCAGTGGCAGAAAAGAGGGCGGGGTGATCATCACAGCGCGCCAGTAGGTTCTCGGCAAAGTTAAGCTGCAAGCCGGTGAACCAGCGAGCACCAGGCATTAAATCGCCATCGATGAGCCGGTCGCCGCCACGGTCTTCACTAATAACCCCAGTAAAGTCGCGCAGTGCATCCCAAAAAGCGGCGCGATCATTAACAGACCATTGCCACAGCGCATGCCAGGCGGTGAGGGGTTCGGGGCTGCTGTGCGGCGCGCCGTATTGGTGATGGGCAAATTGGGCGAAGCGCGTCAAGTTGCTGTCGGCAATGTGCTGCGCCGTCGGGCGATAGAAAGGCGCTTCGTTGCTGTGGGGCGGGTTTGCTGACTCAGTCATAGGGTGGGCGCCGTTGCCAGCAGGCTAGGATGTTGCTTGCGGGTGAGCCACCAAGCCGATAGCGCTCCCTCCACAGGCAGGGCCGCATCGGATAAACGAAATTCGAGATAACCCAAGGCGACGGCGATTGAGATTTGACCAAGATCTAAAGGGTCCGTGATGGGTTTGAGGTCGTCCTTGATTGCCGATAGGCTGCGACGGATCGCGGCAAGGGCTCGGTTCTCTACGGCGCTCGATTGTTGAGTGTTCGGGCGTCTGCGTTCCAATACGATCATGACGGCCGCATCTAGAATGCCATCGGCTAATGCCTGCGTTCGTAGGCACTGCCAGCGCAGAGCGCCGCTGGCTGGAATGAGTGGGTTTGTGGGCGAGAGGCTGTCTAAGTACTCGCAGATCACTCGGCTGTCGTACAGCTTGAGGCCATCGTCGGTCACCAAGGCAGGCACTTTGCCTAACGGGTTGGTGTCAATGACAGCGGTAGGCTCCGGCCAAGGTGACGCGGGCACTATAGTGATTTGTGTATCAAGCCTTTTCTCCAGAGCAACGATGCGTACTTTCCGGACGTACGGCGACGTGGTGGATACCAGTAGCTTCATGTTCTGCTATAGATTGGCATAGTTGGGTCCGGAGCCGCCCTCAGGAGTGGTCCAAGTGATCAGTGCGTAGGGATCTTTGATATCGCAAGCTTTGCAGTGCACGCAGTTAGAGGCATTGATCTGTAGCTTCTTAGCGCCTGCGTCGTTGGTCACTATTTCATAGACATGGGCCGGGCAAAAATTTTGGCAGGGATTGCCAAACTCTTTGGCGCACTGGTCGACGCACACACTGGTATCAGCCACTTTAAGATGAGCCGGTTGGCTGTCGTCATGCGTGGTGGTCGCGAAGTAGACTGCCGCGGCGCGGTCGCGTGGTTTGAGTTCCCGATCGGCCTGCCAGTGACGATCAGGCGATTTGAAATCCGCCAGTTTGGCGAGTTGCTGATAGTCCACTTTGTTTTTAAGAGTCCAGGGTGTTTTCCCGCCCGTGATGGTTTCAATGCCGGCATTGATCAGGCCCATCCACAGGCCTTTTTTGAAGCCAGGCTTAAAGTTTCGGACTTTCTTGAGTTCCTGATGGCCGGGCGATGCGCGCCAACGCGCATCAAAGCCTGTCGTGGTGCCTGTTTCGATTAAGTGCTCAGCCGCCAATGCGCCGGAGCGAATGGCTTGGTGCACTCCTTTCACTTTCGGTACATTCACCAGTCCACCAGCGCAGCCAACGAGCAAGGCGCCCGGCATATCGATCTTTGGCAAAGACTGCCAACCCCCGGCAGCGATCGTCCGTGCCCCGTAGGTGAGGAGTTCGCCGCCTGCCAACAAGGGCTTCACAGAGGGATGATTCTTGAACTGTTGGAAGGCTTCGAAGGGCTTAAAGCGAGGGTCTTTGTAATCAAGACCTGCGACGTAGCCGATGTACACACGATTGTCGCTCAAGTGGTACAAAAAGCTTCCGCCGTAGGTGCCGCTGTCCATTGGCCAACCAATCGAGTGTTGAATCAGCCCAGGTTCAACGCGCCCTTCCGGGAGTTGCCATAATTCTTTAAAACCTAAGCCGTAGGTTTGCGGGCAAGCGTCTGCGTCAAGAGCAAAATGCTTGACTAAGGCTTTCGTGACACTGCCGCGTGCGCCTTCCGCAAACACGGTGATTTTGGCGCGAACTTCAGGGCCTGGTGCGAATGCAGGTCCCGGCTTGCCGTCTTTGTCGATGCCCATATCGCCGATTTGTACGCCAGCCACTGCGCCCTTGTCATCAAATAAGGCCTTGGCGGCTGCGAATCCGGCAAACACATCGACGCCCAGTGCCTCTGCTTGATTGGCCAGATAAGGTGTGAGCATCCCCAAGGAAATAATGAAATTTCCATGATTTTGCATTTGCGGCGGAGTGGGCAGCTTGAACGCCCGGTTTTTGGTCAGCAAGCGGAACTCGTCGCGGGTCGCTGGAATGCAGATGCCGGGCGGTGAATTTCGCCAGTCAGGCAATAGAGCATCCAGTGGGCCGGGTTCCATCACGCACCCTGACAAAGAATGAGCGCCGACCGCAGCGCCTTTTTCAAGGATGCAGATGTTCAGTTCTTTGTTCAGTTGTTTCAGTCGGATTGCGCAAGCGAGGCCCGCGGGCCCGCCGCCGACGATGACCACGTCATATTCCATTTGATCACGTTCAATGTGCGCGTCGCTCATAACGGTTATTCCATACCAGGTGAGTGAAAATCGATGCCCTGCAGTTCCTGCAAGGCCTGTAGTGGGGCTCTGATTTTAGCCAAGTCGCCGACAATCACCAGTGTCATCGTCTCTGGACTCCAGGCAGCGTGGGCGGCGTCAAGCACTTGAGTCGGGGTCACGGCATTAGTCCGTACGACGTAGTGCGTGAGCCAGTCGTCGGGGAGTTGGTGTTGGTCTATGAACTGCAACTGGCCCAGCAAGCTGGTACGGCTGGAGGCGCTCAAAACAAAATGACCTGCCCGGTAGTTTTTAATCCGTTGTAGTTCTTCAGAAGCGGACAGTTCACTGGTTAAGCGACTCATTTCTATAAATATTTCGTGAAGCGCCGCTGCGGTGTCTGGGGTGTTGACATCACTGCTGATCGTCCACGTCGACAAGCCATGATAAGGAGTCAGTTGGGAGTTCGCGCCGTAGGTGTAGCCTTTGGCTTCGCGCAGATTCTGGTTGAGACGCGAGAGCAGCGATCCGCCGAGCAGTGAATTGGCGACCGACAAGTCAGTGAAGTGCTCGTGGGTCACGTCGGTCACTGGTAGGCCCATCAGGATGGTGGACTGAGCAGCACCCGGGCGATCGATGAGGGTGATGGTGCGTGTACCCATGCTGTGCGGCACATTCACCTCTGGTGGGGAACCCGCCGACCACGTTCCAAAGTGGATGCGAAGAGCGTTCTCTACTGCGCTTTGATCAAATTGGCCGGCGATGTAGATATGGGTGCGTCGAGCTCCCAAGCGATGCAGCAGGTAGTGTCTTACTTGCTCGTGGGTCAGCGCGGCTATCTCTGAATCACTCGGGTAGCCATGTCCGAAAGGCCCAGGTCCCCAAAGAATGCGGGCAAAGGCTTCGCTGGCGATGCTGCCGGCTTGTGCACGCTGGATGGCGATGGTGCGTGTGAGGTCTTTCTTCAGTCTCGGCAGAGCATCTGCCGGTAGCGTCGGCCTTCGCAGCACATCAGCCATCAATCCTAAGGCGCGTGGAATACGCTCCGATAGGATGGAGGTCTCAAAGGTGAGATCGTTAAGGTTTGCCGTGACGCTGAGCGCACCGCCCATGTCTGCAAATAAGGAGGCGAGCTGCTGACCGGTGTGCGAGCCTGCCCCTTCCTTGAGTAACTCGGCCACTAAGGCGCTTAAGCCGGCAGGGTCTTGGTCAGCGACATAGCCTGTGTTGGCATCAATTAAAATGGTGGCCTTGGGAATAGTGCTAAACGGCACCAGGGTGACCGTCAGGCCATTGGCCAACTCATAATCTACTTTGGATGGGAGTTCGAAGGGATGGGGTGCGCTCAGCGGTGGCGGTGCCTCTAGCGCCATAGCGGCCGGTGTGAGGAGCAAGTTGGCACCGCTCAGCGTCACCATAGCGACCGCTGCCGCGAGGTGCGAGGTCGTGATAAGGCGGTGCATCATGGGCTGACCCCGCTGGTTGGACGGCCTGCTTTCAAGATGAGTTCGGTGCGATTAGCCGGCTGCAAATAGCGCTTCGCAGTCCGCATGACATCAGTCGTTGTAATGCCGCTGAAGGCTTGCTCGATGTGATTGATGCGCTCTGGATCGTCATCAAACAGCGCCATACAAGCCAACAAATCCACTAAGCCAAAGCGTGTACTGCTGCCCACGGTGTCATAGAGTTCTGAGCGTATTTTGGTGCGCGCGCGGTCCAATTCTTGCGTCGTGATAGGTCGTTTCTGAATTTCGGCAATGACCGCATCCAACTCATGGGTCAGGGTTGCTGCGGAGGTGCTGGCGTCATGAATGAGATAAGCTGACCACAGCGTGGGGCCCTCATAATCAAACGCATTGCCGAGCAAATTCAGACCGCCCTCTATTGAGTCGGCATAGCCGCGGTCTTTCACTAGGCGTTGCCAAAGGCGGCTCTCCTCGCCACCTAACAAAATGCTATCCAGCAACACGAAGGCATACCAATCTGCGCTATTGCGCAGTGGCGCGTGATACCCCCATGCCAAGGCGGGTCTGGGCGCGTTCGGGTCGGTCTGCTCGATGACCCGCTCAGCAAGCTGTGCGGGTTCTGTGATGTCTGGACGCGGCGGTTCGGGGCGCGTGGGCAAGGCGCCAAAATACCGTGCAATCAGCCCGCGTGTGGCAGTGGGGTCAAAATCGCCCGCGACCACGAGTACGGCGTTGGCAGGGACATAATACGTGTCGTAAAACGCATGTGCGTCGCCTAATGTGGCGGCGTCTATGTCCGCGAGATCGCCATAGAAATTATGCGCATTAAACCAATTTTGGTTGGCGACTTGCGGCAAAGAAAGCCATGGAAAGCCACCGTAGGGTTGGTTGAGTACGTTGACGCGTACTTCATTCTTCACCACGTCTTTCTGATTCTGCAGGCTGGTCGGTGAAATGGCCAGTCCACGCATTCGTTCAGCTTCGATCCATATCACCGGTTCCAATGCGTGACTGGGTACTACTTCATAAAAGTTGGTGTAATCGAAGCGAGTGGAGCCGTTGGATACGCCACCATTGCCGCTGATTAATTTGTCGGCGTCACCTTTCTTAAGGTTAGTGGTTTCCTGAAACATCAGATGTTCAAAGAGGTGCGCGAAGCCTGTGCGATCGTTGGGCTCGATGCGAAAACCAATGTGGTAGTAAGTGGCAACGGTCACCGTCGGCACCGATAGGTCGCGCGCTAGAACCACGCGAAGGCCGTTGTCAAGGCGGTAGTACTCGAGTGGAACAGTGAGCGTAGGCGCTGCATGAGCCGGCCTACTGACTGTCTCAGAGTGGCTTTGTCCCGTCAGGATCAACCAGGTTGCAGAGAGGGTGATCAGGAGGTGTTTTTTTCGCATCGCAAGCTAGGTGGTGGGCGGACGTCAGATTATGTACCGAGTGCGCGCTCGGTCATAGGGTCGGATGTCGGCGTCCATGGCAAGTGGCGGCCGTTTTTGGCTGAGCCGGTGCGGAGATGGCGCGGAATGGCACGTTAGAGTCGCATGCCGCCGTCCAGGTCAATGATGCGGCCTGTGAAGTAATCGTTTTCGACGATAAAGGCGGCGGTTTTGGCGACCTCGTCTGGGCGGCCCAGCCGTTGTAGCGGAATCGGCTGCGTGACGCGCGCCAGCCTGTCCGGGGACATGCTGTTTAGGATATCGGTGGCAATAAAGCCCGGCGCAATGGCGCCGACACGGATATTGAAGCGGGCGAGTTCTTTGGCCCAGGTCACGGTCATCGCAGACACGCCCGCTTTTGATGCGCTGTAGTTGCTTTGGCCGACGTTGCCTTCTTTCGACAGGGAGGCGAGGTTAATGATCACGCCACCACGACCGCTTTGGATCATTCGTTCGGCGGCTTCTCGTCCGCATAAGAAAACGCCCGTTAAATTGACTTGTATGACGGTGTTCCATTGCGACAGGCTCATCTTGTCAACGACGGCGCCGTCTTTGACTTTGACCAGCAAGGCATCTTTCAGAATACCTGCATTATTAATCATCACATCGAGGTGGTTGAAGTCCGAGACGATCCGGTTAAGCGTTTCAATGACAGAGGCTTCTTGACTGATATCGCATGCGTAGCTATTCGCTTGCGCCCCCAGCGCTTGGCACAGGCTTTGAGTCACGGCGAGTTCAGACTGATCGAGATCCAAGAGCGCGATGCGCCCACCGCGGCCAGCAAATTCGACTGCCATTGCCCGTCCAAGGCCGCGTGCAGCCCCGGTAATGGCGATCGTTTTTTGTTGGATATCCATGCGAAGTTCTTTGGATTGGCGCCTAGGTATAGGACTCGGCGTGTTTTAAGGCGGGGCTCACAGCAACTCGATGGCCATGGCGGTGGCTTCGCCGCCGCCAATGCATAGTGTCGCAATGCCGCGTTTGCCGCCCTGTTGTTGTAAGGCTGAAATTAAAGTAGCGATGATGCGCGCGCCCGTCGCGCCGATGGGATGGCCGAGCGCGCAGGCGCCACCATGGATATTGACACGAGCCGGGTCCAACTTGAGTTCTTGTGTGGCTGCCATAGTGACAATGGCAAACGCTTCATTAATCTCATAGAGGTCAACGTCATCAGCACGCCAGCCGGCTTGTTGGAGCACTTTGTGTAATGCACCGACTGGCGCCGTTGTGAACCATTCTGGTGCGTGCGCGTGACTGCCATAAGCGACAATTCGAGCGACCGCTTTCAGGCCTTTTGTAGCGGCGACTGAGCTGCTGGCAAGGACCAGCGCAGCGGCCCCATCGGAAATAGAGGAGGAGCTGGCGGCAGTGACGGTGCCCTCTTTGCTGAATGCAGGTTTCAGCGTGGTAATTTTTGAAACATCACAAGCAAAAGGCGTCTCATCTTGTTCGATGAGTGTGGTGCCTTTGCGTCCTTGTATCGTGACCGGTGTGATTTCATTTTGAAAGGCAGCGCTTTTCACCGCATGCAGTGCGCGTCGCACGGACTCAGCGGCGAAGGCATCTTGCTGTTCGCGGGTGACACCGTATTTTTTTGCAGTCTGGTCTGCAAAACAGCCCATTAACTGTTTATCCCACGGGCTTTGCAGTCCGTCGTAAAACATGTGGTCCAATATTTCGCCGTGACCCATGCGGTAGCCGGTGCGCGCTTTAGGCAAGAGGTAGGGTGCGTTACTCATCGACTCGAGACCGCCGGCGACCGCCAGACCAATATCGCCGGTGCGCAGGCTGTCCGCGGCCATCATTACCGCTTTCATGCCCGAGCCACACATTTTGTTGATGGTGGTGGTGGGTGTGCCGATGGGGATGTCCGCGCCCAATGAGGCTTGTCGGGCCGGCGCTTGGCCTAGGCCTGCGGCCAGTACGCAGCCCATGATCACTTCTTGGACGTCCGCCGGCACGACGCCGGCTGCTGCGAGAGCGCCTCGTATGGCAGCAGATCCCAACTGCGGGGCGGTGGCGGGGGATAGAACGCCTTGAAAGGCGCCGATGGGTGTGCGCTTGGCCGCCAAAATAACGATGGATTCAGTGCTCATGCGCGCGTCTCAACGTGAGGGGTGGCGCGCAGTCTAACCGCGTGGTGGGGTACTCGCCAATCGGCTGGCGCGTGGGTCGCGCCATCCTGTGCGCCTGAGCTCCCGCCACGGGGGATGAACGACTAAATAGCTTAAAAAAAACAGTGGGTTGAGAGAGTGTTACGGAGATCTATCCCGCATCGGTGGGCGCGTGTAAGTCGGGTTCATCGGCGTTTGCGAGGATGGCGCGGCGGGCATCGTCACGTAGCCGATGGATCGAGGGGCGATCGGTCGCGGTGATGGCTGGCAGTGGCGGCAAAATAGCGACGTGCACTCGCCCTGGGCGGGGAAGGAATTGCTCGGCCGGTAGTAGCTGACGCGCCCCCCGAATGACCGCGGGCACCACCGGTAGACCGGCACGTGCGGCGGTCATAAAGGCGCCGGCATGAAAGTGATCAATGCCGATGGTCGCTGTAAAGGTGCCTTCTGGAAAGACGGCCAGCGAGTGACCCCGTTGCGCTTGTTTGAGTACCCGGCGGGCATCCGCACCGCTGCGCTTGCGATCGTGGCGTTCCATGAACTCCGAACCGAGCCGCGCGAGCATTATCCCGGCGATGGGCATGGTGCGCATCTCGCGCTTAATCAGAAAAGCAAAGCGGGGAGGCAGCGCGGCCTGCATGATGACGCCATCTAAGTAGCTGGCGTGGTTGGCGACGAGGACGCAGGGCCCTGGGGGTAAGTGAGCGAGGCCTGTAATGGTCAGCCGCATACCGGAGGCAGCTAAAAATAGCCGGGCACTGCCCCGTGCGACGCGCCGACGTTGGGTGAGTGTGGGCAGCGGCAGGGCCAGCAGCAGGGCGCCGGTTCCGCAAACGGAGAGGAGTGTCCAGCACCACACACCATAAACCACTCGAAAAACTGCTTTCATCGTGAATTTCCAGCTGTTTCCGTCCGCCTTGAATGTGACCTAGGTCGCCGTATCAACGGGCGCCCCTCCTTGCGTGAGCGGGGTCACATACCTGCCGATAGGCCCTCAAGGATACTGTCAGTCTAACGAATGCGCTGCGAGTTGCGGTGCTGGGTGGCCGCGCTGAATGCATGGGGCTATCGGTTTCGCTTGAGTCTGTGTGCTGCAGTTTACGTGTGATGGTGGGTTGATGCTCAAATCTCCGGTTCCCAAACTTGCCCATTCTCCCCTACGCCCGGCTGTCATCAAGACGCGGGTGGCGGTCGCGCACCTGGTTGATCCAGCCATCAGTCGCTTTTTAGACGCTATTTGGGTCGAGGAAGGCTTGTCGAGCAATACGTTGGCGGCTTACAAGGCGGACCTTGTTGCGCTCGAGCGGTGGCTCATTCCTCGTGGCAATACGCTGATCAACACTACCCGGCGCGACATGCTGGCGTTTATCAGCGTGCGCATGAGCGGGGGGGCGCAGCCGCGTTCGACGGCACGACAGTTATCAACTTTTAGACGATTTTTCCGTTTCCTTATTCGTGAGGGGGTCCTCAAAGAGGACCCCACCACCCAGATTGCGATGCCCAAGGTCGGTCGCTCCTTGCCTAAATCGTTGACCGAAGACGAGGTGAATGCCTTGTTGTTGGCGCCTGATGTGGCGACGGCTCTGGGATATCGAGATCGCAGCATGCTCGAGGTGTTATACGCGACGGGCCTACGGGTGTCGGAGCTGGTGAGCCTCAAACATTCCGAGGTCAATGTAAACCAAGGTGTCATTCGCGTCGTCGGCAAAGGCGATCGTGAGCGACTGATTCCGTTAGGCCAAGAGGCGGTGCGTTGGCTTGCTCACTTCGCCGAAGGGCCGCGTTCTGAGATCTTGCTCGAGCGCCAAACGCCCTATTTATTCCCCACGCGGCGGGGAGATCGAATGACTCGCCAAGCGTTCTGGCATGCGATTAAGCGCCACGCGCTCAAGGCCGGCATTGAAAAAGCCCTCTCGCCCCATAGTTTGCGTCATTCATTCGCCACTCACTTGCTCAACCACGGTGCGGATCTACGCGTGGTACAGATGCTGCTAGGGCACAGCGACATGTCGACTACTCAGATTTATACCCATGTGGCCAGTGAGCGCTTGAAAGAGTTGCACGCGAAGCATCACCCGCGCGGTTAAACAGCGGATTTTGTTACACTGAGTGACTTGCTCTCAGAGGGCCGGCGCGTGTCGGTCATACCCGCATGTTGTCATTGACTCGTCTATTCATGGTGGGAAGTCTACTGACGCTGCTCAGCGGTCAAGCCAGCCGCGCGACAGAGCCGGTCAAGGTGGATCCTCGTGCCGAGATCGCACATCGCCTTAATGTATCCATAGATGCGGTGAAATTATCCGCTGCCGGTCTATATGAAGTGATGCAATCTGGTGAGGTTGTCTACGTCACAACGGACGCGCGCTTCGCGATCAGCGGGCAATTATATGATTTAGAACATCATACCAATCTGACCCGCCTGTCGGTGATCAGTGGCATCAAAGATGAAGACACCATCATTTTTGCTCCAAAGACGCCTCGTTATACCGTCACTGTGTTTACCGATGTAGATTGTCAGTATTGCCGCAAGCTGCACGCGCAAATTGCTGAGTACAACCGTCGTGGCATTCGGGTTCGATACGTGTTTTATCCGCGTTCTGGGCCTGGCACCGATTCGTGGCGAAAAGCGGAAGCGGTGTGGTGCTCAGCGGATCGGGCAGATGCTTTGACGCGCGCCAAGTTGGGTGCGGCGATGCCGCGTAGCCAACCGTGTAAGACTCATGTGACGCAGTCGTATGAGGCGGGTAACGCGCTTGGCATGCAGGGAACGCCCGGCATATTCTCTGAGCGGGGTGAGTACATTTCAGGGTACTTATCCCCTGAGGATTTGCTGAGTCGCTTGAAAGACGCAGACGGTGCTGGCTAAGCGCGATCAGGGATTAGCGTTCGAGCAACTTTAGCTTGCCCGGTTTCCCTTTCCATTCATCCGCATCATCCGGTGCTGGCTTTTTCTCAGTCAGAACGGGCCAGAGCTTCGAAAGTTCCGCATTGAGCTTTAAGAACTCGCCCTGGCCGGGTGGCAGGTCTTCCTCAGAGTAAATCGCCTCAGCGGGGCACTCTGGTTCGCACAAGGTGCAATCGATGCACTCATCTGGATCAATGACCAAGAAGTTTGGACCGACGTGGAAACAGTCCACTGGGCAGACTTCCACGCAATCCATGTATTTGCACTTGATGCAATTTTCAGTGACGACAAACGTCATGGCAATCTCGGCTGTTGATAAGCGGATACGATCCGCCGGGGTGTCGCTTGAGTGATCTGCATTATACAAAACCCATCAAATGATGGTGGATTTGCGCCAAGCGGGGCGGTCAATATCCGTAATATGCACGTTTTGCACGCCGGCGGCCTGATCCGCTAAGTACTGCCGCAAGGCGTACTCCACGCTCGGGAAGGCGAGATCAGCCCAAGGAATGTCGTCTGGGTCGTACAAACCGACCTCGAGGCTTTCTTCACCGACGCCGAAAATGGGTTCTGCGAGGTGAGCGCGGAACATGATGTGCACCTGATGCGCATAAGGCAGGCTCACCACCGCCAACAGGCTTTGGATTTCTACCGACGCCAGCGCCTCTTCCATGCACTCGCGCGCGGCTGCTTGGGGTAGCGATTCTTCGTTTTCCATGAAGCCGGCCGGGATAGTCCAATAGCCTGAGCGCGGCTCGATCGCTCGCTTACACAGTAATATTTTCCCTTGATAGTTCGCAACGCAGCCCGCCACCATTTTGGGGTTCTGGTAGTGAATGACCTCGCAGGTCACGCAGACGAAGCGCTCCCTGCTGTCTCCAGCGGGAATGCGCAGTTCGACCGTTCCGCCGCATTGATTG
This sequence comes from uncultured Pseudomonadota bacterium, assembly GCA_903862885.1. GTDB lineage: Bacteria > Pseudomonadota > Gammaproteobacteria > Steroidobacterales > Steroidobacteraceae > CAIKZZ01. The sequence goes on from CAIOZU010000014.1 coordinate 105,774, forward strand.
CAGTATTTCATGGACCTCAACAGGGGATGGTGCCGGTGGAGGGACTCGAACCCCCACGCTGTTAAGCGCCTGATTTTGAGTCAGGTGCGTCTACCAATTCCGCCACACCGGCGCACGCTGCATCTTAACATGGGCTGTGCAGCTTGTGCGCCATCGACTGAGATGGGCTGATCGTGGGCTGTTACCATCTCGGTTGCAGACCAGTGAGGGCGGCAGTCATGGGCCTTAAGCGCCACGATTTCAGCTTTGATTTACCGGCGGAGTTGATCGCGCAGGCGCCGCCGCCGCAGCGTGGGGCCAGTCGTCTATTGGCCTTAGGCGCCGCCGATTCCACCCTGCGCGACTTAGGTTTTGCTGATTTTCCGATGCTTTTGCAGCCCGGCGATGTGTTGGTTCGTAATAACACCCGCGTGGTAGCGGCGCGTATTCAGGGTCACAAAAGTACGGGTGGTGCCGTTGAAATATTGTTAGAGCGGGTGCTCGGTGAGCAGACATTCACTGCTCAAGTGCGTGCCAGCAAGGGCACGCGCGTAGGGCAGCTGATTGTCTTACCCGAGGGCGCATCCGCTCAGGTGGTAGGCCATGAGGAGGGTTTGGTTCAACTGCAGCTAGATCGCCCCGTGTTGCCTTATTTGGCCGCGCATGGGGCATTGCCCTTGCCTCCTTACATCACCCGCACGCCCTCGTTGGATGATCAAGAGCGATATCAGACCGTGTATGCACAGGCCTTGGGCGCGGTGGCGGCGCCGACGGCGGGCCTTCATTTTAGCGATCACTTATTTCGTGAGTGCGTGGCGCGTGGCGTGACGGTGGCGGATGTGACCTTGCACGTGGGGGCGGGGACCTTTCAGCCAATCCGCACGGAGGATTTAGAGCAGCACCGGTTGCATGCAGAGTGGTTGTCGGTGCCGGCGGCGACGGTGGCGGCCATCGAGAGTGCGCGCGCGCGCAACGGTCGGGTGGTGGCCATCGGCACGACCGTCGTTCGCAGTCTGGAGACGGCAGCCAGCAGTGGCAAACTGATGCCTTATGAAGGCGAAACACGTTTATTTATTCGACCTGGATTTCGCTTCCGCGTGGTCGACGCATTAGTGACAAACTTTCACTTATCGGAGTCGAGTTTGTTGATGTTGGTGTGCGCATTCGGCTCGCGTGAGCGGGTGCTGGCTGCTTATGCGCACGCTGTGCGTGAACGGTATCGATTTTTCAGTTACGGTGATGCGATGTGGCTTGAGGCGGCGCCCAATGCGCGTGAGGATATCTGTTGAACTTTAATTTGCTAGCGACTGACGGGGCTGCTCGCCGGGGGCGACTGACCTTTGCGCGTGGCACCATTGAGACCCCGACTTTTATGCCGGTTGGCACGTACGGTACGGTCAAGGCGATGACGCCTGAGGAACTGCTGACGTTGGGTGCCGAGATTGTGCTCGGCAATACCTTTCACTTGTGGTTGCGGCCAGGGCTCGAAGTGATTGAGGCTCACCAGGGCTTGCACCGATTTATGCATTGGGATCGACCCATTCTCACGGATTCAGGCGGATTCCAAGTGTTTAGCCTCACTAAGTTGCGACGCTTGACCGAAGAGGGGGTCAAGTTCAGATCGCCGGTTGATGGCGCTGAAGTGTTTTTGTCGCCTGAGGAGTCCATGCGTATTCAACGTGCGCTGCGCTCGGATATTGCGATGCAATTTGACGAGTGCACGCCGTATCCTGCCACTGAAGCGCAGGCGCGAGCCTCGATGGAATTGAGTCTGCGTTGGGCGAGACGCAGTCGCGACGCTTATTACGACGATCGGGTGAGTGCGCCACCCGGGGTCTTGTTCGGCATTGTGCAAGGCGGGGTCTACGCGTCTTTGCGGCAAGCCTCATGGGAAGGCCTCGAATCGCTCGATTTTCCTGGGTATGCCATCGGTGGATTGGCGGTCGGTGAGCCGGAGGAAGAGCGCCTTCGCGTCTTGGAAGATACGTTGCCGCTGATGCGAGCTGACCGTCCCCGCTACCTCATGGGTGTGGGCCGACCGGAAGACATCGTCGATGCCGTTGCCCGGGGAATCGATATGTTCGACTGCGTAATGCCCACCCGGCATGCGCGAAATGGACATCTGTTCACGTCAGAGGGCGTGATGAACATTCGTAACGCACGCTACATCAAAGATGTGGCGCCGGTGGATCCGGTGTGTGAGTGCTATACCTGTCAACACTATTCTCGGGCTTATCTGAGGCACCTCGATCGGGCCGGTGAGATCTTGGGAAGTCGCCTCAACACGATTCATAATCTTCATTATTATCAGTCACTTATGAAAGGCGCGCGTGCCGCGATCGCGGCGGGGTGTTTTTCTGAATACCGGCGGTCGGTTCACACACGTGCGGGCGAAGGCACGGAACGCCCTGTGGCATAATCAACGGCTGAATTCATTACTCCTCATTAGGTGGCCTCATGGACTTTTTCATTTCGACGGCGGCAGCGCAGTCCGCAACGGCCGGATCGGGTGCCGCCTGGCAGCAGCTTTTATTTTTTGTTCCCTTGTTCGTGCTGTTTTATTTTATGTTGATTCGGCCGCAATCGAAGCGCGCCAAAGAGCACCGTGACATGGTGGCTAAGCTCGCGGTGGGTGATGAAGTCGTGACGACCGGTGGCATCCTCGGGCGGGTTGCTGAAGTGGGTGACACCTTTATTGCTGTCGATATTGCTGCGAACGTCACCATTAAGGTACAGCGCGCCCAGGTGGCGCAACTGATGCCCAAAGGCACTGTTAAAAGCGCCTGATCTGGAGCACGTTGACTTATGAACCGCTATCCCCTGTGGAAGAGTTTGTTGTTTGCAGTGGTCATGCTGCTGTCGTTGGTGCTTGCATTGCCGAATCTGTTTGGCGAAGCGCCTGCGTTGCAGTTGTCTCGCAAAGATGGCGGATTGTTTGTAGGCGCCGAAGCCGTACAGCCGTTTAAAGACCTGCTAGAGGCGCAGCAGGTCATCCCAGATGCGGCGTTTATTCAGGAAGGTCGTTTATTGTTTCGCTTTGTTGATGTCCCGAGTCAGTTAAAGGCGCGCGATTTAATTGAAAGCGCTTCCCCAGGCGCCTACGCGATGGCGACCACTTTTGCCTCGCGCGCGCCTGATTGGTTGCGTCGAGTGGGTCTCAAACCGATGAGCTTAGGCTTGGATCTGCGTGGCGGTATTTATCTCGTGTACCAAGTGGACACGGATGGCGCAGTCAAGCAAACCTTGCAGCGGTTAGAACGAGACTACCGCACAGCACTTCGTGAGAAGCGCATCCAGTATGACGCCGTCGAGGGGACAACCAGCGGCGTGACGGTGACGTTAAAGGATGCAGCGCGTCTTGACGATGCCAAAGCGGCGCTCGCCAATGTCGACTCGAATGTCACTTTAACGACGAGTGTGGATCCGGGTAACGCCTATATACGTGCCAGCCTATCCGAGGTGCAGGTGCGCCAGCGCGCCGACTTCGCGATCCAGCAGAACATCACGGCGCTCAGCAACCGAGTCAATGCCTTAGGCGTATCGGAAGCCAGCGTGCAGCGCCAGGGCGCCAATCGTATCGCCGTGCAACTCCCGGGCGTTCAAGACGCCAGTGAAGTCATTCGATTGCTCGGAAAAACAGCGACCTTAGAGTTCCGGTTAGTCGATCAGGGTACCAGTGCCGTTGAAGTGCAGCAGACAGGGCACGCGCCGTTGGGCACTAAACTCTACAAAGACCGCAGTGGTCGTCCGGTATTGTTAAAGCGTGATGTGATTGTCACGGGTGAGCAACTCACTGATGCGTCGTCCTCGTTTCAGCAAGGTGAGCCTGCCGTCAGCGTACGCTTAGATGCACGCGGTGGTGACGAGATGCTGCGCACGACGCGTGAGAACCTCGGCAAACCCATGGCAGTGGTGTTCATTGAGCGTGAGCGTCAACTGCGTGATCAAGATGGACAAAAGGTAGCAGTGGACGTTACCCATGAAGATGTCATCAGCGTGGCCACCATTAACGGCGTATTTTCCAACCAGTTTCAAATCACTGGCCTGTTGGCTCGTGAGGGTCAAGAGCTCGCTAAGTTACTGCGAGCGGGTGCTTTGGCAGCGCCGGTCTATATTGTTGAGCAGCGACTGATTGGACCGAGCTTAGGTCAAGACAATATTGATCGAGGTGTGCGCGCATTGATCATCGGATCTGCAGCGCTATTTGTGTTTATGGCGCTTTATTACAGTGCCTTTGGTCTGGTCGCGAATCTCATTTTGATTTGCAACGTTGTACTGTTAACTGCCTGTTTGTCACTGTTTGGCGCAGCACTCACCTTGCCTGGCATCGCAGGGATCATGCTAACCGTTGGTATGGCGGTGGATGCAAATATTTTGATTTATGAGCGCATCCGTGAAGAATTGCGCAATGGGAATACGCCGCACGCCGCCATTCGTGCGGGCTTTGAGAAAGCATTTTCAGCCATTGCAGACGCCAACGTCACGACCTTAATTGCCGGTATTGTGTTGTTCTTGTTTGGTACCGGGCCGATCAAGGGTTTCGCGGTGGTGTTGTCACTTGGCATCATGACCACCTTGTTCACTGCATTGATGGGCAGTCGCGCCGTCATTGGTTTGATCTGGGGCGGTCGCGCCAGTATTCAGCGTTTGCCGGTCTGACGATCCAGGAGTTTTATTCGCCATGGAATTTTTTAAGTCAGTCCCGCACATTCGATTCATGGCCCAGCGCCAGTTGTGCTACATCATTTCTGCGGTTTTGATCGTCGGCTCTGTGGTGGCCTTGGCCGTTCACGGCTTGAATTTAGCGGTTGATTTTACTGGCGGTGTGGTCATCGAGGCGGCCTATCCGGGCAGTGCCGATCTCGATCTGACGCGGGCCGCTTTGCGCTCCGCCGGTTATCCCGATGTGGCGGTTCAGAATTTTGGTACGTCCAAAGATATTCTGGTTCGCTTGCCCCCGTTGGCTGACAAAGAACCCGCCACCGCGGTCACTCAGAAAATCGAGACAGCACTGCGCACGGTTGATCCCGGTGTGCAAATCCGTCGTACCGAAGTGGTCGGTCCTCAAGTCGGCAAAGAATTGGTGGTGAAAGGTTTTACTGCAATGGCGGTAACCGTGTTATTGATTCTTATCTATGTCGCTTTCCGGTTTCGTTGGAAGTTTGGTGTCGGTGCGGTGCTTGCCACGTTGCATGATCCGTTCGTGGTGGTCGGCGTATTTGCGGTCAGTGGTATGACCTTTGATTTGTCAGTGCTCGCGGCGGTACTCGCGGTGCTGGGTTACTCCATTAATGAAACCGTAGTGGTATTCGATCGTGTGCGTGAGCTATTTCCCGTGATGCGGAAATCCTCGGCACTTGAAGTGTTTGATCGCGCCATCAATGAGACGCTCTCTCGGACAGTGATCACCAAGGTGGCTACGCTCATTGTTGTGATTGGTCTATACGCTTTTGGTGGTGAGGCATTGCGTGGTTTCGGGCTCGCATTAATCGTTGGCATTCTTGCTGTGACCTATTCTTCGATGTATATCGCCAGCGGTGTAGCGCTCGATCTGGGGTCGTCGCATCGCGATTTGATGATCCAAGAAGAGCGCAAAGCCGCGGCTGACGAGCTTCCTTAATTCATAAGACCCGATGGATGGACAGCTTTTTTTTGGTAGTCACCGTGGGTGGTGCGCCGTGTGGGCGCCCTCTGTGGCAGTCAGTGGTCTGCACCTGAGACTCACGCACCTGACGGCTTCGTCCACAGGGACGCGATGGCGATACGCTTTAGGTGAGAACGCATCATGATGGATACCGCGAGTGAGCAGGGTCGTGAGCGCTATGGTGGCGGCCATGCGCATAACTCGCCCATGCGGGTATTGATGCTGGGTGCGCTCGGTGTCGTCTTCGGTGATATTGGTACCAGCCCCCTGTATGCCTTTAAGTCGTGCTTGGACGCCGTGGGGCCGTTGGTGTCCCAGCAGGCGATGGTGCTTGGCATTCTGTCGCTGATCTTTTGGGCATTGACCGTCATTGTCACGATCAAGTATGTCGGCTTGGTGCTCGGTGCGGACAACCGAGGTGAGGGCGGCGTGTTGGCCTTAACTGCGCTGGTGGTGAGCGAAGGCAAGGCGCGCCATCCGGCTTTCCTCGCGGCTTTGGGACTTGCCGGTTGCGCGTTTTTCTACGGTGATGGAACCATTACCCCGGCGGTATCGGTGTTAAGCGCGATCGAGGGCATGGAGCTGGTCAGCCCGGATTTTAAAAATGCCGTGGTGCCGCTGTCGGTGTTGGTTCTGTTGGTGCTATTTGCTGCCCAGCGGCATGGCACGGGGCGGATTGGTCGGCTGTTTGGGCCCGTGATGCTTGTTTGGTTTGTGGCAATCGGCCTGTTGGGTATTTCACAGATTGTTCGTCACCCGGAAGTGCTGTGGGCGATTAATCCGATGAATGCGCTGTACGTCTTTCGAGAGCATCCGGTGATTGCGATGACTTTACTGTCATCGGTTTTTCTTTCGGTGACGGGGGGTGAGGCGCTGTATGCGGATCTCGGTCATTTCGGCGCGCGACCCATTCGCTTGGTATGGTACGGATTGGTATGGCCTTGCCTGATTCTTAACTACTTTGGGCAAGGCTCGCTGTTGCTGAGTGATCCGAGCGCCGTGGAGAGTCCTTTTTATCGGATGCTGCCGGAGAGTCTGTTGATTCCTGGGGTGATGCTGGCGACCGCGGCGACCATTATTGCTTCGCAGGCAGTCATTTCTGGGGTATTTTCAATGACCCAGCAGGCGCTGCAGTTAGGATTTTTGCCGCGCATGAAAGTGCTGCAAACGTCGGCCCAGGCAATCGGTCAGATTTATGTGCCGGCGGTGAATGCCGCCTTATGTGCTGCAACGGTAGGCCTAGTGCTGGCTTTCCAAACCTCCATTAGCTTGGCGGGTGCTTACGGCATCGCAGTGGTATGCACCATGTTTATTACCGCCATCCTGATGGATGTGTTGTTGGCGGGTCGTCGAGCAGAAGATAAAAAGAGCAAGTGGCTATTGATCGTTGCATTGCCTATGGCGGTGCTTGATGCGCTATTTCTTGTGTCTAATATAGATAAGATTCCTCAGGGTGGTTGGTTTCCGTTGGTGTGCGGCTTGTTTGTTTTCGTGATCATGCGCACGTGGATGCGTGGGCGAACGATATTTGCAGAGCAGATGCGAAGGCAAGAGCGCACGCTCGATAATTTTCTAGAGGAGTTACGCATCACGCCGCCACAGGCCGTGGCGGGTACTGCGGTATTCCTGTCGAGCAGCACGGAAGGGGTTGCTCGTACGCTGACCCGCAATGTTCGTTCTAATGGTGTCTTACATAATCACACGGTGCTGATGTCTGTGGTCACCGAGCGCATTCCACGTGTACCGCGTGGCGGCAGGCTCAAGGTGCGCCGACTGGCAGATCACATCTGGCGTGTCGAGGCGCACATCGGCTTTATGGAGCAGGCTGATGTGCCGCGCTTTTTGCGTGAAGCAGAGCGTGTGGGGTTAGACTTTAGGACCGAGAATGCCACTTATTTTCTGGGTCGCGACGATGTCGTGGTGTCGACGCCACGCGGCATGGCCACGTGGCGCAAGCATCTGTTCTTGTTTATGACAAAGAATGCTGAATTCGCCGGTTCGCACTTTGGGATTCCGCCGGAGCGGATTATTGAGTTGGGTGGTCAGGTCGCTATTTAGCTGACGCGCCGGCTTCGGCTTGCGTGACCGCTGCGGTCCGTGCTTACATCAGAGCATAACTGGGTTGGGGGAATTCATGGACCTACGCATCAAGCCGCTCGATCAAATTCTGGCGACCGCTGAGAAAAAGGCGTTACACCGCTCACTCGGTGCCTTTGATCTGATGATGTTGGGAGTGGGCGCCATCATCGGTACAGGTATTTTTGTGCTGACGGCGGAGGCGGCGCAGAAAGCGGGTCCGAGCATGATGGTGTCGTTTGTGATCGCCGGCTTTGTGTGCGCGGTGACGGCCCTGTGTTATGCGGAAATGGCCTCTATGATCCCAGTGTCCGGATCAGCCTATACCTACTCTTATGCCGTCTTGGGCGAGTTAATTGCCTGGGTTGTTGGTTGGGCATTAATACTGGAGTACACGATTGCCGCTGCCGCCGTGGCGGTCGGTTGGTCTGGATACATCGCGGGGTTGCTGCGTAATTTGCATGAACTTGTGCCTTTTATGTCCAATGTCAACATCCCAGACGCGTGGGTCAATGGCCCCGCCAGTGGCGGCATTATGAACGTGCCGGCGTTATTGATCGCACTACTGATTACCTGGTTGCTGGTGGTGGGTACCAAAGAAAGCGCGCGGGTCACCTCGGTTTTGGTGTGTATCAAGATCGTGGCGCTGACCGGGTTTGTGTTTTTAGCGCTACCGGCGATGCATGCCAGTCACTTCGTGCCATTTGCGCCTAACGGCTACGTCGGTAAAGTCGGGGTGGGGGCTGCGGCAGCATCTATTTTCTTTGCCTATGTGGGTTTTGATGCGGTATCGACTGCCGCGGAAGAAACTAAAAATCCACACCGCAATATTCCCATCGGATTGGTGGGGTCATTAGTGATTTGTACGGTGTTTTACTTGTTGGTTGCCGCGGGCGCGATCGGCTCGATCGGTGCGCAACCACTGTCTGGCGCGCACGGTGAGTTATTGCAGCCGGGCAGTCCTGAACTGGCGGCCGCTTGCAAGGGCCTTAAGGAATTGGTGTGTAGCAAGGAGCCGTTGGCTTTTGTGTTGCGAGAGCTGCATTGGCCGAATGTCGGTAATTTGATTGGCTTGGCGGCCGGTCTTGCCTTGCCCTCAGTGATCTTGATGATGATTTATGGGCAGACACGCGTATTCTTTACAATGGCGCGTGATGGCCTTTTGCCGCGCGTGTTTACGCACATTCACCAAAAATATCGCACCCCACACGTGGTCACTATTTTCACGGGTGTTTTTGTATCGCTCTTTGCAGCGCTGTTCCCGGTCGGTGTGCTGGCGGATATTTCAAATTCCGGCACCTTATTCGCTTTTTTGGTGGTGTCGGTCGGCGTCATGATGTTGCGCGTTCGTGATCCGGGTAGAAAACGCTCATTTAGAACGCCTGCGATTTGGGTGATGGGGCCGCTGGCGGTGATTGGCTGCTTATTCTTGTTCTCGCAGCTCTCGGGTTATACCGAAACCCTGTTTATTTCCTGGGCGGCGATTGGGTTGGTTTTTTACGCATCCTACGGGCGACGTAAGAGTCACCTGGCGCACGGAGAGCCGAGCGAGTAGCGACTCGATCGGCTTATGGGCGGCTTGAGCGCAGATCAGCAGGCAGATGCGGCGCCAGTAAAGCCAGCAGTTCTTCGTAGGTTTTAGGGCTGCCCGCAATCAGGTCGCTCCCTAGCGCATAGTCATCACCCGCCAAGGTGCTGATGCGTCCACCGGCCTCAGTGACTAATAGGGAGCCTGCAGCGGCGTCCCAAGGGCCTAAGCCCATCTCCCAGAATGCATCGGTTCGACCCGCCGCCAACCAGGCCAAATCGAGGGCTGCAGAGCCGGGTCTGCGGATCCCTGCCGTGGCCAGGGTGACGGCTTTAAACATAGCCAGATACGCGTCAAGCCATTCGGTGTTGTTATCTCGGTAGGGGAAACCGGTGCTGATCAGTGCGCCTTCAAGGCCGCGGCTTTTACTCACTCGAATGCGCTTATCATCCAGTTGCGCGCCGCCGCCATGGCTGGCAGTAAAGAGTTCCTGTCGCATCGGGTCATACACAATGGCGTGTTCGATTCGGCCGCGGTGTTGCACGGCGATAGATACGCAAAATTGCGGCAATCCATGCATGAAATTAGTGGTTCCATCCAGCGGATCAATGATCCATACAAACTCGTCTGATGCCCCTTTAGTGAGGCCGCTTTCTTCGCCTAAGAAGCTGTGATCAGGGTGGGTGCGTTGGATGGTGGCAATGATGTCCGCTTCCGCGTGCCGATCCACCTCGGTGACGTAGTCGTTGCGGCCTTTGCTTGAGACCTCGAGAGACTCGAGCCGGTTGAGGCTACGGAAGATGATATCGCCAGCACGGCGGGCGGCGCGGACGCCAATATTGACTAATGGATGCAGTGGCACGATTGAAATCCGAATGCCGTACGGGAGTGCACGAGCTTAAGCTGTGCGTAGAATATCAGACACACCCAAGGGAGCCGTGAGTCTTGATCCGATTCATCCTAGTTTCGACCAGCCACCCCGGTAATATCGGTTCGTCCGCGCGGGCCATGAAGACAATGGGCCAGCAGGCGCTGTGGCTGGTCTCACCCCGTTCTTTTCCCCATGCGGAGGCCACCGCCATGGCGGCGGGGGCGGCCGATGTCTTGGAGGCCGCTCGGGTGGTGCCGACCTTGCTGGAGGCGGTGGCGGACTGTGGTTTGGTGCTAGGCACCAGTGCCCGTATTCGCACCCAGTATCATTGGCCGGTGTGGGGCCCGGAGGATGCAGTCACGCGGCTCAACGAAGCGGCATTGACCGGGCCGGTCGCGGTGGTGTTTGGCACGGAGCGAACGGGACTGACCAATGAGGAGTTCGAGCTGTGCCACGGCCTGATTCACATTCCGGTCGACCCCCACTATGAATCGTTGAATTTGGCTCAGGCCGTGCAGATTATGGCTTATGAGGTGCATAAGCGGACGCATCCGCAACCGACAGTGCCTCCCCGAGCCGTGCCGCTGTCGACGATTGCCGAGTTGCACCGGCTGTATGCCCATGTGGAGGCGGTGATGACCGAGGTGGGCTTCACTGACCGGTATGGGGGGCCTAACCTGCAGCGTCGGGTGGAGCGCATTTTGGGGCGTGCCGTCCTTGATCAGCACGAAACCAATATTCTGAGGGGCTTTTTGGCCTCGGTGCAGGCGCGGCTTGGCAAGGCGGGTCCGTTGCCGTGAGCGTCCCTCTATGATTTATCTTGATCACGCCGCAACCAGTGCCTTAGACCCTGTGGTGCTGGCAGCCATGGAGGCTGCCCTACGGGAGCCAACGGGTAATCCCAGCGCCTTGCATGCGGCTGGGCGTGCCGCACAGGCTCGTATTGAGGCGGCGCGCGCTCAGGTGGCGGCTCTGGTGCAGGCGGAGCCTGAGTCTATTGTGTTTACGTCAGGCGCCACCGAATCCGATAACTTAGCCATTTTAGGTGCGGCGCGCGCGGCGCACGCGCGCGGACGCCACGTGATGACGGTCAAGACGGAGCATCGTGCGGTGCTGGATGCGGTCAGTGCCTTGGCGCGCGAGGGATTTAGCACCACGGTGTTAAAGCCGGATAGGGAAGGGTTACTGGCACCCAGCGTGATTGAGCAGGCGATTCGGCCGGACACCACACTGCTGTCGGTGATGCTCGTCAATAATGAGACGGGTGTGATTCAGGACATCGCATCGATTGCCGCCGTGTGTGGTCGTCGGGGTGTTTTATTGCATGTGGATGCCGCGCAAGCGGTTGGGCGCGTGCCCTTTAGCGTGGCCACTTTGGGGGCTGATCTGGTCAGTTTAGCGAGTCACAAAATTCACGGCCCGATAGGGGTTGGCGCCTTATATGTGCGACACCATCCGCGGCCGGCGTTGATGCCCTTGTTTTTTGGGGGTGGTCAGGAGGGCGCCTTGCGACCGGGGACTGTAGCCGTGCATCAAATCGTTGGGATGGGTATGGCCTATGCGCAAGCGCATGCGCTCGCGGCCCAAGAAATACCGCGTTTGGCGGGTCTGACGGCGCGCTTATGGCAGCGCCTTGAGGCATTGCCGGCGGTGTATCTCAACGGCTCTGCGATGCATCGGGCGCCGCATATTCTCAATGTGTCTTTCGCGGGGGTAGATGGTGAAGCGTTGCGCTATGCCTTGCCTGAGTTGGCGGTGAGCAGTGGTTCGGCGTGTAGTGCCGGTGATCCGGAGTCATCCTATGTGCTGCGCGCCCTCGGTCGTGAGGATGCGTTGGCCAATGCCTCTTTGCGATTCAGTGTCGGGCGGACAACGACCGCAGACGAGATAGACCGAGCAGCTCAGGCGGTCATGGCGGCGGTGACGCGTTTGCGGGCTTTGGCGCCGGTATGAGCGCGCGCGTGGCCGGCTCAGCTTTAGTGGAGCAGCTGTTTTTACAAACGCCAGGTGCCGGTGTGCTGACCGGGCCTGATTGTGTCATGGGTGAGGCGATTGAGCCCTTAAGCGCGACCCATGTGCGCGTGTATCTGCAGGTGCGTGAGGGCCAAGTGGTGCAGGCGCGCTACCAAGTGCGCGGCTGCCCCTTTACGATCGCCGCGCTGGCGATCTTGGCGCCTCAGTGGGCGGGTAGTCCCGCGGCGTCGCTGCGTGTTGATGCGGATGGCCTCGAGCGGATCTTGGAGGCCCCGGCTGATCGACGCGGCCGCTTTCTGCTCATCGAGGACGCGCTGACTCAGGCGCTCAGTGCCTGCGCCACGGTGCTTGCCTAAACTGGGGTAAAGACGCGTATCCTAGGGTCTGTCACTGAGTGCGCCGTGCCCATGTCCATTGTCTTATCACCTGCCGCCGCCGATCGCGTCCGGAGCTTCCTAGAGGCTCGCGGCCACGGTGTGGGCCTGCGCTTAGGTATCAAGCGCACCGGGTGCTCCGGATACGCCTATGTCGTTAATTACGCCGAGGAAATTGGCCCTAGTGACACGGTGTATGAAGATCGCGGGGTGAAGGTGGTGGTCGATGCGGAGAGCGTCGCACTGGTGGACGGGACGGAGGTGGACTTCGTCAAGCAGGGCCTCAATGAGGCTTTTAAGTTCAAAAATCCAAAAGCTCGGTCGGAATGTGGCTGCGGGGAAAGCTTCTCCATCTGAGTCCCGGCCGGTTTGAAACAAAAACTCCTTAAATCCCGCTAACTTCCGCGCGATTTCGCATTGCAGGATGAGCCCCCTAAGCGATAGAATGGTCGGTCATTCACCGTATCCGTGAGGTTGAGCCATGGCGCTAGAGCGCACCCTGTCGATTATTAAGCCTGATGGCGTTCAGAAGAACTTGATCGGCGATGTCTATCGTCGTTTCGAGCAGGCTGGCCTTCAAATCGTTGCCGCTCGGATGCGGCACCTGACGCTGACGGAAGCGGAGGGCTTTTACGCCGTACACCGCGAGCGCCCATTTTTCAAAGATCTGGTTCGTTACATGACCTCAGGGCCTGTGATCGTGCAGGTGCTTCAGGGCGACAATGCGGTCGCTAAGCACCGCGACCTCATGGGAGCAACGGATCCTAAGAAAGCAGCGCCGGGCACGATTCGTGCCGACCTAGCGGCGAGCATCGAAGAGAACGTTGTTCATGGTTCCGATTCTGCGGAGAATGCAGCCACCGAGATCGCGTACTTCTTCGCGGGTACGGAGCTTTGTCCGCGGACGCGTTGAGCGTCGGTTAGTACGATGACCGCCACCGCTGACATACGCACCAATTTGCTCGGGCTCACGCCGGACGAGTTGGAGGCGTTTGTCGTCGGTCTCGGTGAGAAACCATTTCGCGCTCGCCAGCTGTTGGTGTGGATTTACAAACGCTGGGTGAGTGATTTCTCGTTGATGACTGATCTGGGTAAAGCGTTGCGCGCGAAGCTCGCGCTGTGCGCTGAGATTCGAGCGCCAGAAATCGTCAGTGAGCATGCGTCGGGTGATGGCACACGTAAGTGGTTGCTGCGCGCAGGCCCGTCCGATGGTCGTGAACAGGCTATTGAAACGGTCTTTATTCCAGAGCCGGGGCGCGGCACCTTGTGTATTTCCAGTCAAGTCGGTTGCGCCCTCAATTGCTCGTTTTGTTCGACCGGCGCGCAGGGCTTTAATCGCAATCTGTCGACGGCCGAGATCGTCGGGCAGGTCTGGTTGGCGAACGCGCGCCTTGGGACCGGCGTCGCCGGTGAGCGTGTGGTTACCAATGTCGTGCTGATGGGAATGGGGGAGCCGTTAGCGAATTACAAAAATGTACTGCCGGCGCTCAAGTTATTTACGGATGACCGTGCCTTTGACCTATCCCGTCGTCGCGTCACCTTGTCGACCTCTGGTTTGGTGCCGCAGTTGTATCGCTTAGCGGAAGACACCAATGTGGCTTTGGCGGTTTCCTTGCACGCTCCAACGGATGAATTGCGTGATCAATTGGTGCCGATTAATCGTCGTCACCCCATTAAAGAATTACTGGAAGCGTGTTGGCATTATCTGGAAGCCCAAAATGGCCGCTCCATTACTTTTGAGTACGTGATGCTAGACGGTGTCAATGATTCACTGACCCATGCTGAGGCCTTAACGCGGCTGCTCAAAGGGCATGACGCTAAGGTGAATATGATTCCGTTTAATACCTTTCCAGGTAACCAGTATCGACGCTCCAGTCCAGAAAAAATAGCGGCTTTTCGAGATTATTTGAATAGTCACGGAGTAACCGCTACGGTGCGCCGAACGCGGGGTGATGACATTGACGCCGCGTGTGGGCAGCTCGCTGGGCAAGTGCATGACCGCACGCTGGTGCGCCTTGGAACTCGATCCATCTCTGTGGGAGTGCAAGCATGAACCGTTTAACTATCATGGTGGCAGTGATGCTAATGACCGCACCTGCGGCATCCGTTTGGGCGCAATCGCCATCGGCACCAGCACCTGCAGATCGAATGAATACCGCTGCGCTGTTAAATGCGCAGTTAGCCATTGCGTATCTCAAGCAAGGCGATGTCGGTCTTGCCCAAAAGAAAATTGATAAGGCGTTAACCCAGAATGCCCACGAGTCTTTGGTGCAGTTGGGGGCAGGTCTTGTCTATGAGCGTCTTGAGCAAACCGACAAAGCGGGGAGATATTACGAGACCGCGCTGAAGCTCGATCCGCATAATCCTGATATGCAGAACACCTATGGCGGCTTTCAGTGTCGGCATGGGCATGCCGTGGAAGGACAGAAGCTGTTCGAGCAAGCTGCTAAGAACCCGGCGTTTCAAACGCCTGAAGTGGCTTATACCAACGCGGGGGTATGTGCTCGAGGGGCGAATGATTTGCCGCGTGCAGAGGCCTTTTTTAGGCAGGCCTTGCTGATGAAAGCCGACTTTCCGGATGCTCTAGTGCAGTTGGCTGATGTGACTTTCACGCGTGGCCAGGGGCTCGCTGCTCGCGCTTTGATTGAGCGCTATCTGAGGGCTTCGCCGGCAACACCTGAGACGTTATTGCTGGCCTCGCGCGTGGAGCGCTCGTTGGCAGACACCGCCGCGGCCGCTAAGTATGAGGCGCAATTGCGCCACGATTTTCCTGAGTCCAACTCGGTGCGTGAATTGACTAATAGCGCACCTGTTCCATGAGTGGTGATGCAGACCGTCAACCTTCGATGGATGGCTTTAATAGTCGCAGTCCCGGTGCGCGGCTAAAGGCTGCACGGGAAGCTCAGGGGCAATTAATCGATGCCTTAGCGCGCACCCTGAATGTATCGCCGCAGGTTTTGTTGGCCATGGAGACGGATGCATTTACTTACTTTGATGCGCCGGTGTTCGCGCGTGGCTACCTGCGACAGTACGCTGGATATTTGCGTCTGCCCGTCGATGAAATTATTGCTGCCTATGACGAATTAGCAAGCGTGCCGGGGTTGCCGAGCTTAATTCCACCGATGAGTGTTAAGAGGGTGGCCCGGCGATGGCCAAAAATTCACGTGCCCGCCTGGGTGCTGATTGTGTGTATGGTGATCATAGCCAGCGGCGTGTTTTGGTTGATGTCTCATCAGGGCTATCGTTTGTTGGCGACCCCTGGGGTCGCGGCCAATGGAGTAGACGCGGCCGCGCCAGCGGATGCGGCGGGATCGGCTGAGGCGCAGGGGCACCCACCCGCCCCGATATCGGTACGATCGGAACCCAATGGAAGCCGCTATCGGACGGCTCCGTCGGGTTCTGCGCCACCAAGATAAATAGGATGATCTCTTGAGCGAAGTGATAGAGCCACTGCGTGGAATGAACGATATGCTGCCTGAGGAGGCGCGTTGGTGGCATCGGTTAGAAACCGCTGCCCGCGCTCTGTTTGCGCAGTATGGGTATCGTGAAATTCGCGTGCCGGTATTGGAACGTACCCAGCTCTTCAAACGCGCTATCGGCGAATACACCGACATTGTCGAGAAAGAAATGTTCGCGTTCGATGATCGTGATGGCTTAAGTCTCGCGCTGCGCCCAGAAGCGACCGCAGGTATTGTGCGTGCGGCGATCTCTAACGGTTTGCTGCACAATCAACGTCATCGGTTTTTTACTTTTGGGCCGATGTTTCGCGGCGAACGGCCGCAAAAAGGTCGATACCGGCAGTTCTACCAGATCGATGTGGAAGCTTTAGGCTATGAAGGACCCGATGTCGACGCGGAAATGATTCTTTTGACTGCACGTCTTTGGCGAATGTTGGGTATCGAGCGGGTTCGCTTGGAAATTAACTCGTTAGGCACGCCTGAGGCGCGAGCGGGTTACCGGGCCGCTTTACATGAGTACTTCAGTGAGCGCGAGGCGACCCTTGACGCGGACAGTCGGCGGCGTTTGGGTGGCAATCCATTGCGCATATTGGATAGTAAAAATCCCGACATGGCCGATCTCATTGCTGGGGCGCCCTTGTTAACAGATTACTTGGATGAGGGATCTCGACTTCATTTCCAGGGGCTGCGCGCTCGGCTAGATGAGGCGGGGATTGCTTACACGGTGAATCCGCGCCTGGTGCGTGGTCTGGACTATTACAGCCGTACCGTGTTCGAGTGGGTGACGGATGCGTTAGGCTCGCAGAACGCCGTGTGCTCGGGTGGGCGCTATGACGGTCTGGTAGCGCAGTTGGGCGGGCCACCGACACCGGCCATCGGTTGGGCGCTTGGTATGGAGCGGGTTATCCTGCTCATGCAAGCGTTGGGTTGTGATGCGCCTAGTCAGGATCCGCAGGTTTATCTCGTCCTTGCCGGACCCGCCGCGATGGCGGCGGGCCTACAGCTGGCTGAGCGTCTGCGGAACGAAATGAGCGGTCTTCGGGTCGAAGTCGACTTAGGCGGAGGCAGTTTTAAATCTCAGTTTAAGAAAGCCGATAAAAGTGGCGCGATGCTGGCTCTCGTATTGGGTGATGATGAACTCGCGCAGCAGGTGATTTCGGTGAAGCCACTGCGTAGTGGGCTCGAGCAAGAGACGGTCACATTTTCTAATTTAACTTCAGTTCTAAAGAAGCATTTAGTAGATATGGTCTGAATGAATAGGGGTTGGTTCGGCCTGTGGTCGGATTGTCACGACGACTAATAAGTGGGAGATTCGTGTGGACGATTTTTTGTCGGAACAAGAGCAGATTGACGAAATCAAGAGCGTCGTCAAGCAAAATGCTCCGTGGGCGATTGCCGGCATCGTGCTCGGCGTGATCGGTCTGGTGGGCTACCAACAGTGGAATGCATGGCTTGATCGTCAAGCGATCGTTGCCTCGCAGAAATACTCCTCAGTCATTGATGCGCTCTCGCAGAAAGACGTGGCGACCGCCACTCAGTTGGTCGATGAGCTCAGCAGTCACTATGCGCGCACTCCCTATCCTGATCTGGCGGCACTGGTCCTCGCGCGCTTTGATGTTGAAAGTGACAAATTAGATGACGCGATGGGGTTGCTCAAAAAAGTAGCAGAAAACGCTCGTGATGCAGATCTAAAAAACGTCGCGTGGTTGCGGTTAGCGCGAGTTCAACGAGCGGCGCATCAATATGAGGCGGCGCTTACCACACTGGCCAAGGCGCCGGCGGGTGATGCAGCGGCACCCTTTGCTGATGTGCGTGGTGATGTGTTGCTTGATCAAGGGGATAAAGCCGGCGCTCTTAAAGCATGGAATGAGGCTTTAGCTGTCAAGACCCAGGGCCTGATCAATCGCGAGTTAGTTGAGTTAAAAGTCAGCGCGTTGGGTGCGCCAGGCGTATCCGCCGCGTCGACTACCGACACTGCTTCGACTATGACGGACAAAAAGCCATGATGAATTTTAAACAGCTCGGTCGCTGGGTAGTGGCTTGGCTGCTGGTGTTTGCGCTGGTGGCTTGTGATTCCGATAAAGACATCGAGCCACCTGCCGCGCTGGTCGCCTTTAATAGTAAGTTAGCCGTCGCCCGTGTGTGGCGCGCTAAGGTTGGCGGCAAGGATCGTTCATTGCGTCTGGGTCTTGCGCCGGTCACGGATGGCAGCATGCTGTATGCCGCAGGGCCTGAGGGTACGGTCACAGCGTTTGATGCGCCCAGTGGAAAGATTCGCTGGAAAACCACGACTAAACTTTTGCTGGCGGGTGGTCCTGGGGTGGGCGATGGCGTGGTGTTAGCGGGCACGGGTGATGGCCAACTAGTTGCGCTCGATGCTGTGACCGGAAAACAGCGGTGGAAGATCCGGTTATCTGGCGAGGTGTTGGCTGCGCCTGCGGTGTCAGGTCAAGTGATTGTCGTGCGTACAGTCGATGGTCGTGTGCATGGCTTGTCGCTCGAGAATGGTCACTCTCTTTGGACTAACGAGGAACCCGTGCCTAAGCTCACGTTACGAGGTGTCTCGCGTCCGCTGATCGTTGGCGATATGGTGGTGAGTGGTTTTGATAACGGCAAAGTCACTGCCTATGCGCTGAGCACCGGCGATGTGCTGTGGGAGACGGCGGTGAGTCCACCGCGTGGTAAGACTGAAATTGAGCGGTTGGTCGATATTGATGGCGAGATGGTGGTGTCCGGCCGTGATTTATTCGTGGCTGGCTTTCAGGGCCGTGTTGCCATGATCGCCCTCGATTCAGGCCAGATCTGGTGGTCGAGAGAAGCGTCAAGTTATCGGGGTCTTGCAATCAAAGATGATGCTGTTTTCATGACAGGAGCGGATGGCGTGGTGACTGCTCTGAAGCGTCGTGACGGAACGCCGCTCTGGACGCAAGACAAGATGGCGCGTCGTGGTCTGACTGCGCCTGTCATTGATGGCGACGCGGTCGTGGTCGGTGATTTTCAGGGCTACGTGCATTGGCTTGACACGGCAACAGGTGATTTGATCGCTCGCATGCCGACGACTAAGAAAAAACGAATCAGTAATGTGCCCGTGGTGGCAGGTGGGATCGTTTATGTGCAGAACGACGCAGGCGAGTTATTCGCCCTGCGTGCGCATACGAAAAAATAAGGAGGGTTGCCCACGATGTTGCCGGTCATCGCCATCGTCGGGCGTCCTAACGTCGGTAAGTCGACGCTATTTAATGTACTAACGGGCACGCGGGATGCACTGGTTGCCGACTTGCCGGGACTGACCCGTGACCGGCAGTATGGCTATGGTCGTAAGGGGGGTCGCTACCTAGTGGTCGACACCGGCGGCTTGGTCGTTGATCCATCGGGTCTTGAGACACTGATGGCGGCACAGACCGAACACGCGGTGGCTGAGTGCGACCGTGTCCTTTTTATGGTCGATGTGCGCGCCGGTCCGTTACCTGAGGACCGATTCGTGGCGGAACGCCTTCGACGTTCCGGTAAGCCAGTCATTTTGGTTGTTAATAAAGCCGAAGGTATGGAAGCCGATCTTGCTGGCTTCGAGTTTCATGCGTTGGGTGTTGGTGCGCCGGTGGCGATATCAGCTGCTCACGGTCATGGTATCGAAGCGCTGATTGAGCAGATGTTGGTCGGCATTGCCGTGCCGCCAGAGGCTGAGGAGTACCCTTCCGAAGACACTATTCGCATTGCGGTAGTCGGTAGGCCTAACGTGGGTAAGTCCACTTTGATTAATCGCCTGATTGGCGAGGAGCGGTTGGTCGCTTTTGATCAGCCAGGCACGACACGTGACAGTGTGCATGTCCCCTTTGAGCGGGATGGTCGTCATTACATGCTGATTGATACGGCGGGTGTGCGACGCCGCTCCCGAGTTGAGGATGCAGTTGAGAAGTTCAGTGTCATTAAGGCGCTGCAGGCGATTGATGAAGCCCATGTGGTGATTGGGGTGATCGATGGTCACGAGACGGTCGCTGACCAAGACGCAACGCTGTTGGGTTTAGTCGCAGAACGAGGGCGGGCGCTCTTGCTGGCGGTTAATAAGTGGGATCACATTCCGCCTGATCAGCGTGATCATATTCGCAATCAATTAGCGCTTAAGTTGCCGTTTCTGGACTTCGCGCCTCAGCATTTTATTTCAGCACTGCATGGCACGGGTGTCGGCGATTTATTGGGAGCGGCGTGGAAAGCGGCGCAGGCGGCACTCAAAGAGTTGCCAACTCCAGAGCTCACTCGGGTGCTCGAAAAAGCGCTAGAGGCGCATCAACCGCCCTTGGTGCGGGGCAGACGAATCAAGCTTCGTTACGCCCATCAGGGTGGACGCAATCCGCCCACTATTGTTATTCATGGTAATCAGGTGAATCATGTGCCAGAGGCGTATCGGCGCTATTTAATTAACACCTACCGTGAGGCTTTTGGCCTGCATGGCACGCCGGTGCGGGTCGAATTTAGGTCGGATACCAACCCATTCGCTGGCCGGAAGAATCCGTTGACGGGGCGACAAGTCAAAAAACGACGACGTCTAATAAAGCACTCGAAGGGTCGTTAGCCCCGAGTGTCATCGATGTCACCGACGGTGGCGCTGAAGGCGCCGTTCGCGGTGCGAACTCGGACCATTTCACCGGCTATCAGTCCTGATACCTCTCGAATGATATGGCCGTTGGGCTTTTGTACGATCGCGTACCCGCGATCCAATGTGGCGAGTGGGCTAACCGCCTGCAAGGTGCGAGCGGCGGCGCCTAGACGGCTTCTATCCATGCTGAATCTTGACTGCATCGTACGCAGTAGGCGTGGCTTAAGCGCATTCAGACTTTGACGGTGAGCCCTTAGGGTGTGGCGCGGATGGACTTGCCCGAGTCGATGCGCGAGCCAATGAAGACGCTGGCGGCGTTCTGATAAGTGGCGCGCGATCAGCGTGTTAAGTGATGCCTCGATTTCATCCAGGTGCTGGCCGCGAGCGCGCAGTTGTGCCGTCGGATGAACCCGTTGCAGTCGACCCATCAGCCAGTGAAGCCTTTGGTCGTGGGTGAGTAATCGTTGGCTGATAGCCCGCTGGAGTGTCTGTTTGACGGCCAGCAAAGCGCGTAACCATTCAGCGCGGTCGGGGACCACCAATTCGGCTGCACCAGATGGCGTGGGCGCGCGTACATCAGCCGCTAAATCCGCAATAGTAAAGTCTATTTCATGACCAACGCCTGAAACAACCGGTATCGCGCAGTCGCGTATCGCGCGCGCAACGCTCTCTTCATTAAAAGACCACAGGTCCTCTAGGGAACCACCGCCGCGCGCAATGATCAGTACGTCGGCGTCTCGTCGCCGGGACGCCGAGGCAAGAGCGTTAGCGATATGAGTGCTCGCCCCTGTACCTTGGACTGGCACCGGGTAAATGATCACCGGCACCGCCGGAAAGCGTCGTTTGAGAATATGCAGGATGTCGCGGATCGCAGCGCCTGTGGGTGATGTAATGATGCCAATGCATTTCGGCAGAGTGGGAAGCGCTCGCTTAAGGTTTTTATCAAATAGCCCTTCGGCAGCCAGAGTGGTCTTTAATTCGTCAAAGCGACGACGCAGCGCGCCTTCACCCGCCTCTTCGAGTTGCTCCACTTGTAGCTGATACTCACCGCGCAGTTCATAGAGGCTGACGCGGATACGCAATAACACTTGCATGCCATCACGAGGGGTTACGCGCACCCGCATCGTGGCTTGCTTCCACATCGTGCAGCGTACCTGTGCGCCGCTGTCCTTTAGGGTGAAGTACCAATGTCCTGAAGCGGGCTTTGCGAAGTTGGAAATCTCGCCCTCGACCCACAGTGGGGGCAGGGCGGTCTCAAGAAGCAATTTAGCCTCTCGGTTGAGTCGGGAGACGGTGTAGATCTCGCGGCTGGGTTTCGCTTGGGGGCGGTCATCGCTCATGGCCCCATCATAAACGGAGATCGGCCCGGAGGGGTTTTGGGTGTTATTTAGCCCCTAGAGCCGTGGCCTGGGTCAGAATCGGCGCTTATTGGTGTGGACGACGCAAAATTAGCCGTCGAGCCGGTTTACCGCCACACCCAGAGCCAGTACACTGCCACGCTTTAGTCAGGCTCCCCAGCGGAGTGAGTGTGCGCCAGGACGGCACCGCCGCATGGAACCGCGGCAGAGGGCTGTCCATGCGAATTGATCAAGAAGCGCTCACGTTTGACGACGTGCTACTCGTTCCAGCTTACTCGGACGTCCTGCCGCGTGACGTCGATCTATCCACCCAGTTGTCACGCAATATTCGCCTCAATTTGCCTGCGGTGTCCGCGGCCATGGACACGGTAACCGAGGCGCGATTGGCTATTACCATCGCTCAAGAAGGTGGAATCGGCTTTATTCATAAGAATATGAGCGCAGAAGCTCAGGCGCGTGAAGTTTTACGCGTGAAAAAGTACGAGAGTGGCGTCATTACCGACCCCATCACGGTCACGCCGGACAAGACGATTCGCGAGGTCATGGAGTTGACCCGCTCCAAGGGTATTTCCGGTGTGCCGGTGGTGACCTCTGATAGCGAAGTAGTGGGCATCGTGACCCACCGAGATCTACGTTTTGAGCAGCGCTTTGAGTCGGCAGTGTCCACTGTCATGACTCCAAAAGAGCGGCTGGTCACGGTGCGTGAGAATGCACCGAAAGACGAGGTGCTGTCGTTGCTGCACCGACACCGCATTGAGAAGGTATTGGTGGTGGATGCGGCCGGGCGTCTCAAGGGCATGATCACCGTCAAGGATTTTCAGAAGGCGACCGAATTTCCACGTGCTTGCAAGGACCCTCATGGGCGATTGCGTGTGGGTGCGGCGGTAGGCACTAGTCCTGATACGATTGATCGAGTCGCGCAATTGCGGGAAGCGGGTGTCGACCTAGTTGTCGTAGATACGTCGCATGGGCACTCACGTGGCGTCCTTGAAATGGTCGCTCGTCTCAAGAAAACGTACTCTGACCTAGAAGTCATTGGGGGCAATATTGTCACGGCCGAGGCGGCATTGGCGCTAGTCGATGCGGGGGCTGATGGCGTTAAGGTAGGTATTGGTCCTGGATCGATTTGTACGACCCGAATTGTTGCGGGCGTCGGTGTGCCGCAGATCAGTGCAATCGCCAATGTGGCACGTGCGCTGCAGGCCGCTGGGGTGCCATTAATCGCCGATGGCGGCATTCGTTTCTCGGGTGATTTAGCGAAGGCGCTTGCTGCGGGTGCGCATTCGGTAATGATTGGGGGGCTATTTGCGGGTACCGAAGAGTCCCCGGGCCAAGTGGAGCTATATCAAGGAGGCTCGTATAAGTCCTACCGTGGTATGGGATCGTTGGGTGCGATGGGTCAGCGCCATGGCTCATCGGATCGATATTTCCAAGACACGACCAGTGAACTGGAGAAATTGGTGCCTGAGGGCGTGGAAGGCCGTGTCCCTTACAAAGGTAGCCTAGTATCTATTCTGCATCAGCTGGCAGGTGGTTTACGAGCCGCGATGGGCTATACCGGCAGCCACAGTGTGGAGGAGTTAAGAACAAAGCCTAGATTCGTGCGCATTACGAACGCCGGCGTGCGAGAGAGTCACGTTCATGACGTGACAATCACTAAGGAAGCACCTAATTATCGGATCAGCTGATTTTGAAAACACAAGCTATGGCGAATGATTCCTCACGTGATATTCATGCACATCGAATTCTCATTCTTGATTTTGGTGCTCAATACACGCAACTCATAGCTCGGCGTGTGCGCGAAATTGGGGTTTATTGCGAAATTCATCCCTGGGATATGCCGGAGGCCGCGGTCGCTGCCTTCGGCGCAAAGGGGATCATCCTATCCGGCGGGCCAGAATCCGTACACCAAGGGGAATCTCCCCGTGCCCCTGCAAACGTTTTCGACTTAGGCGTGCCCCTGTTGGGCATTTGCTATGGCATGCAGACCATGGCGGCGCAGTTAGGCGGGCGTGTGGCAGCGTCTCAGCATAAGGAGTTCGGCTACGCAGAGTTAACCGCTGATTCCTCATCTGCTTTATTTAAAGGCATCCAAGATCGAAGTAATGATGCCGGCGATTGTGTACTTGATGTATGGATGAGCCATGGTGACCGTGTCGACGCTTTGCCACCAGGCTTTAAGGCAACGGCGCAATCTGTCAACGCACCCGTAGCTGCTATGGAAGATGTCGCGCGGAACTTTTACGCCGTTCAATTTCATCCAGAGGTCACGCATACGACGCAAGGCGCCAGACTGCTTGGGCGGTTTTTGCTTGAGATTTGCCAATGCGACGCGTTGTGGGATGCAGGGCACATTGCGCAGGACGCGATCGCGCGCGTGAAAACGGATATCGGTTCGGACGCTGTGCTACTCGGTCTGTCCGGTGGAGTGGACTCCTCAGTGGTCGCGGCTTTGTTGCATCGCGCGATTGGGACGCAGCTCGTGTGTGTTTTTGTTGATCATGGCTTGCTTCGCCAAGGTGAGGGCGATCAGGTGATGGCGACCTTTGCTGCGCACATGGGTGTCAAGGTGATTCGGGTCGATGCTGCATCGATTTTTCTTGCGGCGTTGGCGGGGGTCGAGGATCCAGAAGCGAAGCGTAAAATCATAGGTCGGTTATTTGTTGACGTATTTGACGCTGAAGCAAAGAAATTACAGGGGATTCGCTGGCTTGCTCAGGGCACTATTTATCCCGATGTCATCGAGTCAGCGGGCTCCAAGACCGGCAAAGCACACAAGATTAAGTCGCATCATAATGTAGGTGGGTTGCCTGAAACGATGAACTTGAGGTTACTCGAGCCGTTGCGGGAGCTGTTTAAAGATGAAGTCAGACGCCTCGGATTGGAGTTGGGCTTGCCCCGTGAGATGGTATTTCGACATCCTTTTCCAGGCCCTGGGCTCGGTGTGCGCATATTGGGGGCGGTGACTGAGGAAGCCGCCAATATCTTACGTCACGCGGATGCAATTTTCATTGAGGAGCTAAGGCGCGCCGATCTCTACGACAAAGTCAGCCAAGCCTTTGCAGTTTTTCTCCCGGTCCGATCAGTTGCGGTTATGGGCGATGGTCGGAAGTATGATTGGGTGATTGCGCTGCGCGCAGTGGAGACTGTTGATTTCATGACAGCCCGTTGGTCTCGACTGCCTTACGATTTCTTAGATCATGTTGCCCGACGGATTGTGAACGAGGTTGCTGGCGTATCCAGGGTCGTCTACGATATCAGCGGTAAGCCACCCGCTACGATTGAGTGGGAGTAGTTTTTATAGCATAAGTCGTTGATTTATAACGATATTTTACTTACACAAAAGTTTCACACTTTTTGTAAGTGCTTGTTTTTATTA
>CAIOZU010000015.1 GCA_903862885.1 uncultured Pseudomonadota bacterium
CGTTATATACCGGAGCCTAGTCGCGAAGAAGGACCGCTTAGGGCGGATATCGTGCGCCTAGCGGCTCAGTACGGGCGCTACGGTGACCGACGGGTGACGGCACTGCTGTGGCAGGAGGGCTGGAAGATCAGCCCATCGAGAGTTGATCGGATCTGCAAGCAGGAAGGTCTCAAAGTGCAACAGAAACAGCCGAAATGAGGTCGTCTGTGGCTGAATGATGGATCGTGTGTACGCCTTAGAGCAACGCACAAAAACCACGTCTAGAGCGGGGACTTTGTGATCGATCGAACGGATGATAGTCGAGTGATCAAGATCCTGACGCTGATCGACGAATACACCAAGAAAATACACCAAGAACGCTTTGGCGGTTTACCCCGCCAGACGCATCCGTGCGAACGATGTGATCGATCTCTTCGCGAATGTCATGGTGGAGCGTGGTGTGCCTGAATGCATTCAAAGCAACAACGTACTATGAGCCTGAGATGAGCGCCAAAGTACTCAGAAACAGGCTAGCCTGAGTTGGCACGAAGAAGGCGTACAATATCCCTACAGCCATTGTGAGAATGGCTACTGCGAGCGCTTTAATGGCAAACTGAGGAAAGAGTGACTGGACGGTGAGATCTTCTACCATCAGAACTGGACCAGTTAAAGCAGGTCGGTCATGCGTGTCGGGTGCCTTCAGTGATGACTGTGGAGACATCGGTGATATCTGACGTGCAACTCGCTGTGGTGCAGACGGTAATGGGTGGAGATGGCAATGGTCGCTGATCGCTCGATGAATCGGTGTCCAGCAAAGCGATCGGTGCGCTGCATGTTTGATCACACGGATCCTCGACTTTGATGCCAAGTGTTTATGGTGAGCAAGGCCTGGTGTGTGTGGATTTAGAAACCACCGGTGGCAGCGCACTTCGGCATCGTATTATTGAAATCGGAGTGGTTCAGATCGATTTAGATGGGTCGGTACACGAGTGGTCGACACTAGTGAATCCAGGTGTGCGTATTCCGAGTGCCATTGTGGCCTTCACTGGCATCACCGATGAGATGGTGGCTGATGCACCAAGCTTTGATCAGGTTCATCGTGAGCTCCTTACGCGTCTCGCGGGGCGCGTGTTGGTTGCCCATAACGCACGTTTTGACTATGGCTTTATCCGCATGGAGCTTGCTCGACTGGGTGTTCGGTTTAGAGCGCCCGTGTTATGTACTGTTAAATTGTCGCGACGCCTTTTTCCGATGTATCCGCGACATCATTTGGATGCATTAATGGAGCGACACGGTGTGCTGTGTGAGGCGAGGCACCGTGCGTTAGGTGATGCCCGCGTGCTGCAGCAAGTGCTCTCAGTGTGGTCGCGCGAAGTAGATGAGCGCGTGCTGAAGCAGACGGTGGCGGATCTGCTTCAAGAGGCCGTATTACCTGCGCAACTGCCCGCCGATCTGGCGGATGATTTGCCTGAGCTGCCGGGGGTGTATCGATTTTTCGGTGAGGGCGATGTGCTGTTGTATGTCGGCAAGAGTCGCAATATTCGTAAGCGGGTTCTAGAGCATTTTTCAGCCACCCACCGCTCGGATGCAGAACACCGCTTGGCGGTGTTGGTGCAGCGCGTGACCTGGCAAGAGATGGCGGGTGAAATCGGCGCGTTATTGATCGAGTCGCAAGCGGTGAAGACGCAGAAGCCGCTGTATAATCGGCAGCTTCGTGAGGTTGGCACGCACTACACGATTTGTCTCGAGGGTGCGCCGCTTCGAAGTACGGTGCGGTCCCTCGAGACGCTGGGTGAGTTCGGTGAATGCGAGACCTATGGGCTATATCGCGATGAGCGCAGTGCCAAGCGTGCATTGGAAGCGGTGGTACGTGCCCACCAGTTGTGCGCCCGGGTGCTGGGGATTGAATCGGGTGGGGGCGACGAGGACGGATCGTGTTTTGCGTATCAGTTGAAGCGTTGCAAAGGGGCGTGTGTGGGCGAGGAATCGCCTGTCTTACACGGCATTCGAGTGCGTCTGGCGCTGTCTTCGATCAAGTTGCCATCCTGGCCTTACCAAGGGCGTATTCTACTGGTCGAAACGGATTGGCGTGGCCAAGAAGATTTTCACGTGTTAGATCGGTGGCGTTATCTGGGTACCGTGCAGGATCCGGCCGAAGCGGCCCGTTTGGATGGGTTGACGGTACCCTTTGATGCGGATGTGTACCGATTGTTAAAGCGGGTTCTAGCGACGCTGAAAGGCGTTCGCATTATTGAGGTGGCCAGTGCCTGATTTTGTGGTGACTACTCCGCTGGGTGCGGCCGACTTGCTGACGCAAGAGCTGCAGGCGCTTGGAGTGACTGAGTATCGTGAGCGCTCGTGGGGTGGAACGTGGACGGGCTCATTAGAGAGCGCGTACCGGGCGTGTCTGTGGTCGCGCGTGGCGAGTCGTGTCCTTCTGAATCTTCACAGCGCACCGGCCGACTCGCCCGAGGCGCTCTATTCGGCGGCCCGCGAGGTGGATTGGTCGCTGCACTTAGCGCCTGGTGCGACGCTCGCGGTCGACTTTGATACGACGCGCTCGCAGATCACACACACCCGTTATGGCGCACTGAAAGTTAAAGACGCGATCGTCGATCAGCTGCGTGACAAGCGCGGAGAGCGTCCTGATGTGGATACGGCGCGACCCTCTGTGCGAGTCAGTGTGCGGGTCGTC
Organism: uncultured Pseudomonadota bacterium; assembly: GCA_903862885.1. Taxonomy (GTDB): domain Bacteria; phylum Pseudomonadota; class Gammaproteobacteria; order Steroidobacterales; family Steroidobacteraceae; genus CAIKZZ01. The sequence continues at coordinate 2,675 of CAIOZU010000015.1, forward strand.
GACAATCAGGCCATGTTTGCCATTGATCTGGCTGGTGAGGGGCTACACCGTCGCGGTTGGCGTACAGAGGGGGTGGCAGCCCCTCTTAAAGAAAATTTAGCAGCCGCCTTGCTGCTGCGTGCGGGTTGGCCTGAGATCGCTCTGCGTGGGGGTGCCTTCGTCGATCCGATGTGTGGTTCGGGCACTCTGGTCATTGAGGCCGCTTTAATGGCCAGTGACGTGGCGCCTGGCCTGCACCGTGACTACTTTGGCTTTTTTGGCTGGGCGGGGCATGAGGCGGGTGTGTGGGCGCAGTTAGTCGCCGAGGCCGAGGAACGGCGTGCTGTCGCGACCTGGCCGCCGGGCCGTATTTTTGGTAGCGATCACGATGGCCGTGCCGTTGAAGTGGCGCGCGGCTCAGCCGCGCGAGCGGGGGTGGCCGCACTGGTACGCATTGATCGCAGTTCCCTGTCGGCTGTGCGCGCGCCGGCCGGTTCGGGTTTGTTGTTGGTGAACCCGCCGTATGGCGATCGGTTGGGTGAGACCGATCAGTTGCGCGGGTTGTATGCCGAGTTGGGGCAGGTACTTCGCACTCACTTTCTAGGATGGCAGGCCGCGGTGTTTACCGGCAATCCGGTTCTCTGTCGTGAATTAAAGTTAGAGGCCAAACGCAAACACCGGCTATTTAACGGACCGATTGAGGCGCAGTTGCTGCGCTTTGACGTCAGTCCGTCGCACTTCAGTCGCGAGTTTCGTCCGGGCAGGTTGCCGCCTGTCGATCCTGCGCGGCGTGAGGCGCCGGGTGCGCAGATGTTCGCGAATCGGCTGCGTAAGAATATGGAAGCGTTAGGTAAGTGGGCGAAGCGTGAGCAGGTGCAGTGTTATCGCGCCTACGATGCGGATATGCCCGAGTACTCCTTTGCGATTGATGTGTTTTCAAAAGCATCCGAGGGTCATGAGCATCCGCCGCTACAGTATGCGTTTGTGCAGGAATACGCGGCACCCGCGACCGTTGCTGAAGAAAAAGTGCGCGGGCGACGGGCGGAGGCGGTATCGGTGTTGCCGGAGGTGTTGGGGCTTGATGCGGATCATATTTGGTTTCGTACGCGTCGCCGCCGTAAGGGCCTTGATCAATACACTAAGTTGGCATCAGAGGAAGAATTCCACGAAGTCAGCGAAGGTGGGTTACTGTTTTTATTAAACTTTGATGATTATCTTGATACCGGATTGTTTCTTGATCATCGGTTGACTAGAGCGCGGATACGCGATTTGGCACAGGGCAAACGCTTTCTAAACCTATTTGGTTATACCGGCACGGCCACGGTGTATGCGGCGGCCGGTGGCGCGAGTTCGACGACCACGGTCGATATGTCGCGAACGTATCTTGACTGGGCGCGGCGCAATCTGGAACTGAATGCATTCGGTGGTCGACAGCACGTGTTGGTGCAGGCGGATGCCATCGAGTGGCTCAACAGTGCGCCGAGTGGGGGCTGGGATTTGATTTTCTTAGATCCGCCGACTTTTTCGAATTCAAAACGCATGAGTGGCACCTTAGATGTGCAGCGTGATCACATTAATTTGGTGCGATCGGCTACCCGCTTGCTGGCAGCGGGCGGCTTGCTTATTTTTTCCACCAATTTCACTCGCTTTGAATTGGATGGCGACACCTTGAGTGAGTTGCAGATTGAAGATATCAGCCGGGCGACGATCCCTAAGGATTTTGAGCGCAATGCCAAAATTCACCGCTGTTACCTGATCCGTCACGGGGACCATCCGTAGGTGGCGAACCGCTTAAGATTTTGTGATGGTTTGGTTGCGTTCTGGTCGGTGCGTTGGGGTGTCAGTACAGCAGGCGGCCTAGGCTGTCGCGCGTCCAGCACTAAAAATAGCTATCATATCAGCTAGATAACGCCGTTTTCCCTCGACGGGGTGAGGACGCCGGTGCGTGCACTGTGGTTAAATAGGGCTCCGCGTCGGCCCGCGTGCCACGCTCGATCTGTTTAATATTATTAACATGCGAAGGCACAGACCCGTCATTGGCGTACCCGCGGACCGGAGGCTGTTGGGCAGTCACTGGTTTCATTGCGTGGGTGAAAAGTACTTGGCGGCGATCACGGATGCCGCTGAGGGCGTGCCGTTGATGATCCCGGTGCTTGGCGAGCGACTCGATCTAGAAGCGATTCTGCCCACACTCGATGGCGTCCTGCTGACCGGCAGCCCCTCCAACGTCGAACCGATTCACTATCAGGGTCCGCCCAGCGCGCCAGGCACCTGGCACGATCCGGAGCGCGACGCGACCACCTTGCCCTTAGCGCGACGTTGCGTCGAAGCGGGTATCCCGCTGTTGGCGGTCTGTCGCGGGTTCCAGGAACTGAATGTGGCGTACGGCGGCACGCTGCATCAGCAGCTACAGGATGTCCCCGGGTTTATGTCGCACCGCGAAGACAGTACGCACAGTCTCGATCAGCAGTACGCTGCGGCGCATCCGGTGGCGTTGACCCCGGGTGGGCGCTTTGCGCAGTGGGCCGGTGCCACTGAGATCCAAGTGAACTCTCTGCATTCTCAGGGCATTGATCACTTAGGGCAGGGGCTGATTGTCGAGGCGCGCGCACCGGATGGTGTCATCGAGGGGGTGCGCGTGGCGGATGCCAGTTCTTTTGCCGTAGCGGTGCAGTGGCACCCTGAATGGCAAGTGATGAATAACTCTTTTTCAAAAGCGCTGTTTGCTGCTTTTGGCGATGCTGCTCGGGGCCGAATGCGCGCTCTGGCAGCCAAACACACAGGCGGTGATGTATGAAGCAGAGTCCCATCCGACAGTTCCTGAAAGATCATGGTATCTCGGAAGTAGAGGCGATCATTCCGGATATGGCGGGCGTTGCTCGCGGTAAGGTCGTGCCGGCGGAAAAGTACATGGAAGAGGAAGGCATGCGTCTGCCTGAATCCATCTTCCTGCAAACAGTCACCGGTGAGTATCCGGAAGATGACAGCGCCATCAATCCATCTGAAATCGACATTGTTCTAAAAGCTGACGCCAGCACCATTCGGGTGGTGCCATGGGCGGGTGAGCCGACCGCACAGGTGATTCACGATTGCTTTTACCACGATGGCACACCCGTCACGATGTCGCCACGTCATGTGTTGCGACGGGTGCTCGACTTGTACAGCGCGCAGGGATGGGAGCCGGTGATTGCCCCTGAGCTCGAGTTCTTTTTAGTAGAGCCTAACATCGACTCCGACTATCCCTTAAAGCCACCTATTGGTCGCTCCGGGCGGCCAGAGATTGGTCGGCAAAGCTATTCCATTGCAGCAGTCAATGAGTTCGATCCCTTATTTGACGATGTGTACGCCTTCTGTGAGGCGCAGGAAATTCAAATCGACACGCTGATCCACGAGGCCGGCGCCGCTCAGATGGAGATCAATCTCCTCCATGGACCGGCCATGTCGTTGGCCGATCAGGCGTTTATGTTTAAACGCACCGCTCGAGAAGCGGCACTGCGGCACAAGATGTATGCCACATTTATGGCAAAACCGATGGGTAAAGAGCCGGGCAGTGCCATGCACCTTCACCAGAGTGTTGTGGATATCAAGACGCGGCAAAATATTTTTAGTGCGGCCGACGGGACCGCGACGCCGCTGTTTTTTGCTCACATTGCAGGTTTGCAACGCTACTTGCCGGCAGCGATGTCCTTATTCGCACCCAATGTGAACAGCTACCGTCGGGTCACGCCGCATAATTCAGCGCCGATCAATGTGCACTGGGGTTATGACAATCGGACCGCCGGTCTTCGTGTGCCCGTCTCCTCACCCGCGGGTCGCCGTGTCGAGAATCGCTGTGGGGGTGCGGATGCGAACTCTTACTTGGCGATGGCAGCGTCCCTGGCCTGCGGCTACCTGGGCATGATGGAGGGCTTAAAGCCGACGGAGCCTATTAGCGGGAGCGCTTATGATCTGCCTTTTCAGCTGCCACGCACCTTGGCAGAGGCGCTGCGATTACTGACCGATTGCAGACCGCTGGTGGATATGTTTAGTGAGCGCTTTGTGGCAGCCTATACCGCCGTAAAAGAAAACGAGCATGAGGCCTTCTTACAGGTGATCTCCGCGTGGGAACGTGAGCATCTGCTGCTCAACGTCTAAGGAATACCCGATGGCTTCGCAATGTCTGCGACTCACTCTCTTGGGGTTGCTGGTGGCGTGTCTTCAGGTAGCGTGTGCGCCAACCGGCTCCACAGGCAATTCGCAAGGCATGACGACGGCTCTTACCGAAGATCGAGTCGTCAATGTATTGAACTGGTCCGATTACATCGCCCCTGACACGATCGCGCGCTTTGAGCGTGAGACCGGTATTAAGGTGAATTACGATCTGTTTGACAGCAACGAAGTGCTGGAAACTAAATTGCTCACCGGGCACACCGGCTACGATGTGGTGGTGCCGACTGACTTTTTCTTGGAGCGTCAAGCGAAGCAGGGGATCTTGCTTCCGCTGGATAAATCAAAGCTGCCGCATTATCACAACCTGGATCCGGCGGTGATGCGCCAGTTAGAAGGCGTAGATCCGGGCAACCGCTTTGGTGTGCCCTATTCGGGCGTGGTGACCGGGATTGGTTATAACGTGGCGGCGGTGAAGAAAGCCCTAGGTGATCACGCATTGGACAGTTGGGCGATAATTTTTGACCCAACCAATGCCGCCAAGCTTAAGCGCTGCGGCTTCACCATGCTGGATTCGGAGGCTGAGGTGTTTTTCTCCGCCAAGCTGTGGCTGGGTATCGATCCGGCGTCTGAGCGTCGTGAGGACTTGCAGACGGCTGAGAACATGCTGCGCGCGGTGCGTCCATCGGTGCGCTATTTTCATAGCTCCCAGTATATAAATGATCTCGCCAATGGGGAGACGTGCGTGGCTTTAGGGTGGAGTGGCGACGTTTTGCAGGCGCGTGATCGGGCGCGCGAGGCAGGTAAGGGTATCGAGATTGCTTTTCTGACCCCTAAAGAAGGCGCCATGGTGACTTTTGATATGTTGGCGATTCCCGCCGATGCGCCGCATCCAGACAATGCCCACCAATTCCTCGATTTTTTAATGCGTGAGGAGGTCGCCGCCGATTTCACCACCGTGCGCAAATTCCCGTCAGGCAATGCCGCCGCTGATCGCCTCGTCGCCCCTGAATTGGCCGCTGATGAGATTATTTTTCCGCCGGCTGAGGTGCGTGTACGATTGCAGCCTCATCGGGCCGAATCCTTGACGTACACACGCTACGCCAATCGAGCTTGGACTCGTGTGCGCACAGGTCACTAAGGATCCTCTTATGAGTGAAGCGTATATCCGAATCGAGCAGCTGACCAAGCGCTTTGGTGAGTTTGTGGCAGTTCGGCAGGTGTCCTTGGAGATCGCTAAGGGCGAAGTATTTTGCCTCTTAGGCGGCTCTGGCTGTGGTAAGACCACGCTGCTTCGCATGCTGGCGGGATTTGAAGAGCCCAGCGAAGGGCGCGTCACGATCGATGGGGTGGATGTGACCCACGTGCCGCCCTACGAGCGGCCGGTTAACATGATGTTCCAATCGTATGCACTATTTCCCCACATGACGGTTGAGCAGAATGTCGCTTTTGGCTTGCGTCAGGATGGCTTGCGCCGCGCGGCGATTTCCTCGCAAGTGCGCGACATGCTCGCCCTGGTGCAGTTGGAGGGGTATGAGAAGCGAAAGCCTCATCAGCTCTCGGGTGGTCAACGCCAACGGGTGGCTTTGGCGCGCGCACTGGTCAAACGCCCAAAGCTTCTGCTACTCGATGAACCGCTAGGCGCGCTCGATAAAAAATTGCGTGAGCACACTCAGTTTGAGCTCATCAAGCTGCAGGAACAGTTGGGTGTGACCTTCGTGATTGTGACCCATGATCAGGAAGAGGCGATGACCCTCGCTACGCGCATTGGGGTGATGCGTGCGGGCGAAATCCTACAGGTGGGTACGCCGGCCGACATATACGAATTCCCCAATTCACGCTTCGTCGCCGATTTTATTGGCTCCGTTAATATGATGGCGGGGCGCCTCACGGTAGATGAAGCCGACCATGCGCGCATTGATTGTCCGGAGTTGGGGGTGAGTGTGTACATTGACCATGGTGTCAGTGGGCCACCCGATTCGAGCGTGTCCGTGGCTATTCGGCCAGAGAAAATTCAGATGTCGGCAGCGAAGCCTGCGCAGCCAGACAATGTGGTGAATGGGGTCATTTCAGGGGTTGCCTACTTAGGCGGTGCAACCCGCTACTTGGTGCGCCTGCCTACTGGCCTTCAATTAAAGGTCACTGCGCCCAATACACATCGCCACGAGGAGAATTTTCAGCAGGATGAAAGCGTATGGCTCTATTGGGATGGGTCAGCCCCTGTGGTTGTGACGCGCTAACCTGATGCACGGTCTTCTGTCTAATCGCCGGTTGCAACGTCTTCTGCCGTCGGGCAGTTGGTATGTGATTGCGGCGCCTTATCTGTGGCTTTTGCTATTTTTTCTTATCCCATTTTTAATTGTTCTTAAGATTTCTTTTGCCAATATTGTGTTGGCTATGCCACCTGTTGAGCCGGTATTTGTGTGGACGCAAGATCAGATATTGCAGATTCGGCTGCACTTCTCGAACTTTGCGTTTGTATTTGGTGATGATTTATACATCGAGGCATTTTTAAATTCCATTAAGGTCGCCGGTATTTCCACGCTGCTGGCGTTGTTACTTGGGTATCCCATGGCCTATGGAATCGCGCGCGCACCCAACGGGTGGCGAAACGTACTGTTTTTGTTGGTTGTGCTGCCGTTTTTCACGTCGTTTTTGCTGCGCGTCTATGCCTGGCTTGGGTTGCTTGGGCGTAACGGGCCGATCAACGGCGTACTGATGCACCTAGGCCTTATCCATGAGCCACTGCAATTGCTGCAAACGGATTTTGCGGTGTATATCGGTATGGTGTATTCATATCTGCCCTTTATGATCTTGCCTTTGTATTCCGCTATTGAGAAGTTAGACCTGAATCTTCTGGAGGCGGCTGCTGACCTGGGTTGTCGTCCTGCCAGAGTATTTATGAAGGTTACACTGCCTCTGACGAAGCAAGGTATTTTCGCCGGTTGCTTGTTGGTTTTTATTCCGGCGGTCGGGGAGTACGTGATTCCCGCCTTGCTCGGTGGGCCTGATACATTGATGATTGGTCGGGTGGTGTGGGACGAGTTCTTCGGTAATCGCGACTGGCCAGTGGCCAGTGCCTTGGCGATTGTTCTGCTGGTGTTGCTGTCGGGTCTGGTGTTGCTTCTGCAGCGAGTTCAGGCGCGCGGGGAGGCCATCCATGAATGAGCGGCGTGCAGGCCTAGTGCTCGGTGCCATGGCGGTTGGCTTTTCATTCCTCTATCTACCGATTTTCGCAATGATTATTTATTCTTTTAATGCCTCACGGTTGGTGACGGTCTGGGATTCCGCTAACTCGCCGACGCTCGCTTGGTATCGCGAGTTATTTCATAACGGCGCACTGCTTGACGCGGCGCGCTTAAGTTTTAAAATCGCTACGGCCAATGCCACAGGGGCGGTGATTTTGGGGACGCTCGCGGCGTTCGCGCTGGAGCGTTATCGGCGGTTTAGAGGTCGCGCGATGTTTAATCTGCTCACCACTGCGCCGATGGTGTTGCCTGAGGTGATCACGGGACTTTCGCTGCTGTTGCTGTTTGTCGCGCTTGAGCAAACGATGGGTTGGCCTCGGGGGCGTGGCGCGGTAACCATCACCATTGCGCACATCACTTTTTCGATGGCGTATGTGATTGTTATCGTGAAGGCGCGCCTCGCGACGGTCGATCGCTCCATTGAGGAGGCGGCGATGGACTTAGGCGCGCGGCCGTGGAAGGTGTTTGCGGTGATTACCTTGCCACTGATCGCCTCGGCCATTGCCTCCGGCTGGGTGCTCGCCTTTATCTTGTCATGGGATGACTTGGTGATTACCAGCTTTGTGTCGGGACCGAGTTCGACAACCCTACCGCAGTTGGTATTTTCCAAAGTGCGGCTCGGCGTGAGCCCGGATATCAATGCCTTAGCGACCTTGCTTGTCTTGGTGGTCACGGCCTGCGTGGTGAGTGCGGGCATTTACATGCTGCAGGCTGAGCGCAAGCGACTGCACGATGCCCAGATGGCCTTTGAGGAGTCGGCATGAGCCTATTGCTCGGCATTGATTACGGTGGTTCGTTTATTAAGGCGGGTGCGGTGGACTCGGTCACAGGGCAACTGGTCGGTGAGTTGGTGGCCGTGCCCACACCCTTAGGCGCCACCTTGGAGGGAAGCCGCGTGGCGGTGCAGGCCTTAGCGTTGCAGTTCCCTGATTGCACAGGCCCCGTGGGTCTCGCCTTTCCATCGGTGGTGCGTCACGGGGTGACCCACACGGCCGCTCACATCAGTCCGGATTGGATCGATGCCAATGCCGTGTTGTGGTTGAGCGAGGCGCTTGGTCGGCCTGGGTATGTCTTAAATGATGCCGATGCCGCGGGTCTTGCAGAGGTGCGATTCGGTGCGGGCCGAGGGCAACTGGGTAAGGTCATGATGGTGACCTTTGGTACCGGCATTGGCACGGCGTTATTTTTGGATGGTGTGCTGTGGCCAAACACGGAGTTGGGTCATTTACATGTCGGCGCCGAGGAGGCAGAGATTCAGGCAAGCGCGCGCACGCGTGCGCAGCTTAATCTCGATTGGCCGGCCTGGTGTGCACGCGTGAATGCAGTGCTTCTCGAATATCATCGCTTGCTGTGGCCTGACCTGTTCATCGTCGGGGGCGGCGTCAGTGAGCGCTGGGAAGAGTTTCAGGGCTTGCTGACACCGAACTTGAAGGTGGTGCCGGCCAGCCTACGCCAGTCGGCGGGGGTCGTCGGAGCGGCGCTCTATGCCTTTGAGCAATCAGCCCATTAGTCGGGTGGCGCCTTTCGTGATGCGCAGTCGGTTGCCGGCCGTCGGCACCACGCTCTTTACCGTGATGTCGCAAGCGGCAATCGAGTATCAAGCAGTGAATGTAGGGCAAGGGGTGCCTGATTTTAATCCACCGACGCGTTTGTTGGACTGCGTGACGGAGCACTTGCACCGCGGCCATAATCAGTACGCGCCTATGAGTGGTGTGGTGGCGTTGCGGGAGGCGATCGCCGCCAAGATAGAGCGATGCTATCTGCGGCAGGTCTCCGCCCAAGAGGAGGTGACAATCACTTGTGGTGGGACGGAGGCGATCGCCTCGTCCATCCAAGCCTTGGTGCACCCCGGAGATGAAGTGATTCTTCTCGATCCGGCTTACGACAGCTACCAGCCGATTGTGGCGCTGTGTGGCGCAGGCGTGCGTCGCCTCCCGTTACTGCGCCCCCGCTTTTCCATCGATTGGCAGCGTCTCAAAGAGGCGATAACACCGCGCACGCGCCTGCTGATTGTCAATACGCCGCACAATCCCAGCGGGGCCTGTCTGTCGGCTGCCGATCTAGATCAACTCGCGGAGATACTTCGCCCGACGTCCATCGTGGTGCTTGCCGATGAGGTGTACGAGCATATGGTGTTTGATGGTCGCACGCACGTCAGTGTTAATGGTCATGCCGAGTTGGCCGCGCGCAGTATCGTGGTGTCCTCCTTTGGTAAGACCTACCACGCCACCGGCTGGAAAATCGGTTATTGCGTCGCACCAGCGGAGCTCACCCTCGAGTTGCGTAAGGTACATCAGTTTGTGACCTTTTCGATTGCGACCCCCTTGCAGTATGCTTTGGCGGATTTTATGACGGAGCATCCGCAGTGGGAGTCTGAGTTACCAAATTTTTACCAAGCAAAGCGAGATTATTTTAATTCTCTGTTGGCCTCTACCCGGGTCGTTGCGATTCCCTCCGCCGCGACATACTTCCAGTTGGTCGATTACTCGTCAATATCAGATGAGAAAGATACGGCATTCGCGCTTCGCCTAGTGAAACATCACGGTATTGCGACCATCCCGATCTCTCCCTTTTCAGAGGAATCGCCGGTGGGTGAGCGTATTCTTCGGCTGTGCTTTGCTAAGTCCGATACCGCTTTGCTATTAGCAGCAGAACGATTGGCTGCGCTGTGAGGGTGTGTTCGGATCGCGTTTGCATCGGGCGGATGGCCTCCTTGGGTTACTTTGACTGCAGAAACTTATTATGAAATCAAAAACTCGTATTATTCATCACCGCGCCGATGAGCCGGCGCCGGGCAATCGTCCTTTGGTGTCGCCTATTTACCAGTCCGTTAAGTTTGAACTGGAGTCGCTCACAGAGGTGGAGCGTGCGTGGAATAATGAAAGTGGCGCCTATCACTACAGTCGCACTGCCAACCCGACCGTTCGAGAGCTTGAGACGCTGCTGGCTGAGTTGCAGGGGCAGGAGGCGTGCGTAGCGGTCTCCACGGGTATGGCGGCAGTGGCGGCTACCCTGATTGCGCTGTTGTCGCAGGGCGATCATGTGTTGATTTGTGTCGAGACCTACGGCCCAACGCGCAGTCTGTTACTGAAGACGCTGGCACGATTTGGTGTCAAGACGACGTTGATATCGATGGACGACCATGTGGGCATTGAGCGCGTGCTGGCGGCGACCCCCACGCGTCTGGTGTGGTTTGAATCACCGACCAATCCGGCGCTTAAGATCGCTGATATTTCTTTCATCGTGAAAGCTGCAAAGGGATGTGGCGCTTTAACGGTGATTGACAATACTTTTGCTGGTCTTGAGGCGCATGCGGGCTTTGGTATTGATCTGTTTGTACACAGTTTAACCAAGTCAGCGGCCGGTCATGGGGATGTGATGGGCGGCGCGGTGATGGGGCAGCGTGCCTTAGTGGATAAGATTCGGACCCAGGTGATTGCCTTAGGCCCCACATTGGATCCGCATGCCGCTTTTTTGATCAGTCGGGGCTTAAAGACCTATCACATCCGTCGCGAGGCGCAGTGTCGTCATGCGCTGGTTATCGCGCGTTTTCTGGAGAGTGACCCACGAGTGACTCGGGTGCGTTACCCGGGTTTGGCATCACACCCAGGGTTTGCACTTGCGGCCAAGCAGATGCCTGATTCAGGCTCGGTGGTGACGATTGATCTCTCGGGTACCGCAGAACAGAGTCGTCTGTTCGCCGATTCGCTGCAGCTTTTTGCATCGGTGGCAAGTCTCGCCTCGACCGAGTCATTGATTGTGCCGCCGCAATTAATGCAGCCGAGAGAGCTGCCAGCGGCGCTGCGAGCTTTTGCTGATATCGGGCCCACCACCGCGAGGCTGTCGATCGGCTTGGAAGACACGGATGATTTGATCGCTGACCTAACGGCAGCGCTTGGCGCAGCCTTCGGCGAGTGAGGCGCGTCCACCGTGGGTGGACGCGCTGCTTCTCTGAGGTTACAGGTGCTTGATCATCTCGTCGGCAAATGCACTGCACTTGATTTCAGTGGCGCCAGGCATCAGTCGTGCGAAATCATAGGTCACTGTTTTGGCGGCGATGGTTCTGTCCATGGCAGTGATAATGGCGTCAGCCGCTTCGGTCCAGCCCATGTACCTAAACATCATTTCACCCGACAGAATCACCGAGCCTGGGTTGACCTTGTCTAGATTGGCGTACTTAGGCGCAGTGCCGTGTGTCGCTTCAAAGACGGCATGCCCTGTGAGGTAGTTGATGTTGCCGCCGGGCGCGATGCCGATGCCGCCCACTTGAGCCGCCAACGCATCCGAGAGGTAGTCGCCATTGAGGTTGAGCGTGGCCATGACATCGAATTCGTCGGGGCGGGTCAGTATCTGTTGGAGCGTGATGTCAGCGATGGCATCTTTAATAATGACTTTACCGTCTTTTTTCGCCTGTCCCATCTCCGCATTGGCGGCGGGCTCGCCTTGTGCGGCCTTGGTTCGCTCCCACTGTTCCCAGCTGTAGGTTTTGCCAGGGAATTCCTTTTCAGCGAGCGCGTAACACCAGTTGCGGAAAGCGCCTTCCGTGAACTTCATGATATTGCCCTTGTGGACAATCGTGACGCTCTTGCGTTGGTTGGCAATGGCGTATTCGACCGCCGAACGAAACAGCCGCTCAGTGCCCTCTTGGGACACGTTCTTGACGCCGATGCCTGAGCTGTGGGGGAAACGGATCTTGGCGTATTGCTTTGGAAAGGTGGTGCGCAAGAACTCGAGGAAAGTCTTGTTGTCCGCCGTGCCCGCTTCAAATTCAATGCCAGCGTAAATGTCTTCGGTATTCTCACGAAAAATCACCATGTCCACTTTCTCTGGTGTTTTCACCGGGGAGGGGACTCCCTTGAACCACCGCACGGGGCGCAGACAGACATACAGATCGAGCATCTGACGAAGGGCGACATTCAGTGAACGGATGCCACCGCCAATGGGCGTGGTCAGTGGGCCTTTGATGGAGACTAAGTAGTCGCGGCAGGCCGTCACCGTTTCATCAGGCAGCCAACTGTTGAATAAGGTATGCGCTTTTTCGCCGGCATGAACCTCCAGCCAATGAATCTTGCGACGACCGCCGTAGGCTTTTTGGACGGCTGCATCGAGCACCCGGACGCTGGCGCGCCAGATATCGGGGCCGGTGCCGTCGCCTTCAATGAACGGAATGATGGGTTGGTCGGGGACGGTGAGTTTCCCGTTGGCGATCGAAATGCGTTCGCCGCCGGTGGACGACGTATAGGGGGTGGGTGTCATGGATACGGGTCTCTGGAAAGCCATGGAGGTCACGAAAACAGGAGCATTTTAGCATACGCGCGCGGCCCGTCTGGAGGGGTCCTGGCGACCAGCTAAGCGGTTGATAGTCAATAAATTGTCACGGTTTGTTCACGGGGGTGACTTGTGGTGTGGCTAGGCTTGTCCATAGAAGGGCAAGTCGCCCGATGGGGTACGCTCATGTGGGTCGGTCGCGCCGAGCAGCTGTTTGGACGAGTGGATCTCTTTGAGCAAAGCGTGTGCGAGCGCCTCAATCGAGGCTGTCAGCGTCGCTTTGTACGCTCGCTCTTTCGAGCGGTCAGTCGTTTGGGCGATGGTGTGTTTTGGTACGCGCTGATGTTGGCATTACCCTGTCTCTGGGGTGAAGCCGGGTTAAAACCCGCGTGCGTGATGGCTGTGACCGGCGCCACGGGACTGGTGCTCTATAAGACACTGAAGCATCGTCTGGTGCGTGAGCGTCCTTATATTCGCTTTGTCGGTATTGAAGCCGCCATGGCGCCCTTGGATCGCTACAGCTTTCCATCCGGTCATACCCTGCATGCGGTGGCTTTCACGGTGGTAGCCACTTACTACTTTCCGATCCTGTGTTGGATTTTGGTGCCGATGGCCACTTTAGTGGCAGCCTCGCGGGTGGTGTTGGGTTTGCATTACCCGAGCGATGTGTTGGCGGGCGCACTGTTAGGTGGTGCTTTAGCCGGGAGTGCGATCGCTCTGTTTTGATTTGATCTAATGCCTATCCCACTGGGTGGGATGCTTGGACTCGGGCGTGGGCCATCCGCCGCGCGACTCAACGGGATGCGTGAATAGCCTCGAGCACCACCGTGGGCTTATCTCCTTGGCGTGAATACTCATGCTCGCGTTGCATGTCTGCTAAGGCGTGGTCACGCGCCTCACCCGATTCAAACCAGTGGTGGGTCTGCCAGTCGGCGCCTACCAGCAGGCTGAAGGTATCGGCGCGGCTTAGGCTCACGCGGATGCCATAGGGACGCGTGGTCGATGCCACGGGGTGATGTAGATTTTGTGGATTGGCGATGAGCACGGCGAAGTATCCTTGAGATAGCGCACGGTACCTAAATTGGCGTGTAAAAGACAGTGTGATCGCTGCGGCTCCCCAACGAATGGCGATCGGCTGAGTCGGCGCGTGCGGTGTTGCGTCGTGGCGGGTTCGACATACAATGGCTGAACGAGTAAGGAGAGGCTGGATGTCGCTACTGTCTAAGAAACGGGTAATACTGGGTCCTTTAGAGGCATTGGTGGGCCGGGAGACGCGCCAGTCGGTGACCAATCGGCACTATGTGAGTGGTCATCCCCTAGTCGCGCCTTTTCCAGAGGGCGATGAAGTGGCTGTATTTGGGATGGGTTGCTACTGGGGTGCTGAGCGATTATTTTGGCAGACCCCAGGGGTTTACTCGACTGCGGTCGGTTATGCCGGGGGCATCACCCTCAACCCCACCTATGAAGAAGCGTGTACGGGGCTGACGGCCCACGCTGAGGTGGTGCAGGTGGTGTTTGATCCCCGAAAAATATCCTTTGAGACTTTATTGCAGTTGTTCTGGGAGTCGCATGACCCGACCATGGGCATGCGTCAGGGTAATGATGTCGGTACGCAATACCGATCGGTCATTTATGTGCACTCGGCGGAGCATGAGCGGCTTGCCCTGCAATCGATGGCAACGTACCAAGCAGCGCTGTCGCGAGCGGGTCGTGGTGCGATCACCACTGAAATCAAGCGGGGGCCGATCTTTTATTACGCGGATGACTATCACCAGCAGTACCTCGCGAAGAATCCGAACGGCTACTGCGGGATCGGAGGCTGCAGAGTTCCCTTCAAAATTGCGGAGTTACAGATGGCGGAGAAGGCGTAGCTACGAGGTTGAATTGGTTTCCATCAGGAAGCCAGGGGGTTACCAATTCTATATGCGATTTTCTGCAGGAAAACGCGATGTTTTTCCGGCGCTGAGGTCTACCGGAAGTCTACCGGTGTTTTGGACCTAGAATAGTCCTCGGGGAAGCTATGAGGCCGACACGCCAGTGGGCTGCTTCAGCCCGGCCTTTACGAGCGGAGCAAATACCCTCTTGAAGATCAGCAGCCGTTCGATCTGCCACTTTCGAATCTCGCCTAGTTCGTCAGGACTACTCTCGATGCTGCCGGGGCGACTTACGCAGATGCGGCATGCTCGCCGTTCTTCAAGCCGCTCCCAAGTGAGCGGGAAACCGCATTCCTTTTCGATTGCGTCCTTTTGTTTGAGAAGCCAATCGAAAAGGTTCTTGTTAGAGGCTAGGTCGCCGACGTCAATGTAAAGCTCAACCCGGGCCGTTCCGTTCCCGGCGAATACCGCACTGGCGGGTATTCCTGAGGTGCCGATTGAGAATGCGTACCAGCTCTGCGGTTGTGCGACGCGAGCGCCTGTAAATCGATACTTCTCGCGCAGTTCGTCAATCAGAGGCTGGAAATACTGCCGATACGCTTCCCCTCTCGTGGAGGTCGTCGTCGTCGTATGACTTCGAGTTCTCTTCTGCCAATCATTTGGAAACACCACGGCCCTGAAATTGAATGCCGGCGCGGAATTCTCGATTTGCAACACCTCTACCACTACGCCGAAGAATTCAGTTTCCTGGTCAGTTCGCTGATTCAGCCAGTCCAGTGCCTGGCGGTGCTCCTCGCGTATCGCCTCGGATACCCAAACCACGACGCCAGCGTCGAATCCACCAGCGTATGTGAGCAGCTTCCCTAGATGATCGTGGTCCGTCTGCGTAAGTTGATTCTCAACTACGACTAGTCGACTTGAGCCAAGGTCCTTCGCCAGAAGATCGAGCGAGAAATCACCGACAGGCGCCTCTTGAGACTGCAGCTCCAGGTCCATCCCAAGGGCCTCGCCCAGTGCCTGAATATTCTCGGCAAGCCAAGGCGTGAAGTCGGCAGCTTCTTTCTCCCAGATGTCTCGGAGCTTCAGCCGTTTGATCTTAGTTATTTGCTTCATGGATATTCGTGTTGAGCTGGTTAGGGACGGGCCACCAATTTTCGCAGGGTGCCGAGACGCGACATAGTGAGATTGTGACTGAATTCCGGGCCCTATATGAAGGAACGACGTAATAAGTCAGGCAGGTGGCTCTTTTCGCTGGAGTTCGCATGCCCATTGTCGATGAGCAGTATCCGATTCCTGATTTCCCAAACTACATGATCACCAAGAGCGGTGCCGTTTGGAGCTATGTCAGAGCGAAGCCGAGGAGGCTGCATCCCCATAAGGGGTCTGGCGGCGCACCGACAGTCATTCTCCGGGGAAATGGTCCGAGGTCACAGCAAATTCATCGTCTATTGGCAATGACTTTCATTAAGAATCCGAATCCGAAGAAGTTCAATGAGGTCGGGCACAAGGATCTGGATCCACTGAACTATTCGCTATCGAATCTCGTGTGGTGTTCGCGTCCTGAGATAGCCGTTGCCGGCGCGAAGTACTACAGCAAGGAGGCTGGTAGCCGACGAAAAAGAAAGATCGAATTTCTGCTTAGCGAAAAACAAGTCAAAGAAATACGAGAGAGGTACGAGGCCGGAGGCATTTCCCAAGCCCAGTTGGCAAAAGCGTATGGAACTTCGCAGTTCAACGTGTCGCTGATAGTTCGTCGCAAAGGGTGGGAGTGGGTGAAGTGAGTGCTGAATGGGTTGAGAACAACTTAAAGGTCTACCACGTAGACTCGAAGCGCCTTCTCGAACTGAAAAGTCGATTCGAAGGGAAGTCGCTGTTCAGACAGTATGGCTCGATCGACACGGATGCCGTCATGAGCGGCGACCTTTGGAAGCTTCCAAACTGGGGAACCCATCAGCCGCTCGTTTCTGATTCGTTCCGAGTATCCGAAGACGGGACCAAGGCCATCCTTACGTTTTGTACGGCATGGTGCCCACCCATTGAGCAATTGTTCGCGTTGGAACGCTCCGGATTCGAAGTGGCGATGCTGTTTAAGGACGATGAGAGGACCGGCTCATATTGTCATGGTCAGTTCGAGACCTCGGCCGTCGACAACTCGCGTTGGGGAGCAAATGTATTTCCGGATTCCTTTGAAGAAGGATTTGGCTGGGTCAGATATCCCGGAAAAATGCCGGAGGGATGCAGATGAGTGAGATTCCGTTGCCATTGGCAAAGCTGAGGAAGTTCAAGCGGCTAAAGGCAAGCGCAAAGCAAGCTCGAAAGATCAAGGCCGAGATGAAGATCGAAAACGTCCTTCGAAAGAAGAAGGCGTAATCGGTGTGGATCTCGCAATGTGCCGTTTCGTGTAAGACCATCAAGATCGACTATGAACAGCAGGCACTGATGTACGTGCCACCGAAGCGAACGGAGCGGGAGGATTCGTTGCTTTGGCTTGCGATGGGTGCAGCAGCAAGAGTCTGGCGTC